>NZ_JBSFIA010000074.1:0-22498 GCF_053597355.1 Streptomyces sp. NPDC001443
GTCTACGTCGACATGACGGACGAGACGCAGATCGGCGGCCGCCGCCACCGCTACGTCTCCCACGTGCTGGAGCTGACCGGGATCGGCGAGAACGGCCGGCCCGCCACCAACGAGATCTTCTCCCCCGGCCGCGAGTGGGGGGAGCTGCGGGCGGTACCCCGAATGGACCCGGGCTGCGTCGATGACCTGCGCCGCGTCGGCTTCGACTCCGGTCTGCTGCAGCAGCCGTACGGGGCCTGGCAGGCACCGCTGCCGCTGAAGGTGGGGGTAAGCCGATGACGCTGCTGTTCGGGCTACTCAGTGGCATGGCCGTGGCCGGCGGACTGCTCGGTGTCGTGGCGGGACTCGTGGGCACCACGGCGCCGCGCCGGGCCCCCCTGCTCAAGCGCTGGCAGGCGGCCGTGCGCGGAGGTCAGAACCGAAGTGAGGACGCCAGGCTGCAAAGACGGACGCTCATCGCTGCGGCCGTCACCGTGTTCGTCGCTGTGTGGCTGGTCTCAGGGAACTTCGTCGGCGGCGCCCTGCTGGGTGCGGCCGTCATCGGCGTGCCCTGGCTGATCAGCCCGGCACAGATGGCGCGGGACCGCATCGGCCAGCTGGAGAGCCTGAGCGAGTGGACGCAGCGGCTCGCCGGCCTGCTGCGGCTGGGCATGGGTCTGGAACAGGCAA
Source organism: Streptomyces sp. NPDC001443 (assembly GCF_053597355.1). NCBI lineage: Bacteria > Bacillati > Actinomycetota > Actinomycetes > Kitasatosporales > Streptomycetaceae > Streptomyces > Streptomyces sp. NPDC001443. The sequence goes on from NZ_JBSFIA010000074.1 coordinate 670, forward strand.
TGATCACCAGCCGTCAGGGGGCGCCGGACGAACTCGCACCGCAGATCGTCAACCTGTCCGACCGGCTGCGCCTGGGCTGGCGGCCGGACGGGGCCCTGCGCGCGTTCGCCGGGGAACTCGACGACGTCACCGCCGACAAGGTGGTCGCCGCGCTCGTCTTGTCCGTCAACGATCGCGGCCCAGGCCTGGCGCAGGCCCTGGAGGATCTGTCGGGCACCGTGCGCGAAGAGGTCGCCCGCAAGCGCGCCATCGAGGCGGACCGGGCCAAGCCCCGCACCACGGTGCGGTGGATGACCATCATCACCGTCGGGGTCGTGGTGGCCGGGTTCTTCGTGCCCGGCTATACGAAGCCGTACTCCACCCTCCTCGGGCAGCTCGTCCTGGCCTTCCTGACGGCCGGTTTCGTCGGCGTGCTCGCCCTGATGCGGCAGCTGGGCAATTTCCGCCGCGTCCCGCGGTTCCTGATCACCGACCCGGCCAGCACCGTCCGGCTGCCCACTCCCGCACCGGAGCCGGAACGGCCGGCCGCTGCCCGCGAGCCGGAAGGAGCCGCCTCGTGAACCTGCTCCCCGTCGTTGTGACCGGCGGTACGGTCGGCGCCGGTGTCGCCTTGCTGATCCGGGAGTTCCTGCCGCCTCAGCCCGCCTTGGGGCCGGCCCTCAAACGCAGCGCCCCGGCCACGCTGACCATGCCCGAATCGGAGCTGGACCGCGAGGAGGTCTGGGGCCGGTGGCTGCTGGCCCGCCTCGAGCGCCTGCCAGGCGTGAAGGTCCCCACCACGAACCTGGCCCTGCTCGGCCAGGGGCCGGGCCAGTTCATGCTCAAGAAGACCGCGCTCGCAGCTCTCGGGCTCCTCTGCCCGGTGATCGCGACGATTCCGTGGATCATCGCGGGTGTGGGCCTGCCGTTCTATGCGCCCGCCGGTGTCGGACTCATCGTCGCCGCCCTGCTGTTCATCACGCCCGATCTCGCCGTGCGGGACCAGGCCAAGCGGGCACGGGAGGAGTTCGCGCACGCCCTGTCCGCCTACCTCGACCTGGTCGCGCTCAAGCGGGCTGCCGACGCCGGCCCCGCCGAAGCACTGGAGAAGGCCGCCGAGGTCGGCGAGGGCTGGCCCTTCCTGTATCTGCAGGGGGCCCTGCGCCGGGCACGGCTGGAGAAGATCCCGCCCTATCAAGCACTCACGGAACTCGCCCACGAGTACGACCTGCCCGTCCTGGACGACGTCGCGGACATCATGCGCGGCAGCGCCACGGACGGCGCCGCCGTGTACAAAGCCCTGCGGGCCCGCACCGCGGCGCTCAACGCCGAACTTCTGGCGGATCAGGCCGCCGAGGCGAACGCGGCCAGCGAGAAGATGACTGCGCCGGGAGCGCTCCTCGCCGTCTTGGTGATGCTGCTGATGGCCTTCCCTGCCGTTATCCGCATGCTGACCGTCTGAACCACACCGACTCGTTCAACGCCCCAGAGAGGTCAAGGAATATGAAGCACACCGCAGCCCGCACCCGCCGAGCTGTGCTCCCTGTGGCCACGCACCCGCACACCGCCCCGTACGCCACATCACGCGGACCGGGGCGTGGCCGCCGGGGCGTGCGCACCTGGGCACGCGCCAACGGCGCGGTCCTCCGGCTCACCACTCGAGTGCAGGAAGGTCTTCAGGAGGCCTCCCGCCGACCGGACCGGGGCGATATCTCCACTACGACCGTCATCATCTGGGTGGCCGCCGTCACCGGTGCCGTCCTGATCGCCGGAACCATCGCCGTCGTGATCGCCAAGTACAACGGCAAGCTCTCCGGCCTGTGATGAAGCCTTGCGAGCAGCGGACGGACTGGTGGCAGGGGCGACGGTGGCGTGATGACCGCGGGGACACCAGCATCCAGATGGCGATCGTCTTCCCGTTCGTGTTGCTTGCCACGGTCGCCGTCATCCAGGCCTCCATGTGGTACTACGCCCGGCAGATCGCTCTGACCGCTGCCCGCGAGGGCCTCACCGCCGCCCGCGCCTACCAGTCGAGTCCGGCCGACGGTGCGGCCCAGGCACGGAACGTGCTGGGGCGCACCGCCGGTGACAGCCTCAGCGGCTACAGCGTCTCCGCTGGCAGCGACGGACAGCGGGTGCGGGTCCAGGTGTCCGGCACGGTCCTGTCCATGATCCCGGGTGTGCCGGGCCTGCAAGTCACGCAGTCGGCATCCGGCCCCGTGGAGCGCTGGACCGTCCCGGGGGAATGAATCAGGTGCGATCCATGGCCCGTTGGGCAGAAAAACTATGCAGCGATGAGGGCAGCGCCGCGATCGAGGCGGCAATCGTCCTACCCGTGTTGATCATGTTCTTGTGCATGGCGATCGCGGGCGGCCGGATCGTTACCTCCGGCGCGAAAATCGACTCCGCGGCGGAGGACGCGGCAAGGGAGGCGTCCATCCACCGCACAGCGGCGGCCGCGCAGAGCGCCGCGCAGTCGGCGGCTGCCGAGTCCTTGGACGACCAGGGCATCAAGTGCGCGTCGACCAGCGTCAGTATCAACACTGGCGGTCTCAGTGTGCCGGTGGGGCAGGTCGGCACGGTCACCGTGACCGTGACCTGCACGGTCAATCTGTCCGACCTTCTGCTTCCGGGTGTTCCAGGAGCTAAGACGCTCACGTCGACGGCGACCTCGGTGGTAGACCAGTACAGGCAGCGGGGTGACTGATGTTCTTCCACCGGATCTGCCTGCGCCGAGCACAGCTGGACGATGCCGGAGGCGTCACGGTGTTCGTCGCCGTGTGCGTCATCGCGCTGATCGGGATTATCGGCGTCGCCGTCGACGGTGGCAGCAAGATGCGCGCCACAGAACGCGCGGACTACGTCGCCGGCGAAGCCGCGCGGGCAGGCGGGCAGGCCATCGATCCCGCCGACGCGATCAGTGGGAGGGCGATCGTCGTGGATCCGCAGGCCGCGGCCGCCGCAGCCCAGGCCTACTTGCGCTCCGCCGGTGCCACCGGCACGGTCAGCGTGTCCGGCGACGGCAAGACGCTCACTGTCACGGTCACCGGCACGTACGACACCAAGTTCTTGTCGGTGGTTGGAATCGGCTCTCTGTCGGTGACCGGCCATGGCAAGGCAGTCCTCCTGCATGGCGTCACGGCTCCCGAAGGAAACTGATGCGCACCACCCCCTCCCCCGCCGCAACCGCCGGCCGCACCCTCGCGCGAGTTCTCAAGGCCGTGCTGAGTCTGCTGGTCCTGGCGGTCACGGTCGCCGGGCTGCCGCTGCTGCTGGCGTGGGCCACCCCGGTCATCTGGGCTGCCACCCACGACGACCTCACGCACCTGCTGGACCGGCAGGACACCGGCAGCGTGTTCCTGCTGCTGCTCACCTGCGTGGGCTGGATCGGCTGGCTGCAGTTCACGTTCTGCGCCGCACGCGAGCTCATTGCGCAGGTTCGGGGCCGGACCTGGCATGCCCCGCGCGGGATGGGCGCCTCGCAGCGCGCTGCGGCTCTCCTGATCGGCAGCATCTTGGTGCTGCTGCCCACCAGTTCGGCGCTGGCTTCCGACGCCCAGGCCGCGTCGGCCACCTCGGCAGCCCCGGTCCCCGGGCCAGCTCATGCGCAGTCCGCAGCCGAAACCGAGCAGCCTCAGGCCTCCGTTGCGAGCACACCGGCGTCCCGCACCACGTACACGGTGCGCGAGACGCGGCCCGCGGACAGCCTGTGGGGCATCGCTGAACGAGAGTTGGGAGACGGTGAGCGGTGGCGGGAGATCGCTGCCCTGAACGAGGGCCACACAATGGTCGACGGCACCGCGTTCCGTGCGAACAGCTTCCTGCAGCCCGGCTGGCAGCTTCAGATGCCCAACACCTCAACTGGAGTAGGCGGTCTCCGTGCGCAGCTGGGTGACAGTGCCCCAGCTGCCGACGAGACGAGCGAACACGTCGTCACGGTTCACTCGGGCGACTACCTGTCGAAGATCGCGGAGAAGGAGCTCGGCGACGGCGACGAATGGCCGGAGCTGTTCAAGGCCAGCCGGGGCAAGGAACAGCCGCACGGCCTGCCCGCCATCACCAACCCGAACGTCATTTACGCGGGTCAGCAGGTCACCGTGCCCGGCGCCCAGCCCAACCAGCCGCCCCAGGGACGAGACCAGGGGGACAAGGCGGGCAGTCAGGAGACCACTCCCCCGGCCAGCCAGAAGCCCGACAGTGAGCAGCAGCCGGGCGACGGCACGGGGGACGAGCAGGCACCCGCGCCGATCCAGACCACCACGCCCGCACCAGAATCCTCGGCCCCCAGCGCACCGGCCAGCCGCCCTGCCGAGCAGCCCGGGCAGGATCAGTCTCCGTCGGCATCATCCTCCGCAACCCCGACGCCCAGCGTCAGCGCATCGCCCTCTGCCGTCTCCCCGTCAGCGTCAGCTGAAACGTCCGGCTCCGCTGCCGACTCCTCCCCTACCGCGACGGCGTCGCAGACCCCGGCACCCGCTCCGGCCAGCAGTCCGCTGAACCTGCGCACCGTTCTCGGTGCCGGCGCGCTGCTGGCGGCCGCCATCACCGGTGCTCTTGCCCTGCGTCGTACTCTGCAGCGCCGCCGCCGCAAGCCCGGCGAGAAGATCGCCATCGCGTCGGAGACGTCCACGGCCGAGGCCCAGTTGGCAGCGGCCGCCGAGCCGGGCGGCGCTGCCCGCCTCGACGTAGCACTGCGGACGCTGGCCCACCAGGCGGCTCAGGAGGAGGACGCGATCCTGCCGCCGCTGCGGGCTGCCCGGATCGGTACCCGCGCGGTGGAGGTGTTGCCCGAAGATCTCGCCCAGGACCCCGCGGCGCCCTTCGTCTCCGGGCAGGGCGGATGGTGGGCCCTGCCCTCCGGTGCCGTCCTCCTGGACGAAGAGGACGCCCGCGAGGTGCCGGCACCGTATCCGGGGCTGGTCACGGTCGGCAGCACCGAGGCCGGCGACCTCCTGCTGCTCAACCTCGCGCAGTTGCCCGCGCTGCTGCTGGACGGCAACCCGGTCCACATCACCGAGGTGTGCACCTCCCTGGCCCTGGAACTCGGCATGAGCCCGTGGGCAAGCGAAGTCGAGGTCGTCACCGTGGGATTCGGCGATGACCTGCCGCAGCTCCTGCCCACCGCGCGGATCGCCCACATGCGCCAAGCCGCGCACGCCCTGCGCGATCTGAGCGAACGCCTGCTGGAAGCGCACCAGATGCCTGAAACCGAGCATCAGCCGTACCTGCTGCTGTGCGCTTCCTCGCTGGACGCGGACATGGCCTGGCAGTTCGCCGATGTCATCGACAAGTCGGGCACGGTCCCCGTCACCCTGATCGCCCCCGCGAGTACTGCAGCCGCGCACTTCCCCGAGGCGGAGATCCTCAACGCCTCCGTCAGTGATCCGCAAAACCTCGAATACGCCAGCGTCGGCATCACGGTGCAGCGCCTGGAGCACGCCGCGTACCTGCAGATCACCACGGCATTGAAGGTGTCCGGGCAGCCGTCCCACCCGGCCGAGGGGCCCTGGCAGGACGTCCCTGATGAGCCCGAGCAGATGCAGCAGCCCGAGCGGACAGCTCCGGAGGAGCCCATCGCGTCCGCGGCCACCGCTGCCCCGAACGTCTCGCTGGCGGCTCCATCGGATGCGGGCAGCGAGGTGTTCCCGGCCCTGCTGGCCGCTAGCGCCGACCCGTCCGGACTTCGACTCCTGCCCGCCGCCCCGAACGCAACTCCGGCTGGCGAAGGCCCCGCCACAAGCGCTGCAGCAGTGCCCCCGCCCCCGGCTCCAGTACCCCCAACCGCCGCGGAGGCTCCCGCCAGTAGCGAGGACGCGGAGGCCGACGATCACGAGGCCTCGACCGAGGATTTGCCGGAGGTGGAGGACGGCGAGGCGCATGACCTGCACGCGCCGGAGATCAGGGTGCTGGGCCCGGTCGAGGTGACCGGTGTGGACAGCACCGGCCACGGCCCGCGGATGGCGCAGCTCGCCGCATTGTTGTTTTTCCGGCCCGGACGGAGTGCGGACGTGCTGTGTGCCGACATGGATCCCGTCAGCCCCTGGTCGACGAGCACCCTCAACGCCCGCTTGCAGGGACTGCGTCGTTCTCTGGGTAACGACCCTGCCGGCAACCCCTACGTGCCGCGCCGTAGTTCCGGTGAGGACCCGTACCAGCTCGCGCCCGGGGTGCGCTGTGACTGGAGCCGCTTCCTGCAGCTCGTCGAACGCGCTCTTCCGTTGGGTCCCTCCGGCCTGACCGATCTGGAGAAGGCGCTCACTTTGGTGCGCGGCCGGCCGTTCGGGGGCAAGGCCCTGCCCTGGGCTGAGCCCTACCAGCAGGAGATGGTCACGCGCATCATCGACGTGGCGCACACGGTGGCCACCTACCGCACGCCTGCGGGCCCGCACCACGACCTCAGCGCGGCCCGCCAGGCCGTCGCGACCGGTCTCGACGTCGACGACACGGCGGAGCTGTTGTACCGGGACTGGTGCCGGATTGAATATGCGGCCGGGAACCGGCAGGGTCTGCACATGGCCATCTCCCGCGTCCAGCAGGTCAACCGGGCGCTCGACTGCTCCCTGGAGACGGAGACCACGCAGCTCATCAACGAGCTCCTCAACGGCTCGGGCACGGCCATGCGCAAGGCCCTCTAGCCGACGGCTCCGCAGATGCGCAGCGCGTCACTGCCCGCTGGAGGCGGCGTCGTGGGCTGCGTACGCCAGGAGTTCCTTGATGGCTGCCTCGTTGGCGGCCGGAGGGCGTTCACGCCACTCGGACAGCGTGTCGCGGACGGTCTGCGCAACGGCCTTCGCGTGCTGCGCAAGGTCGTTGTCGAGTGCCGTCATGTCCCCGCTCGCGGTGCGGCCCGTGATGACGATGGGACCGGCCAGCGGGTACAGGGGCATGCCGCGCCAGGCACTCGCCAGGGCCCATGCGGCCAGGTTCTGGTCAAGTCCGAGCTTCAGCCCATTGCCGTGAATGTGCAGAGCAGCCCGCCGGTGGTAGACCCCTTGGTCGACGGCCTCGGATCCGACGTGTTCCTGGATCGCGGTGTACGCATCGGCCGCGGGCAGGGTGAGGTCCGTGACCGTGGCGTCCGGGTCGATGCGCAGTGCGTACATGGGTCCTCCTCGTCGGTTCAGGGGCGGGGCTGCGCAATGCGCAAGGGTGCGGTGCGCACGGCTGCGCAATGATCGCGATGTCTGCGCAATGCAGTGCTGACCTGCTGTTTCTTCCAATTGCGCAGCCTGCTGGGCACGGCGGGAAGACTGGGTGCCCAGCCGGTGCGCGGTGTCGGACTTACTGCTGTGCTTCGGCGTGGTGGCGGATGAGTGCCTGCCAGCGGCGTTCGAAGTCGGCGGCGTTCTCTGAGATGTACTCGGGGCTGATGGGCTTGTTGTACTGCGCAGTGATCCCGTGGGCTGCGCACTCCTGCGCAACGGCGTCGAAGGACGGTTTGTCGCTGCGCACCCGTTGCTCGGCCCAGAGGCTGTAGACCCGGAACGGCAGCAGGTAGCGCCGCAAGGTGGAGGGGCTCACCGGCTTCCCGCCACGGCCGTAGAGGCCCTTGCCAGCGAGGAACTCGGAGAGCTGCTCGGCCTTCTCCGGTTCGGCACCGGTCTCGGCCTGGTACTCCATCCACGCCAGGTAGTAGCGGTCGACGGTGCTGAGGACGACGCTCTCCCCCGCGACGGCATCCTCGTCCGGAGACTGGTCATCGATGGCGGCGCTCACCCGCGGGGCGCGTTGCTCCTTGGCGGCCTGGGCGCCCGCGCCGGCAGACGCCGCCTCGGGTTCCTCTTCAGACGGGAGGACCTCTTCGGTGACCTGCTCGTCCGGTTCGGGGGCTGCAGCTCCGGCGGGCGGTCCGCTGCTGCGGAAGTCACGCTCCTCAAAGCTCGTAACGAAGGCTGCAAGGTCCTCGCCGGTGATGGGCCGGCCGCCGTCTCCAGTGATGGCGTCCCGCTCGTACACGTAGGCAGCAAGAGCGGCGGCATCCGGATACGTGCCGAATTCCTGCGCGTAGGTGCGCCAAGCGCTGTGGAAGTAGTCGTACCACTGGTCGGCTGGCTCCACTCCGTCGGTGCCAGCGGGCTCTTGGCTAACGAACGCATAGCGTTTCTGTAGGACCCGGAGCAAGGGCTGCACCTGGTCCTCAGAGAGCGGATCGCCGGATCCCGTGGAGATGCCGTAGGTGTCGCGGAGCCAGACGGCCCACTGTGTCGGGGTCGGCTCGGCCTGGAACTGGGCGAGGAACGCCTGGTAGGCCTCGGCGAACCGATCGGCGGCTTCCTCAGTCGATTCCTGCCGCTCGTCCGGCTGCCTGGGCACAGCGGTTGGGACGGGGTCCTGGACCGGCTTCGGCTCTGCCCTCTCCAGCTCGGCCGCACCATCGCCCTGCGGTGGCACGGTTTCGAGGGTGGCGTCTTCTTCCAGGGCCGCTGCGGTGACCCGCTCGACGGTGAACTGGATCGGTGGCTCCTCGATGCCGGCGGCGGCGAGACCGGCGGGTGCGGTCTCGGCGAGCGGGACGCCGTACCGGGCCAGCCGCAGGGGCATCAGCGCCTCGACGGGGGCCTTGCGACGCCAGGCTCGGCCGAAGCGGGAGCGGAGGCTGGACTGGTAGACCAGCCGCTCCTGTTCCAGCTTGATGGCCTGTTCGTAGGAGCGCAGCTCCCACAGCTTCATGCGGCGCCAGAGCAGGAACGTGGGCACGGGCGAGAGAAGCCAGCGGGTGAGGCGGACGCCTTCCATGTGTTTGTCGGCGGTGATGTCGGCGATCCGGCCGATAGCGTGCCGTGCTGCCTCGACGGCGACCACGAACAGCACGGGGATCACCGCGTGCATCGCTACGCCGAGCGGATCCCCCCAGCTCGCTGCGCCGTTGAAGGCAATCGTGGCTGCCGTCAATACCCAGGCCGTCTGACGGAGAAGAGGGAAGGGGATACGGATCCAGGTGAGTAGCAGGTCCAGGGCGAGGAGGACACAGATGCCCGCGTCGATCCCGATGGGGAAGACGTAGGCGAAGTTTCCGAAGCCCTTCTTCAACGCCAGTTCCCGGACGGCCGCGTACGATCCGACGAAGCCGATCCCGGCGATGATGACCGCCCCGAAGACCACCACACCGATCAGGATTCGGTGCACCCGGGTCAGCGTGGGTATGTCGCCCTTCCCCGCGCTCACGTACCACTCCCCTGTTTGAGCCTCACTGATGAGCAGCTCTCACACTCCCACGATGTGCGGCAGGTTGTAGCGTCTCGCGGTCGTCGCGTTGGCGATCGTCAGCGAATAGTGATCACCCGGCGTCTCCCCGGCACCGCCGGTCTTCTTTACGGCGTAAAGAAGAGACCCCCGGAGAGGGGACTCCGGGGGGGTGGGGGCGATCTTTACGGCGTAAAGCGCTCATCGGTAGAGCTTCATCTGCCGCCCGATCTTCGTGAAGGACTTGGCGGCTCGGCAGTCCGGGGCGTACAGCGTCACGGGGCGCCCTGCCGTGTAAGCCTCGGGGACCTTGACGTCATCTCCCACCGTCTCCAGGACGATGTCGCCGTACGCCTCCCGCAGCTGGTCCTCCATGTCCTTGTAGACCTTGCCTTGCGACTTGTGATCGACGCCTTCACTGATGACCACCCAGTCGATCCCTGTGGGCATGCCCGTGTGCCCATACGATCTCGCGACGTCAGCGATCTTGTCCTCAAGCTCGGTGAGGCCTCGGGCCTCCTTCTCCTGGGACTTGGTGCAGCCGACGACCTCGTCACTGGCGATGATCGCTCCTATCGTCGCGAGCTTCACGTCGCCAGGGCAGTCGAAGATGATGAAGTCGAAGCGTCCTCGGAGTTCGCCGATCAGCCGGTGCAGCCAGAGCTCCCGCGCGGTCTCGGCCGCAAGCTTGAACTCCAGCTCATCAAGCCTCTTCGACTCAAGGACGACCCAGAGGTTCGGGATCACTTCCTTGGTCTTGGTGTCCTTGGCAGGGACGACCGCTTCGGCGAGCGAGCAGATCTTGTCCACCACGTCGTACATGGTGGGGAGGTCCTCGTCGCCGTCCGGGTCGTCGTACCCGAGCAGGCGGGAGATGTCGCGCTGCTTGTCGAGGCCGATGACACAGACGCGCTTCTTCTTCTTGGCTGCGGCGTAGGCCAGGGCGGCGGCGGTGGTCGATTTCCCGGATCCTGCGGACCCGTTGGTGCACACCAGGACGCGGGTCTCGCGTCCTGTGTCCTCCGGGAGGGTTGGAATGTCTGTGGTCACGAAAGGTCTCCGTCGTTACGCGCTGAGGGCGGATTCGGCTTCGTCGGCCTGCTGGTAGTTGGTGTGCGTGCCCAGCCAGTCCAAGTAGGCGCTGGCGTGTGCAGCATCGTCGCCATTGCGAGCCATGTGGATCTCGCAGTGCGCGAGCGAGAGTGCGAGTGCTGCCCTCGCTTGCCTCCCCTTGCCCTCCTCGCCAGGGAGCGCAGGAAGGCTCAGAGCGGACGCACCGACGCCGGCTTCACTCAGCCACTGAGAGGCGAGCGCGACAGCTTCATCCGGGTCGGTTGATGCCTGCAGGGCGATGATGTGGAGCCGGGATGCATCCTCACTGAAGTCCAGGACAGCCTCCTGGCAGGCCGCTCGCCGCGCCTTCGTCGCCTCGTCAAGTCCGACACCCCCGGTGCCACCCTGCTTGGGGAGCCCCTGCGGCTTCTTCCTCTCGCTGGCGTCCGACCCCTTGTCGACGTCCTTCTTCTCGCCGGCGTCCCTCTCCTCGGCGGTCTTCTTCTCACCGCCGTCGTTCGTCTGGTTCTTCGGCGGCTTCGGCTCGGCATCACGAGCCGCGGCCAGTGCCTTCACTTCTTCCCAGGCCTTGAGCTGTTCGTCGCGGTCCTTGATCTTCCCGAGGTCGCGAGCCAGCTCGATCGTCATGCCGTCGACGCGCTGTTCCAGGGCTGCGCGGACCTCAGGCTGCACGTGATGCAGCCGCCGTCGCTGCGAGACCCATCCGGCGGACTTCCCGAGGACCTTCGCGACAGCGTCGTACGTCCCGAACTCCTGCTTGAGCTCCTCGATCGTCGCGAGCTCCTCGAAGGGCTTGAGCTCTTCACGGGCGAGGTTCTCGGTGGCGGCTGCGACCAGGATGTCCTGGCGTGTCGTCGCCTTCCTGTTCACCAGGACCGGCAGCTTCTCCATGCCCGCGAGTCGGGCTGCAGCGAGTCGCCTGTTACCGCCGATGACCACGAAGCGGGCATCACCGATCGCATCCGCGTTCTCCGGGAAGGCCGCGATGAACACTTCGGCGGGGATAGCGGCGACCGACTGGAGAAGGCCGAAGGACTCGTAGGTGCTGGCGAGGCCTTCGAGTCCCTCAAGCTCCTCACGCGCGTTGCGGGGGTTGTGGGCGAGCTCATCGATCGCCACTTCGAAGCCGTTGCCGGCGACCTGCTGCTCGGATGCACGCCGCTGCCGCTCCTCCTCGGCACGCCGCTCCGCTTCTCGCGCCTTCCGCCGCTCCGCCACGGACAGCTCGTTCTGCGCCCCGGCCATTCACACTCCTGAGGTGGTACTCGATGGGGGTTCTCGGGCTGGAGCTTAACGAGGGCAGCGGCCCCTGGCTCACACTCCCCCCGGTCTTTACGCCGTAAAGAGGGCGCGGCTGAGGCGGTGGCGGGCCCGGTATCCCCCACCGCGTCGCCGCCCGTCGCGTCAACTCGCCAGTCGGCATCGGCCCCTTGGGTGCTGCCCGGCACCGAAGGAGCTTCACCCGCACGGGGCTCCGTGTACTGCTCGGCGAAGGCTGCGCGGACGAGATCTCTCACGGCCAAGGCCTGGGGCCTCTTTACGCCGTAAAGATCAGCCGTGAAACACGAAGAGCCCCGCACCCTGGAGGCTGTCCAGGGTGCGGGGCTCTTCGTGGCGCGGGCCGGCCGAGGAGGGCTGCGGGTTGCCGGGCAGGACACGCGGTGGGCTCTCACTCGGAAAGGTCCTCGCCGTGCATGGCGTCGTACATGGTGCAGGCACCGCGCCAGATGGCGCTCGCCCTGTCGTATCCCTCTTGCGCGTGGAGCCGCGCCCAGAGGTTAGGGAAGTCGTGCCCCATCACCCCGCTCGGCTCCTCCCCGTCCAGCATTTCAGCAATCTGGTAGGGGTCTGTGGGGACGTGAGGATCCTGGTAGGTGAGGTCCGGCCGGCACGGCTGAACGGTCACGGTGGAGCCGTCCACGTACTGGGTGCTGTGCATCTGGAGGCGCAGGCTACTGGCGAAGGAGAGCGCCTGGTGCGGATACGCGAATGGACCCAGCCGGATGTCAGGGAGGCCGGGGCGCGTGATGACCACGGCGAGCGCAGGGCTGCTCTCGCTCTGCGGCGTCGTGAGCGGTCCCTGCTCGCCCGGCGGCGTCCAGCGGACGGGTCTCCGGTTCTTGCTCAGCCGGAGCGGATGGTGGGGCTGCCCCAGTCGGGTGACCTCGAGGGCGCCGAGCCGGCGCATGTGAGGAAGGGCGAGCACCGCGGCGATGCGGTCGGGGCGGGCGTGGGTGCCCCAGCCGCCGACGAGCGGGCCGCCGGAGTCCTCGGCGGTGGCGGCCGCGGCGTACAGGAAGGCGTCATTCTCGGGGCCTACCGGGTCTGCGACGGTCCGCAACTCGAGCGGCTTGGTCGCGCGCCAGCCGTACAGGTTGACGATGAGCAGGGAGCCGCAGCCCCAGCTCCGGGCGTAGCGGATGCAGTGCCGGCTGGTGGCATCGTCGCTGACTCCATCAGCGGTGCTGGGGTTCAGCAGTACGAACACGGCTGTGGGGCCGGTGTTCTGCCATTGCCGCACCAGGAGATAGCGGTACTGGCCGCAGTCCGAGATGACCGCGGCACGCCGTATGTCAGGGGCCGCAGCGGGTGCCAGTTCAGAGGTGTCCATAGTTGTCCGTTCGTACGGCGGGTGTCGGGGAAGGTGCCTCAGCCTGGGTGAGGCCGCCGCCCAGCGGTCCGCTTGCCGGGGCCGGGCGAGGTGCGGCGACCGGGACGCTTCCCGCGGGGCTTCCGCTTCTGACAGGCGGCCGGACTTCGGTGACCGACCCGTGTTCGGCGACGAGGACGCGCCACTGGATCCAGTGGGAGCCCGTGCAAGTCCACCGGGTGTGGCCGCGGGTCCAGACGCGTCCATCGCGGTCCCGTACGGCGCGCACGTCGGCCGGGGCGAGGAACGATCCGGGCCCGTCCGGACACCAGGTACGGGCGGCGGCGGTGGTCACTGGACGGGTGCAGCGGCCTTGCGCTGCACCGCTCCTTCGGCAGCGAGCAAGCGGTCGACTGTGGGTTCGTCGACGCAGAGGGCGTAGGCGATCTCATGGCGCGGCCAGTTCCGCGCTTCGTATTCTCGGGCCAAGGCCATCCAGGCGGCGGGGCGGTCGTCAGGTTCGATGTAGCTGGTGCCGTCGAGCATTGCTGCCTCCTTGAAGGCAGGTTGTCGGTGGGGGCGGTGGTCTGATTCGGTGGTGAGCCGTCTCCGTACGCGTGTGCTTTTGTCCCCGGTCCACCGGCGAGGGACTTCGGAGTCTTTACGGCGTAAAGACGGAGGAGCCTCCCAGTCCGCGGTGAGCCACGCAGGAGACGGATCTGGCGTGCGGATGCGGGAGTTCTTTACGGCGTAAAGACCACCGGGGGAGTCAGGCTTCGGGCGCTACGGGCCGGGCGACACTGAGGGGCGGCATCGCATCGTGCAGTCGGCCGTCCAGGAGCCGCCCGGCCTGCTTCTTGCCGAGGCGGACCATCTCGACCCGGTGACCGAGTTCATCGACGGGGTCACCCACGAGGGCACGGCCACGCCGGTTCCCGCCGATAGCGATGCGGCCGGACGGTGCCCACTCTCCCCATTGCTTGAGGAAGTACGGCGTGCACGCTGCGTCGCACTGGTCCCGGAGGGTTCGGGCCCAGGCCGGGTTCATCGGGCGGGCCTTCGCACCGGATTCGCCGCCGGCGATGACCCAGTGGATGCCCGCGCCGGTGGTGACGTCGGCCAGGTAGGGCTGCAGCTCGATCTGCTCGACGAGCGGCTCGCACGACAGGAACCGGATCGGTGCGTTGATCTTGAGGAGGAGGGGGATGCGTTCTTCGGCGTAGCGCTGGTTTTCCACGCTGGTGCCGATCCACACGTGGTCCGGCCATGCATCGCCCCACGGGGCCATGGCGGCGATGTTCTCCGGCCGCTTGGTCAGAAGCTGCCAGCGCAGCCAGGGGGTCTGCTCGATGAGTTGCCAGAGCCGGTCGCGCGCTGCGGTGACCTGGGGGTGGTCCTCGAACACGTCGGCCATGGAGGCGCAGAAAACGCGGGTGGGGATGCCGGCCTCCTGCGCCACCTGGTTCCATTTGAGGGGCTTACGCCAGTACGCGTCGGAGAGCATGCGGCGCTCGCCGCGGAGGTGGAACACGTCGTACCCCCAGCGGCGGGCGGTGTCGGCCGCGTAGCAGTTCCTGCAGCCGGGCGAGACTCGCGAGCATCCCCACCATGGGTTGAAGGTCTTGTCGGTCCACTCGATTCCGGTGTGATCACCCACGGGCTTCTTCTCCTGTGTGGTTCGCGGGATGTGCGGCCATCTCGATGAGCACGGTCGCGTGGCAGTAGTCGGGCTCGCCGTTGGTGGGCAGTGAGCAGGTGCAGGCCAGATCGCGGTTGCGGAGGCGGGGGAGGCCGGCGAGGACTCGGCGTCGGTCGAAGGTCTTGCGGCCGACGGTGTAGGTGTCGGAGCCGTTGCCGGACAGCCAGGCGCGGTATCGGGCGCTGGCCTCTTTGCGGGCTGCGGTAGCGGATTCCAGGTGCTGGATGGTGCCGTCCGGGGCAACGAGGACGGTACCTTCGATGCGCCAGGGGTTGCCGTAGCGGCTGCTTCGGTCGACGATCCTCGCGGTTCCGGCGCGCCAGCCCGTGGTGCGCAGGCGCCGGATACGGGTCGGCGTCGCCTGCTGGTGGGTGGACATCAGGCTCCTTATTCCTGGTTCGGCTGCCGCCGTGGCGGGGGCGCGGAACCGGGACTCAGGGGGCATCTGGGGCGGCCGGGCTCGAGGGTCGACGGCCGCCCCGGGCCGATCCGGGGAGTCAGGTGCGTGCTAGGGCGCGGCGGCTGCGGCGGTGCGGGCTCCGTTGCTGCTGGTAGGCCAGCGCGGCTTCGGCCTTCCGCTGCTGGGCGCGGGCACGGGCTTCGACGCGCGGTTGGAGGGTCGCGCACTTCTTGCAGGGCTTCTCGTTGCGTGCCTGATGGACGCCGTAGCCCTCGATCGTGCCGTGCGGGGCGGGGACGTTCTCCTGGACGGCGAGGTGGTACAGGGTGTCGGGGGTGATTTCTGTGCGCTTCTCGATCTCGTCGGCGGACATGCCGCCGGCGAGGAGGTCCAGAGCAAGGGCCTGGGAGACGGTGAGCGCGTGGGGGTGGGAGGGTGCGGGGATCGCCATCGGGGTGGCTCCTGGTGTCGATGTCATCGGAATGCGGCTGGGCTCGTCCACTGGTCCCGGTAGAGCCTGGGGAGTCGTAGTGCCGGTCGTACGAGGCGGGGCGGCCGGGTTCGGAGGTATCCGGCCGTCCCGGCTGGTGGATCAGGTGGCGGCGGCCGCGTCCGTCGGCTGGGCGCTGCGGCGTTCCACCTCGGCGTGACGCTCCTGGAGGTACTCGACCGTGGCCGCGTCGGTCAGGGCCGTCTTGATCAGGTCGGCCTGGTACTCCATGCCAGCGAAGACCCCCTTGTGGAAGCGGCATTGGTCCTGGGCTTCGGCGCAGGCCTCGCAGTCCTCCCAGGAGGTGGGGTCGTACGGTGCCGTTTCCGGGCCGGGGAGTTCTTTGGGCGCCTGCCGGACGCGGCTGTTCTCGCTGGTGGTGAACAGGTCCTCGCGCCAGGTGTCCGGCAGGTCGTTGAGGTACTCGGCGAGGGCGGCCGCGATGAGCGGGTAGTGGCCGAGGAGGGAGGCCCACAGGCGGTGGGCCTCGGTGGCCGGGTCGAAGTGCAGCGGGAGTTGGTCGGCCTCTCGGGCGTACCGCTGGACGCTTTCGCGGCGCTGCTCCCACGTGCTGGTGTCGATGCCGGCTTCTACCGCGGCGCCGAGGATCTGCATGTCGTGGAGGACTTCTGGCGCGAGAAGTCGCTCGGCGAGGGTCTCGGCTTCGGCAGGGTCGCGGCGGGCGAGTGCGGACACGGCCTGGTCGGTGAGGAAGGCGGTGCGTTGGGTCCAGAAGTCGGCGTTGCAGTAAGCGGTGGAGAGCAGTCGTAAGCGGAGCCGCTTTAGCTGAGTGGGACGGTCGGTCACCGGAACTCTCCTTTGCTGGGCTGGTGGCTAATGCCGTGGGCTGGGTGGCGTGCGAGGTGAGGGCGGCGGTCGCCGCCGCATCTGTCGACTGAGACGTGCGCGCTCGCCGCTCACGCGGAGTCGGGCGGGATGTGGGTCAGTGCGCCCAGCTCGCGGGCACGGGGCCGCGGTCCGGGGTGGGGATGGCGGTGTCGGCTGGCCTGGATGCCGGGTGGCGCATGACGGTCACTGGGACGGCGCCGGGTTCGGCGGGCGGGGCGTAGATCAGACGCCAGGTGTCCTCCCATTCGCACCCGCACGGGTGGTCAGGGTGCGGGTGGCGGAGGTACACCGCGTGCGTGTGCACGGCGCGCGGGAGCCGGTCGATGGCCTCGCCGGGATCATCACCCGAGTAGCAGTGGAGGTGTCGCCAGTCGTGGAAGCGCCCCATGTAGGCGGTCGCGGCCTGGATGACGGCGGACCACGAGTGATGCCCGAGGGCGACGAATGCGACCGGGTACGGGTCGCCGTACGGCCCCTCCAGGCCGCTGATCTGCAGGCCGGCGTGGGTGAGGAATCCGCAGTTCTCGGCTTCTTCTCCGGCGGGGGCCCACACGTGCTCGGCCGGGTAGAGCGTGCCGTCGTCGGCCTCGTTGGTTTCGATCTCGTACAGGGCAGTGGGGGTCACCAAGTCTCCTCAGGGTGTGGGGGGCCGGACGTGTCGCCGGCCTCCCCGCGGACATGGGGCCGGGTCGTCAGCTGACCCGGATCGGCATGAGGAGGTAGCGCAGCGCGTGGTCGTCGCTGCCGTGTCCGCGCAGGACGGCGGGCTTGGTGCTGGTGGTGAAGTGGAGGTCGACGGATTCGGCGGTGAGGGCGTTCAGGCCGTCGAGGAGGAAGGCGGGGTTGAAGGCCACGGTGAGTTCGTCGCCGTCGAGGTTGGTGTCGACGTTGTCGACGGCTTGGGCGTCGTCGTTGGTGCCGGCCTCCAGGACGAGGGTGTCGTCGGCGGTGAAGGTGAGCCTGAGCGGGGATTCCTTGGTGGCGACCAAGGCGACGCGCTGGACGGCGTCCTTGAGTGCGGCGATCTCCACGGTCGCGGTGTGGTTGAACTCGGTGGGGAAGAGGTTCTGGTACTTGGGCAGGTCGCCTTCCAGGCCGCGCAGGGTGGTGGTGCTGTGGTCGGTGCGCAGCGTGAACAGGCCGCCCGCGCCGGCGGAGTCGGGGAGGGCGAGGTCGATGGTGGTGTCGTCGGCGACGGCCTTCACGGCGTCCAGGAGGGGTTTTCCGGGCGCGAGTGCGGTGCAGTCGGCGGTGAGGTCGCAGTTCTTCCAGGCGATGGTGCGCACGGCGAACCGGTAGCGGTCGGTGGCGGCCAGGGTGAGGGTGCCGTCTTCCTGGTCGTGGCGGAGCTGGATGCCGGTGAGGACGGGCAGGGTGTCGTCCTTGCCGACTGCGCAGGCGACTTGGGCGATGGCTTCGGCGAGGGCGGTGGCGGGCAGCGTGCCGGAGGTCGCGCCGGCCTCGGGCAGCGCTGGGTACTCCTCCAGGGGCAGGGTGGGCAGGGTGAAGCGGGCTGATCCGGCGCGCAACACCAGCCGGGGGCCGGTGAGTTCGAGGTCCACGTTGCCGCGGACGCGGGCGACGATGTCGGCCAGCAGCCGTCCGGAGACGACGGCGCGCCCGTTGTCGGCGACGGTGGCGGGGACGACGGTGTCGGCGGAGATGTCGTAGTCGAAGCTGCTGACGCGCAGGGTGCCGTCGCCTGCGTCCAGGAGGAGCCCGGCGAGGACGGGGGCGGGCGGTCGGGCGGGGAGGCTGCGGGCGGCGTAGCCGACGGCCGAGGCGAGGTCGGCGTGTTCCAGGATGAGCTTCACGAAAACGGGTTCCTGTCTGTGTGTTGGTCGTGGGCAGGTGGGGGAAGGGCTGGCCGATTGCGGGCGGCCGGCCGGGTGGTTGGTGGGGTCAGGGGGAGAGGCGGAGGAGTTCTTCGATCCGCT
The DNA here is from genome assembly GCF_053597355.1 of Streptomyces sp. NPDC001443. Lineage (NCBI taxonomy): Bacteria > Bacillati > Actinomycetota > Actinomycetes > Kitasatosporales > Streptomycetaceae > Streptomyces > Streptomyces sp. NPDC001443. The sequence goes on from NZ_JBSFIA010000074.1 coordinate 18,871, forward strand.
GGACTTTGTCCGCGCGGCTGCCGTGGACCGTGGCGTGACGGACGTGGGCGGGCTCGGTCGGGTTGGGTCCGGCGCGGCGGGTGAAGATGGCGGCGCGCAGCGGGATGGACACCCCGGGAAACAGCCGGGTGGTGATGGGGGGCTGGAGGCCTTCCGGGGTGAGGTCGATGACCAGCCCCTGGTCGGCGGCGCGGCGCAGCTCGCGGCGCATCCCCGCGAAGGTGGGACTGGCCAGCCAGGCGCTGGGCGTGAGGAAGGCGATGCATCCGGGCTGAAGGCGGGTTTCGCACACCCGCCACAGGGCCCAGCGCCAGAAGTAGATGTAGAGGTTGGACAGGGCCTTCTCGACGTTGCCCTGGCCGGGGACACGGAATTCGTCCAGGCTCGGCCGGTACAGCTCGTCCGGTGTGCGGGCTGTGCGGGGGCCGGGGCGGCGCGCTTCGATCCAGGGCGCGCAGCCCTTCGCCTTGTCCTTGTAGGGAGGGTTGCCGACGATCGCGAGCGGGCCCTGGTGGAGGCGGTTGGCGAGCGCTGGCGGAAGGCCGCCGTCTAGGGCGTTGCCGGTGGTGATGTTGTCGTCGAGCCAGTGGATCGAGGGGGTGCCGGCGCACTCCAGCCAGCACACCGACTTGGCGAGGTCGACGGCGACCGGGTCGGTGTCGATGCCGAAGATGCAGGTGCGCATCACCTCGGGCAGGACGGCCTGGACGGTGAGCAGTGCGGGGTGGTGAGTGCCGTAGAGCATGCCCGCGTAGGCGCTTGCGAGGAAGCGGGCGGCGGCGATCAGGAACACGCCGGCGCCGCACGCCGGGTCGAGGGCCGAGGTGTTGAGGAGGTGGGTGGGGTCGTCGTCGAGGTACAGGTGGTCGGTGATGGTGCTTAGGGCCGCTTCGGTCAGCGGGCGGGCCACCTCGGGCGGGGTGTACCAGGCGCCGGAGGTGCTGCGCTCATGGGAGGAGAGGAGTTCTTCGCGCAGGGCGCCGAGTTCCCTGCCGCCCCAGGTGGCGAGGTCGTCGCCGAGGTCGGCGAGGCGTTTGGTGAGTCGGCTCGCCAGGGTGCCGGGCAGGTGCACCGGCCAGGGGGCGGTCAGGCCGCGGGCTTCAGCGACTGCGTTGACGGCCTGCCGCATCACCTGCTGGTGATCGACGCCGTGGGCTTCGGTGACGAAGGCGGCGGCCCCGGACGGCGTGGTCACCGGGACTCCGCGGCCTCAAGCCGGGCGGCCAGGTGCGGGTTGGCGGCGGTGATGTCGTCCAGGAGGGTGCGGCTGGGCTTCCACAGGCGCTGCGATCCGGTGGCGTGGACCGGCTTGGACAGCGGCTGGACGTGGGTGAGCTGCCAGTGGAAGCAGCCGTGCTCGGACCAGCGGGTGCATGTGCCGTCGTCGGCGTGGACGCCGGCGAGGTCGGCGACGGCGACGACGTGCCCCTGTACCGGCTCGTAGTCGCCGGGGAGGGCGTCGCGTACGGCGGGCAGGGCCAGGGCGTGCTTGTCGATGGTCTGGCCGCCGTGGATGAGGAGGGTGCCGCGCCAGCCGGTGCTCCACACCCGGTTCTCGATGCGTTTGGCGATCTCCTCGTCGGTGAGGGCGATCAGGTCCGACCAGGGCGGTTGGATGGTCAGGGCGCGGATCTTGGTGGGGTTCGGCTCGGCGGGGGCGGCCTGGTGGGGGGAGCTGATGGCCTGCCCGAGCAGCTCGAAGTTCAGGCGCTGCTGTTCGGCCGTGATCGGCGCGGGGCTCTGGGGGGCGGTGAAGAGGGCGCCGGTGGGTTCGGCTTCGTGGCGGGCGCGGGCGTAGAGGCGGGCGTCGTAGGCGTCCGCGAGCGTGACGGTCACCGGGATTCCTCCTGCGCTCCCGGCTCCGTCTTGAAGACGGGGGTGCGGCCGACGGCGATCAGCAGCACTTGGAGGGCGGTTCCGGGGTGGCTGTGCTCCTGGGTGGCGGGCAGCCCGCACCAGAAGCAGTCGGCTTCCGCGCCGGCCCAGCTGGTGGAGCAGCGGGAGCAGTTGAAGCTGGGGCCGCGGCGGGGTGCGGGGCGGCGGCGGTTGAGGCCGATGGCGCGCATGCGGGCGGCAGCGGCCGGGTTGGGGGAGTGGGCGGTGGCGTGCTGGGACGGCATGATGAGGGTGCTCCTCTCGCCTGTGGGCGGGGTGGTGTGGCCCGGGACGGCCGGCTGGTTTCTCAGGCCGAAGGCGGCCGTCCCGGGGCGGATTCAGGTGGGGGTCCTGGGCTCGAAGTGCAGGGTGCGAGCCAGGACGATCGGGTTGAGGGCGAGGACGTCGTCGTAGCGGGGGTCGATCGCTGCGCCGTGGCGGGCTGCCTGCTCGGTCGGGGTGTCGGCGAGCTTGCGTGCGGCGGCGCGGGCGGTGAACGCGCTGGTGGCGTCTTTGATGACGTAGCTGTGGCGGGTGCCGGCCTCATCGAGCAGGCGGAAGGTCACCAGCCACGGGTCGGAGTACATCGCTGTCGTCCGTGCACGGGGCGGTCGGACGGCCCCTTAGAGGGGCGGCTCGACGCTGCTGTGAGCGGGGTCGGCGTAGCTGCCGGCGCGGATGCGAAGCCGGTAGTCGCAGTCGACGGGGGCGCCGGGTGCGGTGTCGAGTTCGTCCAGCAGGACGATCAGGTGGTCCTCGTCGGCCAGCTCCACGCTGAGGTAGGTGCCGCAGGAGCAGGGGGCGATGAGGGTGAAGACGTGGGCCAGGCCGCCGTCCCCGCCGGCGCCTTCGTCGCGGCGGGTGTAGTGGAGCCACCAGCCGCGCTGTCCGTCGGTGGAGCCGAGGTAGGTGACGGCACAGGCCATCAACTGCCGGTCCGGGACGGGCGAGTGGCCGGTCCAGGACATGGCCTGCACCACGGTGTCGAGGGTGTCGGGGAAGGCGCCGGTGAGGACGGCGTCCGCGTTCAGGACGGCCTGGAAGGCGGCCTCTTCGTCGCGCTGCTGCTCGCGCTGGGACAGGTCGAAGGCCTGTACTCGCTGGTGCAGGGCGACGATCGGCTCAGGGCCGGAGTCATCGTCGTGAGGACGCTCATCCTTGGAGGCGGGGGCGAATTGAAGAACGGTCATGAGGGTGGTCCTCCTCTCGGGGGTTCCTGCGGGGCCGGTCGGGTCTGTCCGGTCCTCCGCACCGCCCCAACCCGCCGTTGGGGGTTGGGGCGGCACGGGCGGCCGTCAGCTCAGGCGGCGGCGTCGTCCATGCGGAGTTCGGCGAGTGCGATGCCGTAGGTCGCGCAGGAGCCGGAGCAGTAGTCGCGGGCGGGCTCGGTCGATCCGGCCACGTGGACGCGGACCCAGCCGCGCTGCTTGGGGAAGCGGCCGACGGACGGCTGGCCGCAGCCGTCGGTGGTGCAGGCCTGCCGTACGGCGGTGTTCGCCTCCGGACGGGAGGTGCCAGCCGTGAACTGCCCGCCGTTCCATTTGTGCTGTCCTGCGGCCCGGGGCGAGTGACCGGCCTGCCGCGCCTGGGACTTGGCCTGTTCGTCGTCTCGCTTGGCCTGCAGGCAGCCGCAGGCCTCGGTCGCCGGGACCTTCCGGCGGGTGTGCTGGCGGTGGCCGCGCAGGGTCCCGTGCTCGATGCCTTCTTCCTGGCCGATCAGGCTCACGGGGTGGCTCCTTTCGGTGTGGTGGGG
>NZ_JBSFIA010000075.1:0-21489 GCF_053597355.1 Streptomyces sp. NPDC001443
TCGTCGTGGAAGGTCACACCGTAGGCACCCAGCTCGGCCAGACGCTGCACCGTCTCGACCGGGTCCAGGGCCCGCCGGGTCGCGTCACCGAACGGATCCCGTCCCTGCCAGCCGACGGTCCACAGACCGAACGTGAACCTGTCCTCGGGAGTGGCGTTGAAGCGCTTCGACATGTGACGGCCCTTGCTGTCGCGCAGTCCGGCAACGCTGCCGGACGGGTTTGTTTGATGAGATGACTAATACGCCAAGAGCACGCTTCCGCGCTAGCCCCGCGTGGCGCGTCTCTCGTTATGGCTCGACGTGAAGACCGGTCTCGTCTGCGTAATCAGTCCTGATCAGAGGCGTCGAGCGACCGGGACGGTCTCGTGGGCCGGATTTGTTTTGTGTACGATCAAATTCGTCGTGACGCTGCCTGTGCCCGAGTCCGACGGCCTCCGCTCCCCTGAGGAAGATCATGAAGTTCACCAATGGCTTCTGGCGTATTCGCGATGGCGTACAGATCGCCTACGCCACCGAAGTACGTGACGTGCGAACCGAAGCGAAGCGCTTCACCACCCATGCCGCCGTGCAACGGGTGACACGCAGGGGCGACACGCTCAACGCGCCCCTCGTCTCGGCCGAGTGCTTCTCCCCCGCCGAGGGCGTCATCGGCGTCCGGCTCACCCACCACTCCGGCAAACGCCGCAACGGCCCCGAGTTCACCGTCGCCGGCGTCGAGGGCGGCGCGGGCGAAGTGCGCACCGTCGACGGTGTCACCGAGCTGGTCAGCGGTCCCCTCACGCTCCGCCTGGACCGCGCCGCCCCCTTCACGCTGAGCTTCCGCGACGCCGACGGCCGCGAGCTGACCCAGGCCGGCACCAAGGGCGCCGCCTTCGCCACCACCGACCAGGGCGAGCACCACATGGTGGGCAAGCTCTCGCTCGGCGTCGGCGAGCAGGTCTACGGCCTCGGCGAACGCTTCACCCCGTTCGTGAAGAACGGCCAGGTGATCGACATGTGGCAGGCCGACGGCGGCACCAGCAGCGAGCAGGCCTACAAGAACATCCCGTTCTACCTCTCCTCACGCGGCTACGGCGTGTTCGTCAACCACCCCGGAAAGGTCTCCTTCGAGGTCGGCTCGGAGTCCGTCGGCCAGGTCCAGTTCAGCGTCGAGGACCAGACCCTGGAGTACTACGTCGTCGCGGGTCCCGCTCCGAAGGACGTCCTCGCCCGCTACACCGGTCTCACCGGCCGCCCGGCCCTGCCTCCGGCCTGGTCCTTCGGCCTGTGGCTGACGACCTCCTTCACCACCTCCTACGACGAGGCGACGGTGATGTCGTTCGTCGACGGCATGTCCGAGCGCGGCATCCCGCTGTCGGTGTTCCACTTCGACTGCTTCTGGATGCGCGAGTACCAGTGGTGCGACTTCGAGTGGGACCCGGACGTCTTCCCCGACCCCGCGGGCATGCTGGCCCGGCTCAAGACCAAGGGCCTGCGCATCAGCGCCTGGATCAACCCCTACATCGCCCAGAAGTCGCCGCTGTTCGACGAGGCCGCCGAGCTGGGCCACCTGGTGCGCCGCGCGAACGGCGACGTGTGGCAGTGGGACCTGTGGCAGGCGGGCATGGGCCTGGTCGACTTCACCAGCCCCGAGGCCTGCGCCTGGTTCCAGTCGAAGCTCAAGCCGCTGCTGGACCAGGGCGTCGACTGCTTCAAGACCGACTTCGGCGAGCGCATCCCCACCGACGTCGTCTGGCACGACGGCTCGGACCCCGAGCGGATGCACAACTACTACACGGAGCTCTACAACAGGACCGTCTTCGAGCTGCTGGAGAAGGAGCGCGGGCAGGGCGAGGCCGTACTGTTCGCCCGCTCCGCGACCGCTGGCGGCCAGCAGTACCCCGTGCACTGGGGCGGCGACTGCTGGTCCTCCTTCGAGGCGATGGCCGAGTCGCTGCGCGGCGGACTGTCGCTGTCGCTGAGCGGCTTCGGCTTCTGGAGCCACGACATCGGCGGCTTCGAGGGCACCCCCGACGCCTCGGTGTTCAAGCGCTGGCTGGCCTTCGGCCTGCTGTCCTCGCACAGCCGGCTGCACGGCTCCTCCTCCTACCGGGTGCCGTGGGAGTTCGGCGACGAGGCCGTCGACGTCGCCCGCAGCTTCACGCTGCTCAAGCACCGGCTGATGCCGTACCTGTACGGCGTCGGCGTCGAGGCCCACCGCACCGGCGTGCCCTCGATGCGCCCGATGCTGCTGGAGTTCCCCGGCGACCCGGCCTGCCGCCCGCTGGACCGCCAGTACCTGCTCGGCGCCGACCTGCTGGTCGCCCCCGTCTTCACCGAGGACGGGGAGGTCGAGGTCTACCTGCCCGAGGGCACCTGGACGCAGCTGCTCACCGGCGAGGCCGTGACCGGCCCGGTCTGGCGCACCGAGCGCCACGGCTTCGACAGCCTTCCGCTGTACGTCCGTGAGGGCGCCGTCCTGCCGCTGTCCGCCGACGACCAGCGCCCCGACGGCGACTGGCTGGAGGGCATCACCCTGCTCGTCCACCCGACCGCCGAGCCCGGCTACGCGCGCACCGTGACCGTCCCGGACCTCGACGGCACCACCGCCGCCACCTTCCGGGTCCGGCGGGACGGCGACACGCTGAGCGTCACCGCGGAGGGCGGCGACAAGCCGTTCACGGTGCAGATCGCGGGCGGCGCGAGCGCCACCGGGACCGGCGAGGTGAGCGTGCCGCTGGCCTGACCCGGCACGGCATCCCGAACCGGGGCCGGGGAGGAACGGGATCCGCGTACGCGTACGCGTCCCGCCCCTCCCCTCCCCGGCCCCCCGGCGTCCGGCGCCTGTCGGGACGGACCGCGGCGGCAACGACGCAGCGCCCTAGATGCGGTACGCGCCCGTCGGTACGCCGCGGGCTGCGCCGTACGGAGTCAGCGCGACGACACCGGTACCCCGCGACGGGGTGTCGGCACCGATGTCCAGCGGACTGACCCCGATCGCACGGGCGATGTCCGGTGCCAGGTCATGGGCGGCCCAGCGCCATTCGTCCTCGTCCTCCTGGCTCTCCCGCGCGGCGTCCCACTCGGGGCTCAGGCCCAGTTCGACCCGGCGCGCCCGCTCGAACGGCAGGGGGTCGCCGAGGGTGAGCAGCTCGTCCTCCCCCTCGCCGGTCTCGCAGTAGCGCCGAAGCACCGCTCCCCGTTCGGCGACGAGCCAGGCGGAGCCGTCGCCCTGTCCGCCGTAGTAGTACGCCTGGGCCTGTCCGTAGCGGGCGCTGAGCCGGGTGCACAGGTCCAGCACGTCCGCGCTGCGCTCCTCGCCGCACGGATCGCACCAGGCGCCGAGGACGAGGGTCCAGCCGTCGAGCTCCGGGGTGACGAAGACCCGCTCGTTGCCGTCGTGCTCCGAGGTGTCGCTTCCGTGGCCGTCGGAGTCGACGATGTCGTTGCCCAGCGCGAACGTCACGGGTCTGGGCTCGGTCAGGCCCAGGGCCCGCAGTATCCCGGCCTGGTCCCCGCTCGGGACGGCTATCCAGTGGTTCCAGCAGGCCCACAGCGGCTCGGGCCGGTCGTCCGGGAGCTTGACGCGGATCAGCCGTTCGACCGCGGCCCGGTCGGCGTCGGACAGCGCCGGTTCGCCGCCCAGTCCGGCCAGCACGGTCAGCGCCCGCGCCCGCTGCCGCCCCGGCCCCTGCTCCCGGACGCGCCGGAGCAGCGGGATGATCTGCTCGCCCTGGAGCACCAGGGCGTTCGCCGCCTGCCGGCCGACCTCGTCGTCCGGATCGCCGAGCAGCGGCAGCAGCGCGGTGGCGGCGGACCGGGCGCCCTCGCCGCAGCGCTGGATCCCCCGGACGGCGGCAGCGCGTACCAGCGGCAGAGGGTGCGAGAGCGCCTCCGTGTACCAGGCCAGGGCGGTCACTCCGAGGCCCGTGAACACGAACCCGGCCCGCCGCCGGGCCTGCTCGGTGGGCGCGGAGACCAGTCCCTGGAGCAGGCCGTCGAAGCCGGTCTCCCCGCATCGTCCGAGCACGGCGGACACATGCCACCAGTCCACGGGGGACTCCGCGTCCGTCGCCTCTCGGACCAGCCGCGCCACCCCGCCGGCGCCGAGCGCGACCAACGCGTCCGCCGCAGCCGCACGCTGCTCGGGCACCGCGAGGTCCCGTACCAGGTCGATGTCCACCCACGAACCCCTTCCGCCGGACCGTCCCGGACTTCCCGGCCTTCATCATGGCGCACGCCTCCGACACCGGCCGGAGCGCTCGTATCCGCACGCGGAAGGAGTGGGTCACTTCGCGTCGGGCGGGCCGGGATGACCGGGCCGGTGATGCTCGGTCAGGACGGTGAGCAGGCGAGTGAGTTCGGTCTGCCGGTCGGGGTCGAGGGGGGCGAGGAGTTCGCGCTGGGCGTCGGTGACGAGCGCGTCGAGGTGCTCCCGGCGGCGCAGGCCCTCGGCGGTGAGGGTGATGACGTTGCGGCGACGGTCAGCCGGGTCCGGTGCGCGGCGGATGTACGCGGCGTCCCCGAGTTCGTTGAGGACGGCGACCATGTCGCTGCGGTAGATGCCGGTACGACGACTGAGTTCGGCCTGGCTTGCGGCTCCGTCCTCGGCGAGCGCGGTCAGCACGGCGAAGTGCCACTTGCGGGCGTCCACGGCGGCCAGCCGCTCGTTGACGAGCCGGTCCGCGACGGCCGCGACCCCGGCGATCAGGCGACTGGGGATGGCGCGCAGCCGGGCCGGGGTGGGTTCTGGGGTCGCGCTCACGGGAGTCCTCCGCCTCTTGCGTTAGTGTCACTAACATTCTACATTCGTTAGTGACACGAACGTTAGTGCTGCAAACGAATCCTCTGGAGTGACTTCCATGATCAAGCCGTTCCGCATCGACATCCCCCAGGCCGACCTCGACGACCTGGCCGACCGTCTCTCCCGGACCCGCTGGCCCAACGAGGTCGCCGACGCCGGCTGGGACTACGGCTTCCCGCTGACGCGGCTGAAGGAGCTCGCCGAGCACTGGCGCACCGGCTACGACTGGCGTGCGCACGAGGCCGAGCTCAACGCGCTCCGGCACTTCACCACCGAGATCGACGGCCAGGACATCCACTTCGTCCATGTCCGGTCCGCGAATCCCGACGCGCTCGCGCTCGTCCTCACGCACGGCTGGCCCGGCTCGTTCCTGGAGTTCCTCGACGTGATCGAGCCGCTGACGCGCGACTTCCACCTGGTGATCCCGTCCATCCCGGGCTACGGCTTCTCCGGGCCCACCCACGAACGCGGCTGGGACGTCGCCCGCGTCGCACGGGCCTGGGCCGAGCTGATGCGCCGTCTCGGGTACGAGCGCTACGGCGCGCAGGGCGGCGACTTCGGCGCGGGCATCTCCATCGCGCTCGGCGCGCTGGCACCCGAACACGTCGTCGGAGTCCACGTCAACTACCTGCCGACCCGCCCCGACCCGGATGCCGGCATCGAACTGTCCGCGACGGACGAGGCCCGGCTGGACCGGATCAGGCAGCTGATGGCGAACCGTCCGCCGTACCAGGCCCTCCAGGCCACCACCCCGCAGACCCTCGGCTACGCGCTGACCGACTCGCCGGTCGGCCAACTGGCCTGGATAGCCGAGCGCTTCGCCCGGTGGACCGACCCGCGCACGCCGGTCAGCGACGAGCGCATGCTCACCGATGTGTCGCTGTACTGGCTGACCGCCACGGCCGCTTCGTCGGCACGACTGCACCGTGACACGCCACGAGGCACCGCGCCGTGCCCGGTGCCGGTCGGCGTGGCGGTGTTCGCGCACGACATCACACTGCCGGTGCGGCCGCTGGCCGAGCGGCTGTACGACATCAGGCACTGGTCGGAGTTCGACCGCGGCGGCCACTTCGCCGCGATGGAGGTCCCGGACCTGCTCGCCGAGGACGTCCGGGAGTTCTTCCTGACCCGCCTGAAGGACGACCGGCCCGCCGTCGCCGGCTGACAGGCGACGACGGGACCGCCCTGGAGCCGGTCGCCCCTACGCGAACGCCAGAACGCGGAGGTCCCGGACGTGGTCCTGGACGTCGACCGCGGCGCCTCCGGAGACGACCTCCTCGAGGATCCGTGCGAAGCCGTCCGTGAGCGTCGCCAGGGGGACCCCGCGATCCGCGCCGACGGGCGCGTCGGCGGGCGCGGCCGTGTGAAGGGCCCCGAGGAAGGCCGCCAAGGTGCCGGCCGCACGGCCGTCGTGGATGGGGGCGCGGTCCGCGGGATCGCCGGGAACCCAGGCCGCGATGGTCCACGGCCGCGGAAAACGTGCGGACGGTTCACCGATCCGTATGGGGGTCGGGACCGGCAGCGGAAGGCGCGGCGCCAGGGCCGGCAGCCACCGGTGCTCCTTGCGCAGCAGGGACGGCGCACGCTCCGTGCGGGGCATCCGTACGGCCGACTCGTCCCCGAGAAGCCACAGTTGGTTGTCCCAGCCGCCGTCCACGGCACGCAGGTCCAACCCCGCGAGGTCGGGATGCTGTTCGCTCACCAGGGAGCGCACCAGGTCGTCGTCGATCTCGAAGTCGTCCATGAGCCCACCCAACCATCCCGGCGGAACGGGAAGGCGGGTCGCGTCGTGAGCACCGCCGGAACGGTACGTGTGTTGCACACCACATGACGGAAGTGCATAGCGGAGCGGGGGTCGGTGTCTTTCTTCAAGGTGCGAGGGCGTGCTGCGGCGGCTGTGGCCGCCGACCGGGAGGCAAGGGGGTGACGCCGATGGGGCGGTCGCGGTCCGAGGAGTTCGACCGCTTCGTGACGGCTCGGTGGTCGGCGTTGCTGCACCTGGCCCGGCTGCTCACCGGCGGGGACCGGCACCGGGCGGAGGACCTGCTCCAGGAGGCGCTGGTCAAGCTGTGGTTCGCCTGGCCGAGGGTGGCCGAGCAGGCGCCCGAGGCCTATGTGCGCAGGGTCCTGGCGCGTGCCGCGGCCCGTTCGGCCCGGCGCCGCTGGTGGGGCGAGCACCCCGTGGAACGGCTGCCCGAGCCGCCCGAGGTGGCGGACGAGGCCGCCGCCGTGGACGAACGGACCCGGCTGGAGGCCATGTTGGCGTCGCTTCCGGCGCGGCAGCGGGCCGCGGTGGTGCTGCGCTACTACCAGGACCTGCCGGAGCAGCATGTCGCGGAGATCCTGGACTGCCCGGTGGGTACCGCCCGTTCGCTGACGGCACGCGGCGTCGCACGGTTGCGGCGGCTGCTGGCCGAGTCGGTCGAGCCGGTCGAGTGAAGAAGGAGCCATGGATCACTTCGAGCAGGAGCTGACACGCCTGATGCGTGACAGCCGGGAGGACACGCCCTACGAGGAACGGCACCGGCGTCGCCTGCACGCCGCCGTCCGCGCCCGGCGGCGGGCCCGCGCGGCCTGGCTGGCCACCGGATCCGCGCTGGCCCTGGCCGGGCTCGGCGTCGGGCTGGTGTTCCTGGCGAGCGCCTTCGCACAGGGCGGGCACACCGGTCATCGGCCTCGTCCTGTGACGTCCGCCGAGTCGGTCCCGATGCCGACGGCGGCGCGCTCCGCCTCCCATGGGGTGCCCTCGTCCCACGTCCGTCACCAGCCGGAGAGATCCCCACGTGATCCCTGAGAACGCGCCCGCGCGTGTCGCCGAGCCGCACCGGGCGCCGACCGGCCGGCCGGCCTCCTGGGAGCGGCGGCTGCGCCGCTTCGGGTACGTCGAGCGGCCGTACGCGTCCGTGCGGGACCGCCTGGTCGTGCCGTTCCCCGAACCCGGGACGCGGCCGTGGCTCGTGCTCGGCCTTTCCCCGGCCGCGGCGGACCGGGCGGCGCGCTGGTCGGGCTGGGGCGGGCCGCTGCTGGTGACGCTCCTCGCCGGGCTGTTGCGCTTCTGGCGGCTGGACAGTCCGCGGGCGGTCGTGTTCGACGAGACCTACTACGCCAAGGACGCCTGGTCACTGCTGCGGCTCGGCTACGAGGGCAGCTGGCCGGACCGCACGATCGCCGACCCGCAGATCCTGGCCCGTCCCCAGGTGATCCCGCTGTCCGACGCCGGGGCGTTCGTCGCGCACCCGCCCACGGGCAAGTGGGTGATCGCCCTCGGCGAGTGGATGTTCGGCATGAACCCGTTCGGCTGGCGCTTCATGACGGCGGCGCTCGGCACGCTGTCGGTGCTGATGCTGTGTCGCATCGGACGCCGTCTGTTCCGTTCCACGGCACTGGGCTGCCTGGCCGGAGCGCTGATGGCGGTGGACGGTCTGCACTTCGTGATGAGCCGCGTCGCGCTGCTCGACCTCGTCGTCATGTTCTTCGCGCTGGCGGCGTTCGGATGCCTGCTCGTCGACCGGGACCACGCGAGGTCCCGGCTGGCGACACGACTGCCGATCGACGAGGACGGCCGGGTGCGCCCAAACGCGCCCACCGGTGACCGGGCCGGGACGGGAGCGCGTCCCTGGCGGATCGCGGCCGGCGTCTGCCTGGGGCTGGCGGCCTCGACCAAGTGGAACGGCCTGTACTTCCTCGCCTGCTTCGTGGTCCTCGCCCTGCTGTGGGACGTCGGCGCCCGCCGCGTGGCGGGCGCGCGCAGGCCGTGGCGCGCGGTACTGCGCAAGGATCTCGGCCGGTCGGTGCTGTCCCTCGTCGCGGTCGCCGTCGTGACGTATCTGGCGGCCTGGACCGGCTGGTTCCGGTCCGACGACGGCTACGGACGCCACTGGGCGGACGGCCGTGGCGGCACCTGGTCGTGGCTCCCGGCCCCGCTGCGAAGCCTGTGGCACTACGAGTACGACGTCTACCGGTTCAACGTGGGACTGCACACCCCCCACAGGTACGAGTCGAATCCCTGGAGCTGGCTGCTCCTCGGCCGCCCGGTGCTGTTCCACTACGCCTCACCGGGGCCCGGCACGGGCGGCTGCCGGACCACGGCCGGCTGTGCGCAGACGATCCTCGCCCTGGGCACGCCCCTGCTGTGGTGGTCGGCCTGCTGCGCTCTCGTGTACCTGCTCCACCGCTGGGCGCTGCGCCGCGACTGGCGCTGCGGTGCCGTGCTGTGCGCGGTGGGCGCCGGCTATCTCCCCTGGTTCCTGTATCAGGACCGGACGATCTTCTCCTTCTACGCGGTCGTCCTCGTGCCGTACCTGTGCCTGGCCGTCACGATGATGCTGGCCACTCTGGCGGGGCCGCCGGGAGCGACCCGCGGGCGCCGCGCCCGAGGCGTGGTGGCCGCGGGCGTCCTCGTCCTGTTCATCGCCTGGAACTTCGTCTACTTCTGGCCGTTGTACACCGCGCGGACCATCCCGATCGACGCCTGGCGGGCGAGGATGTGGCTGGACACCTGGGTCTAGCCACGGGGGTCGGACCACGCAGCCCGACCGCCCGGCGCCGGACGCGTCAGTCGAGGTCCGCCTGCCACAGGTCGGGGCCGAACACCTCGTACTGGATGTCCTGGGGCGGGACACCGCGCTCGAGCAGCCTGCTGCGCAGGGGCTGCATGAACGCCAGCGGGCCGCACATGTAGTACACGGCGTCGTCGGGAAGTTCGACCTGGTCGAGGTCCATCAGCCCCGGGAACACCCCGGTCACCGGCTCGTTGGTCACCGCTCCGTTGTCGTACCACACGTACAGTTGCGCGTTGCGCAGCTCCAGGATGTCGCTGACCACCTGGCGGCGCAGCGCGAAGGACGCTTCGTCGGCGTCGGCGTGGAGCATGGTGATCGGCAGCCGCGACTCGGCCTGGACGAGGTGCGAGAGCATCCCGGCCATCGGGCTGATCCCGATGCCCGCGGTGGCGAACACCACCGGGCGCCCCGAGTCGTCGAGCACGACGTCGCCGTAGGGCAGCGACACCGTCAGGACATCGCCCACCTCGACCGAGTCGTGCAGGAAGTTGGACATCTCGCCGTCGGGTTCGCCGCCGCCGTGGACCCGCTTGACCGAGAACTGGCGGTGCTCGCCGTCGTCGGCCCGGGTCAGGCTGTACTGGCGCGGCTGGCGCACCCCGTCGGGCATGGTCATCAGCACGGTGACGTACTGGCCCGGGAGCGAGGTCGTCACCAGCCGGTCGTCGACCCGCTTGAGCACGAAGGTGACGACGTCGGCCGTCTCCTTGATCTTCTTCTCGACCTCCCACTTCCGCCACACCGTCTCCGGGGTGACGCCCCGCGCGCTGTAGAGGCCGCGCTCCTGGTTGATCAGGGCGTTGGCCATCAGCCAGTAGACCTCGTCCCAGGCCGCGGCGACCTCCGGGGTGACGGCGTCGCCGAGGACGTCGACGATGGCCCACATCAGGTTGTCGTGGACGATCCGGTACTGGTCGGGGCGGATCCCGAGGGACGCGTGCTTGTGCGCGATCCGGTTCAGCAGGTGGTCCGGCGACTGCTCGGGTGTCTTGACCAGCCCGCTGGCGAAGGCCGCCACCGAACCGGCGAGCGCCTGCTGCTGCGATCCGTGTGCCTGGTTGCCCCGGTTGAACACACCGTCGAGGAGTTCCGGGTGCTCGGCGAACATGTGCTTGTAGAAGCGTTGGGTGATGTCCCCGATGTGCTGGGCGACGACCGGAAGGGTCGCGGTGACGACGGGCCTGGCGGTGTTCGAGAGCATGTCGGGTCTCTCCAACTGAGGTGAGGGACAGCACGGATCGTCTCGTCGGCGGTCAACGGCAGGCGGACCGCCGCTGATTGCGACGAAGGTACGCAACCGCGGCAGGTGCGGCAATGACACGGCGCGCCGTGCCCGCCGTCCACCCTAGGAGCGGGCCGCCGGTGCCGCACCTCGGTGCCGCCGGCCGCGGGACGGGTCAGTGCTTGAAGGAGTCCTTGGTCCGTTCCTTCGCGCCCCGCATCGCGCCCCGGGTCTGGAGGGCGGCGCCCTTGGCCGCGACGGTGTCGTTGTGTACCGCGTGAGCCACCTTTCGAATGGCCTTTCCCACGACCTGCTCGGCCTTCGCCTTGGCCTTCTCTGCGGCACTCATGTCCGTACCTCCGTCGAGACCTCCGTGGAGTTCCAGTCGCCGCGTGCCCGTGCGGCGACGGTCGAAACCCTCGTGGGTCAGCCGGACGGGTCGGGCGGGAGCAGTGTGCCCAGCGGGCCGAGGTCGAGGTTGAGATCCGCCATGGTCAGTCCGTAGCGTGCACAGAGCTCGGTCATGCGGTCGTGCAGGATCATCAAGGTGACGCCCAGCCGCTCTTCCTCCTCCTCGGTGAGGTCTCCCTGGTCGACGCGGTGCAGCGCCTGCCGCTCCATGAGCTGGCGCAGCAGTTCGACCAGGGTGAGGACGAGCCGCACCAGATCGCGTTCCACGGTGTCGGGATCGGCGCTGATCCGGCGGGCGGGGCGCGGCGGGCCGTCGCCTGCGGTGGGCGTGATGTCGTCCGGTACGGCGGGCAGCAGCCGGAACGCCCGCGTGGCCGCCTCGGCGATCTCGCCGAGGCGGTCGGCCGGACGGTCACCCATGCCGTTCACGACGCGTCCTCGGGCCCTGCCGCCCTCGGCCACGGTGACGGGTTCTGCGCGCTCACCGAGACGATCAACGCCCGCAGCGAGATGCGTACGAGGTCGATGTCCGCGATCGACAGCACGATGTCGCCGGTCAGGACGGCCCCGCCGCTGAGCAGCCGGTCGAGGAGATCGATGAGGGCCACCTGCCGCTGTGCCAGTGGCTCGAGGCCGGCCGGCCCGTCGGCTCCGCTCATGGCGCCCGGTCCGGTGCCCGGGTCTCCGCGGCGGGCAACGCGGCGAAGGAGTACGGGGCCCAGGGCCCGGTGACATCGACGCGGATGCCGGGCAGTCCCTCGGCGGCGCGCAGGATCTCGGTGCGGAAGGCCTCCGCCTCTTCCCGCGCCACGAGATAGGCGTCGTTGACGACGTTCTCCCCGGTGCCGGAGGCGAGTTCCCCCTGCTGCACCCGGTGGCGGGCGTGACCGACGGCCACCGCGTCGGCTATCTCCTCGATGCGTTCGGCGGCTCGGCGCGCGGCGTGGTGGGCCTCGTCGCGCGAGTGCCGCTGGGCCCGGCGGGCCCGCAGATAGGCCCGTCCGACGCCGAGGCCGTCGTCCGCGGCGGGATCGACGGGACCGGCCGGCTCCGCCTGCGGTTCGACGTAGATCTTGACGCCCCACTCGACGTGCCCGGTCAGCCGCTCCAGTGCCCGCGTGAACATCTCCGCGTCGTCCCGCAGGGCGCCGCGCACCCGGGCCTCGTCGAGGTACACGGTGGCCAGTCGCAGCGGCAGCACGGTGGTGTGCGCGGACAGGACCTCGATCACGGTGTGGTGGGCGCGGGCCACCGCCTCCAGCCAGTCCAGGTCCTCCAGATGGCGACGCAGGGCGCTCTCCTGGAAGTCCTGCGCGGGCACCGTGCTCACGACGGCCGCGAGATCGCTCCGGGGCCCCTGCGGCACGAGGTGAACCGGCCTCCCGGCCACGCCGACGACACCGGCCAGGGCCGTATCGAGCCCCTCGGCGTCGTGGCGCACCACGGCGTAGGCGTAGGCGACTGCGTCATTCATCCTGCGCCTCTTTGCGGCGTCGGCTCGTGGCTTTGCCGCGTCGGCTCGTGGACGATCGCGGGGCGCTGCGCCGCCGCGCGGCCTGTTCCTCCGGCACCTTCGGCTCCTCCGGCTCCTCTGGTTCCTCCGGCTCCTCCGGCTCCTCCGGCTCCTCCAGTTCCTCGGGTTCCTCCAGCTCCTCCAGCTCCTCCGGCTCCTCCAGTTCCTCCAGTTCCTCCTGTTCGTCCTCGCCGGACGACAGCTCCCGCTCCTCCCTCAGTGCCTCGATCTCGGCGCGCAGGCGCTTGTTCTCCAGGGAGAGCGCGCTCTCGCCGTGGGCCCGGGAGGACAGCGACGGGTCGTGCTCCCACCAGTCGATCCCCATCTCCTTGGCCTTGTCGACGGAGGCGACGATCAGGCGGAGTTTGATGGTGAGGAGTTCGATGTCCAGCAGGTTGATCCGGATGTCCCCGGCGATGACGATCCCTTTGTCGAGGACGCGTTCGAGGATGTCGGCCAGGTTCGTGGACGATCCTCCCTGGGAGTACGGGGACGCGGCCCGGGAAGGGTACGAACTCAGCCGGTCGACAGGACGATCGGTCACGCCGCCTCCTCGTTTCCCGATCAGTGCGCGGTGTCGCCCCGCCGGTAGGCGGCGATCTCTTCCAGTCGGTCGAGCAGTTCGTCCTCGCGCGCGTCGAAGGTCGCCTGGTCGATCCGCCCTGCGAGCAGTTCCTTCTCCAGCGCGGCGAGTTCGCGTTCCACCGGTTCGGGGTCGTAGTACTCCTGCTCGGCGGCCTCCACCACCCGGTCCACGACCCAGCCCACGCCCCGCACGGGCGCCAGCGGGAGCGTGAGGATCTGACCGATCAGGCCCATGAGCAGTACCTCTCAGACGAAGCTGTACGGGGGCAGCGGTCCGCGCAGCCGGAGCTCGCACTCCTCGCCCAGTTGGTTGGCGAGGCTGATCTCGGTGGCCAGGAACATCTCCTCCTGGGACGTCTCGACGAGGAAGGAGACGTTCACGAAGTCCTGGCCTCCGGCGGGAGTCACGCTCTCCTCCCTGGCATAGGGGCGCAGCGCCTCGATGACGCCCGCGCCGAGCGCCTGCTGCCGGGCCTCGACCTCCTGCGCGACGATTTCACCGAGCGCGATCGACGTGTCCTGGGTGCCCGTGCCGGCGCGGATCTGCTCGTTGAGTTCGCGGGCCTCCTGCGAATCGAGGAGGATCCGTCGCAGCAGCGCGTCCTCCTCCCAGGAGGCCCTGAGGTGGTACTCGGCGCAGCCCTCCAGGCTCTCCAGCCGTTCCCGGTATTCCCCGGCCCGCTCCTCCAGCGCCCTTCGCACGGATTCGTCGTCCTCGGTCGTCAGGCCGAAGCGCAGCGGCAGCACCGCCCCGTCGGCCATGAGGCTCTCCTGGACCCCCTGGTGGGCGAGGACGTCCCGGCGTCTGGGGCGCAGATCCTCGGGCGCGTCGCTGACGACCGCGCACAGCACGCCGGCGGTCACGGTGCGCAGCGTCCCGGGTGGGTCACCGACGCCTTTGACGTCGTCCAGCCGTACCGGATGGTCCTTCGAGACGATGGAATAGACGTAGACGGCCATGGTCACTCCTCGTCCCGCCGGGAAGCCCGTTTGGACGACCGCCGTGCCGCCCTGGGCTCCTCCACGTACTCGACTTCCGGTTCCTCGCCTTCCTCGTCCTCCTCGTACTCGTCCTCCTCGTCCTCACGGCCGCTGGGCAAGGCACCCTTGACCGCCTCGACCACACCGCTGAGCGCGCCCTTGGACTTGCCTCTGGCCCCGCCCTCGGTGACCTCGCCGACGAGGTCGGTGAGCTTGGAGGGCTGCTTGCTGCCGGACTCGAGGTCCAGCCGGTTGCAGGCCTCGGCGAAGCGGAGGTAGGTGTCCACGCTGGCGACGACGATCCGGGCGTCGATCTTGAGGATCTCGATGCCCACGAGAGAGACTCGGACGAATACGTCGATGACGAGCCCGCGGTCGAGGATCAGCTCCAGGACGTCGTACAACGTCCCTGAACTTCCTCTGCCACCGCCGCCTCCGCCCTGCGGCACCATGGTCATGGCGTCTCCCTTCACCGCCCCTGGAATGTCTCAGCCGCGCCGGTCGATCTGCCCTCGCGTGTAGCGGCGGGTCCGCTCGTACGCCAGCAGGTCGCCCTCCTCGTCCAGCGACACGTGGTAGGTCCCCATGACGCTGGTGGTCTCGGGGATGCGCTCCAGTTCGAGTACCTCGACATCGGCCTCCCACCCGGCGTCGGTGCGCTTGACGGCCGACACCGACTCGGGGGCCCGTCCGAGGAGTTCCGCGAGCTGTTCGGCCGCCGACCGCATGGCCCAGCCCGCCGAGCGTTTGCCGGACCGCCCGGTCCCGCGGCTGTCTGAGTGCGCTGCGGCACCTTCTGAGCGGGAGGGGCGCTTTCTGCTCCCGCTGCCGTCCTTCTCTGACGCGGCCATGTGCTTCGTCCCATGACTGGAGCGGCATCACCCTGACGTCCAAACGTACCCTTTAAGCATATACGCCCGTAAAGGTTGGCCGCGATGAGCCCCTGACCGCGGCGCACCAGCGGGGAGACAGCAGCTCTCCGAAGGGAACGACCAATGAACGATACGACCAAGATCGCTGTCGCTGCCGCAGTCGCCGGCGGCTATGTCCTCGGCCGCGCGAAGAAGGGGCGGCTCGCCTTCGGGGTGGCCACCTACCTCGCCGGGCGCCGTTTCGGTCTGGAACCGCAGCAGTTGCTCACCGAGGGGCTGCGCAAGGTCCAGGAACTGCCGCAGTTCGCCGATCTCAACGAGCAGGTGCGCGGAGAGCTCAAGGACGCGGGACGCAAGGCATTCGCGGCCGCGGCCGACCGCAAGTTCGCGGACCTCGCGGACGCCCTGCACAAGCGCACCGTCCGCGTCGGCAAGGAGGAAGAGCCGGAGGAGGAAGAGGAGAACGAGGCGAAGAAGGACCAAGAGCCCGACGAGGAGGAGGAATACGAACCGGAAGACGACGAGCAACCCGAGGACGAGGAAGACGACGAGGAACCCGAGGGCGAGGAAGACGAGGAGGAACCTGAGGACGAGGAGGACGAGGAGGAGGACGAGGAGGAGGACGAGGAGGAACCTGAGGAGGAGGACGAGGAGGAGGACGAGGAGGAGCCGACAAAACCCGCGCCCAGGCTTCGGCACCGCACCGCCCCCAGGGCCAAGCAGGCGCCGGCGAAGAAGACGGCGCAGAAGTCCGCGTCACCGGCGAAGAAGACCGCCAAGAAGTCCGCGGCACCGGCCAAGAAGTCCGCAGGAAAGACGGCCGCACCGGCGAAGAAGACCGCCAAGAAGACGACGCCACCGGCCAAGAAGACCGCCAAGAAGTCCGCGGCACCGGCCAGGAAGGCCGCACCCGGGAAGACTGCCCAGAAGAAGACGACGGCCAAGAAGGCCTCGGCACGGCGGAGGTAGGTCATGGCCAGGACGGAACAGGACGACGGGCGCCACCAGGCTTCCGGCTTCCAGCAGTTGCGTGACGAAGTCGTCGGTTTCATGGGCGCCCAGGTGGAGAACCTGGCGGACAAGGCGGGTGACAAACTGGGCGGCCTCACCCAGCAGTTGACGCAGGTGTCCGAGAACGGCGGCATTCTTCCCAAGGTCGGCGCCCGCGTTCTCCAGGGCGATTCCCCGGTCAAGGCCCTGGTCGGCGAGAAGGCCAAGAGCATCAAGGACAACCTGACCGACAAGGCCAAGAACCTGTTCGGCAGCAAGGGGAAAGGGAAGGGGCGCAAGGGCGGCACCACCAAGGTCATGAACATCGTCGAACACCTCGACGTCGGCGTCCCGGTGCGCTTCGCCTACGACCACTGGACCCAGTACGAGAAGTTCAGCGACTTCACCAAGGGTGTGCGCAGCGCGTCCCGGAACGACGACACCACCAGCGACTGGAAGGTGAAGATCGGGCCCTCCACCCGTTCCTGGAAGGCCAAGGTGCAGGAGCAGATCCCGGACGAACGGATCGTGTGGACCTCCGAGGGCGCGAAAGGCACCACCCGGGGCTGCGTCAGCTTCCATGAGGTGACGCCCACGCTCACGCACATCGCCCTGGTCGTCGAGTACTACCCCTCCGGTCTGTTCGAGAAGACCGGCAACATCTGGCGCGCCCAGGGCCGCCGGCTGCGGCTGGACGCCAAGCACTTCCAGCGGTTCGTGAGCCTCACCAGCACGGAGCCCGACGGCTGGCGCGGGGAGATCCGCGACGGCGAGGTGGTGCGCACCCACGAGGAGGCGCTGGAGGCCGAAGAGGCCGAGAACGAAGAAGCCGAGAACGAAGAGGACGAGTACGAGGAGGAGGGGGCCGAAGAGGCGTCGCCCGAGGGCGAGGAGGACGAGTACGAGGAGAACGAGGAGGACGAGGAGGACAACGAGGACGGGGAGGAGCCGGAGGACGAGGAAGAGCCGGACGAGGAGGAAGCGGAATACGACGAGGAACCCGAGGACGAGGAAGAGCCGGACGAGGACGAGGAGTTGGAGGACGAGGAGGAACCGGAGGACGAGGAGGAGCCCGGCGGCCGGGCGGACCGGGAAAGCTGACGGCTCGACGGCACAACTGCCGCCGAGCGCCGGAGGGTCGGCCCGGCTCGGACGAGCCGGGCCGTCAGAACGCCGACAGCGTCAGGGTGAAGCCGGTCGGGCTGGTGTCCTGGACGTAGGAGGCGAAGTCCGCGACGTCGTCGAAGGCGAAACCGTAGGCCTTGCCGTCCACGGTCGCCGCGTGGATCGCCTTCGCGTAGTGGTTGGTCAGGCTGCCCTGATAGAAGGCGGCCGGGTCGGTGGCGGGCTGGGCTATGTCGGCGAGCAGCGTGGAGCGGTTGAAGCCCGCGCCCAGGACCGCGGCCACGGGGCCGGTGGTGCCGTCGTTGGGCGCGGCGAGGTTGCCGTCGCAGAAGAGGACGTCACGGGTCGAGGGCTTGGCGAAGGACACGGAGGCAGGTCCGTCGAAGGTGAACCGGTCGGCGCGCACCCGGCCGGTGAACGTGCCCGCGTTGGTGGTGACCTTGAGGTCCTTGCCGGTGTACGTGCTCCACACCGTGTCGATGTACGGGGCGAAGTAGTCCTTCTTGAAGATGCCCGCGTCCAGTCCGTGGCCGGGGGCGATGATGCGGGTGTCGTCCACGACCAGCGGTGCGAACTCCTCGACCTGCTTGACGGCGGCGAAGGCGGCGGCGCGTCCGCCGTCGCGCAGGGTGCCCGTCGTCTGGTCCTTGTCCCCGGTGAGGCGGATGGCCATCGGGATGCTGAACATGTCGACCATGGTGGTGTTGCAGAACATGCCGGCCGCGTTGTGCGTGAACTCGGCGCAGTCGTGCAGCACACCGTAGTTGGGGTCCGAGGTGACCCATCCGGCCGGGTACTGGAGCGCCGCGTTGCCGTTGCCGTCGGTCACGACCTTGAACTTGAGCTTCTGGCCGAGCGCGACGTAGATGCGGCCGGACATGAACGGCAGGGACAGCTTGGTGTCGCCGCTGCCCGCGAGCGGGATGGCGTAGTCGGTGAACCCGTCGGCGCCGTTGTCGGAGAGGGCGATCGGGGCGACGGTGCCGTCCGGGGTGAGCCGGACCTGCTTCCCGTCCAGGTTGCCGACGACGTAGAGGTGCACGGAGGCGTTGTCGAACGAGCCGCTCCTGTTGACGATGGTCATCGGGAGCGAGCCGGTCGCCGCGGTGGTCCTGGCGTCGGACTGGTCGGCGAGCGCGTAGGGGGCGATGGCCGCGATCGCCGGGATGCCCACGGCCGCGCCGCCGAGGGCGAACATCATCTTGCGGCGGGTCAGGTTGCGCTGGTGACGGGGTGCCATGGGGGGAGCTCCTTACGTGGCGGCCCCGGCCGAGGCCGGGGCGCTCGGGGGGAAATGGAGGGGGAAGGCGGGGTCCTGGCGGGTCGGCTCGGCCGACGGTCCGGCGGGGTCCTGGGCGGTCGGCTCAGCCGACGGTCCACTTCTGGTTGGCGTTGCCGGAGCACGTCCAGATCTGCAGGCGGGTGCCGTCGGCGGAGGAGTTGCCCTTGGCGTCCAGGCACTTGTCCGCGCCGGTGTTGGTCAGGTCGCGGGCGGCGGTGTACGTCCACTGCTGGGCCTTGGTCCCGTTGCAGGTGTAGAGCTGGACGGCGGCGCCGTCGTCGTGCGAAGCGGCCTTGACGTCCAGGCACTTGCCCAGGGCCCGTACGGTCCCGTCGCTGCCCAGCGTCCACTTCTGGGCGTCGGCGCCGTTGCAGTTGTGCAGCTGGATCGGGGTCTCGTCGGCGCTGGAGGCGCCCGCGACGTCCACGCACATGTCGCCGATGCCCTTGATGGCGCCGGTGCGGCTCGTACCGCCGGAGCCCGACCCGGAACCGGACCCGGTGTCCGAGGTGGTGACGTGGACGTAGTCGACGGTCATGGTCTGCGGGAAGGAGGTGCCGGAGTCGGGGCTGCCGGGCCAGTCACCGCCGACCGCGAAGTTCAGGATGATGAAGAACGGGTGGTCGTAGACCCACTTGTTGCCGTTGACGTCGGCCGGGGTGCGGGTCTCGTAGTTCTGGCCGTCCACCGACCAGGTGATCGCGGTGGGGCTCCAGTCGACGGCGAAGACGTGGAAGTCGTCCGCGAACGCCTTGCCGTTGGGCAGGGTGTACGCGGCGCCGATGCCACCGGCGCCGGAGTAGCCCGGGCCGTGGATGGTGCCGTGCACCGCGCCGGGCTCCTTGCCGATGTTCTCCATGATGTCGATCTCGCCGCTGTTCGGCCATCCCGCGCTGCCGAGGTTGTCGCCCAGCATCCAGAAGGCCGGCCAGACGCCCTGGCCGCGCGGGACCTTGATGCGGGCCTCGTAGTGGCCGTACGCCTGGGTGAACGTCTTCGCCGTGTTCAGCCGTGCCGACGTGTACTGGCAGGTGCCGTACCAGCACTGGAGTCCGGTGTCGCTGTTCTTGCGGGCGGTGATGACCAGGTTGCCGTTGCCGTCGAGCGCGGCGTTGCCGGTGCTGTTGGTGTAGTACTGCAACTCGTGGTTGCCGTTGCCGCCGCCACCCGTCTCCAGGGTCCACTTCGAGGAGTTGGGCGCGCTGCCCGCCGCACCGTCGAAGTCGTCGGACCAGGTCTGCACCGTGGCCGCGCTCGCGCGGTTCGCGGCGGGGCCTGACGTGTTGAAGAGGACGGCGGTGGTCAGGGCGGCGGCCGCGAGGCACGCCAGCCCTCCGAACGACCATCGACGGGCGCGGTGAGCGGCCATGGCGGGAACACACCTTGTCTGTGGGGGAACTTCCGGATCGGACACCGGTCGGTGCACACCGGACGCGCGGGCGGGCGAACTGCTGAGAGCGCTCTCACATACGCGGCGCGCGCCGTCGGTGGACCAGACGATACGCACGATCGCCACCACCGCCAATCGGAACGCGAATCCCCAAATCCCTCTGACCTGCGATTAGTTGAAATGACCGGTCCGGCCCAGGACAGCTTAAGACCCGTTTAACCTGCAATTAAGAAGGACCACTCCGCTTCAACGGCCGTACGGGGGTCCTGGACACACCGCGGCCCCCGGCAGTTGCCGGGGGCCGCGGGACGGGAAGCAGCGAGCGGGTCAGTCGCGGCTCCGGGCCGCCGCGGCCCGACCGGCGGACGCCGGGGCTTCCGCGCCGGACGAGGTGATCACGACGGAGCCGGCGCCGCTGCGGTCGACGAGACCGCCGACGACGGCCAGGCCCAGGCCCGCCACCGCGAGGGCCGCGCCGACCAGGTTGGGCGAGCCCCAGCCCCAGCCGGCCGAGATGGCCAGGCCGCCCAGCCAGGCGCCGCCCGCGTTGGCCAGGTTGAAGGCGGAGTGGTTGGACGCGGCCGCCATGGTGGGGGCGTCCTTCGCCTTGGCCATGAGCAGCATCTGGACGGGCGTGGTGATCAGGGAGCCCATCGCGCCGATGAAGGTGATCGTCAGCAGGGCGGGCACCGTGCTGTGGACCGTGAAGTAGAACGCCACCAGTGCCGCGGCGAGCAGCGCGAGCCCCGCGTACAGGGTGGGGCGCAGGGCGCGGTCCGTGAGCGGGCCCGCGACCAGCGTGCCCAGGGTCATCCCGACGCCGTAGAGCGCGAGGACCAGGGTGGTGGAGGAGTCGGATATGCCCGTCAGGTTCGTCAGCATGGGCACCAGGTAGCTGTAGACGGCGAAGAACCCGCCGAAGCCCACGACCGCGGTGGCCAGGCCGATCACCACCTGCTTGTTGCCCATGGCGCGCAGCTCGTGCTTGATGCCGGACTGCGCGCCGCGCGGCTGGTCGGGGACGAACAGCGCCAGCGCGACGAGCGCGATCACGCCGATGACACCGACCGCGGCGTAGGCGGCCCGCCAGCCGAACTGCTGTCCGAGGGCCGTGCCGGCCGGGACACCGACGATGTTCGCGATGGTGAGCCCGAGGAACATCTTCGACACCGCGCGCGCGGCCCGTTCGGGAGCGACCAGCCTGGAGGCCACGACGGCGCCCACGCCGAACAGCGCTCCGTGCGGCAGCCCCGCCAGGAAACGCGCGGCGAACAGCAGACCGAAGCCCGGGGCGAACGCGGACGCGACGTTGCCGATCACGAACAGACCGGTCAGGAGCAGCAGCAAGCGCTTGTGGGGAACCCGCGCGCAGATGCCCGTCAGTACGGGGGCGCCGACGACCACGCCGAGGGCGTAGGCCGACACGAGGTTACCCGCGTGGGGCACGGACACGCCGATGCCGTCGGCGATCTGGGGCAGCAGCCCCATCGTGGCGAATTCGGTCGTTCCGATGCCGAACGCGACGACAGCCAGGGCCAGCAAGGCAAGTGGCATGGCGCAGATAAACCCTTCGAAGACAGCGGTCCAGGAACGAGGGGCAGGAAAAAGGCCTGGATCGTCTCCAGCCCCCGTGACCCGTCGCACTGAGCTCCGTCGCGCAGCACACCCTCGGAACGGGCTTAGAGCTCCGAACAAAAGTGGGGTCCGATCAGCGGGCGGTGTCCGGTGCGTGCGATCGCAAGGCGCCGGAAGGTCCTTGTAGCGGAGCTACCA
>NZ_JBSFIA010000076.1:0-21316 GCF_053597355.1 Streptomyces sp. NPDC001443
TGGTAGCTCCGCTACAAGGACCTTCCGGCGCCTTGCGATCGCACGCACCGGACACCGCCCGCTGATCGGACCCCACTTTTGTTCGGAGCTCTAAGTGTCCGGGGTGGTGTCCGGCTTGGACCAGGGCCATTTCGGCCCGCCGCCCTTCTTCCCCTCCGGGTCGAACGTGTACTTCCACCCCTGGTGCAGCCCGAGCAGCTTGCCCTGCCCCCGGGGCACGCGCCGGTACACCAGCACGGTGGGCGCGCCGCCTGCCGCGTCCGGCACGGGGATGCGGTACGTCTTCGGCGGGTGCCCGGTGGGTCCGAGCAGCACGGGCAGGACGCGCCCGTCCATGGGGCCGCCCTCGAAGGGGGTGTCTTGGCTCTTCACCGCACCAGTGTCAGTCATCCGCCCCGAGGACGGCGCGCACGAGCGCCTCGGTCTGCGGATCCCGCCGGGCGGTGACCGCAAGGACGGCGACGAACTGTTCCACGAGCCAGTCCCGCAGCTCGTCGACGGGCGGTTCCTTGTTCTCGTCGAGCCAGATGAGCGAGGCCGCCTCCACCGCGGTGATCCACATCCGGACGGTCATCCGCAGCCGGGGTCCGGGGTCGCCGACGCCGAGGTGGCTGAGGATGTGCTCGGCGGCGGCCCGGCGCACCCCGTCCACGATGGCGGTGGTCCGGGACGTCTCCACCACGCTCCCGCCCTGGAGCAGCGCGCTGAACCCGGCGTCGTGCTGATCGACGAAGGCGAGATAGCGGTCGAGCGCGCGGGACAGGCGGGGCAGCAGCGGGCCCTGCCGTGGCTCGTCGAAGCAGAGCCGGAGCTCGTCGGCGGCGGACCTGAGGGCGGCCTCGTAGAGCTGCTGCTTGCCCCCCGGGAAGTACCGGTACACCAGCGGGCGCGAGACCCCCGCCGCCTCCGCCACGTCGTCCAGCGACACCTCCTCCGGCGCCCGGTGCGCGAAGAGGGACAGCGCGGAGTCGAGGAGCTGACTGCGACGCTCCTCGACGCTCAGGCGGCGGTAGGCGGGGGTGGGCGCTGAGGGGGTCATGACCGGCAGGGTAATCGCTGCCCGGCCCGACCACCGGCCCCCGGCCCGGCCGGCCGTTACGCCAGCAGCCCCGAGGACTTCCACAGCCGGCGTCCCACGCCCCGCAGCACCCCGATGTCGTCGAGGAAGTCCGTCAGCCGCTTCGCCCCGGTCTGCATGATCTCCCGCCGGTGCCCGCTGGCCTTCACCTGGGCGAGCGCCTCGCGCTTGTCGAGCCCCACATTCGTGTAGACCTCGGGATTGACGAAGGCGACCGAGAACACCCGGGCGAACTCACCCGAGGTGACCCGGGTGAACTCCTGGGACCACCTCGGCGCGGTCACCATCTGCCGGCGCAGCTCCTCGCGGGCGTAGCGCACGTGCCGCGCCTCCTCCACCACATGGATCCGCGTCACGCCCCGGACCAGCGGCTGGACCCGCTCGTCGGGGAAGGTCAGCCGCTGCATCCAGTCGAGGACCTCCTCGCCGAGCAGCGTCGCCGTGAACGATCCGGGCGTGGTGGAGATCGTCTTGAACACCCGTCCGAGCTGCTGGTGCCCCCGGCTGACCGGGTACCAGGGGGTGTCGCCGCGCTCGATCAGCCGCGCGAACATCTTCGAGTGCCGGCACTCGTCCTCGATCTCGGTCAGCGCGTACCGCACGTGCGCGCTCGTCGCGGCCTTGTCGTAGATGTGCCGTACCAGCAGCTGCATGAGGATGATCTCGAACCAGATGCCGAGCGAGGCGAGCGCGGCCGCCTCGTGCCGGGACAGCAGGATCCGCTGCTCCTCGCTCATCCGCTGCCACATCGGCGTGCCGTACAGGCTCAGCAGCTCGGGCGGCCAGAACCACTTGCCGTCCTCGAAGGGCGCGTCCCAGTCCAGTTCCCGGTCCGGGTCGAAGGAGTGCTTGGCGGACGACGCGAGCAGGCGTTCGGCCACCTGCTCGCGGTCCTTGAGGAGCCCGAGCGCGTCACGCAGTCCGTCGAGCGCGTCGGCTTCCGTCAGGGTCGTCATGGCTGTTCCACCTCGTTACCGGGGGTCACGTCTACCGAACTTATGAGACTGCTTGTCAGCAAGGTCGTCAATCCCTTGCGCAGCACTTGTTGACCCGGTGTCTACGTGCGGACCCGCGAGGTGTGCCGCCTACCGGGCTATACCGGGCAGTCCAGGCCCTCCGGGGCCGCCCGCTCCTCCGGCTCCGGCAGCCGTGCCGCCGCCTGCGGAGGGAACGCCCTCCGCAGGGTGAACGCGTACGGCGTCTCCCCGTGCGTCCGCAGGTGTCGCAGCCGGTCCTCCGCCTCCGCGACGGTCGGCCGGTGGCCCGCCGGGATCCACCACAGGGTCGTCATGGCTTCCTGGACCCGCTCGAACCACTCCCGGCGCCGGGCCAGCAGCTCCCGGTGCCGCCCCTGGTACATGAAGGCGGTCAGCGCGTCGGTGTCGCGCCACACGGACATGTTGATGATCAGCCAGTCGTCCCCGAAGACGGGGACGTCCGTCGCGTCCCCCGACTCGCCCGCCAGTCGCCAGACGAAACCGCCGGCGGCGTCGGCGGTCGCGTTCACCGGATCGAGGGCGTCGACGAAGTCCTTCAACTCCGGGGAGTCCAGCGGGAATTTGAGACGGGCGATGTTGACCTGGGCGAGTTCGTACACGGTGCGTTCCGTGGCTTCAGTCATGAGCGAAAGGTAGGAGGGGCCTGTCCGCGCCGGCATCCCCCGTCTCACCCACCGAACACCGCCCACCCCCCGAACACCCCCCCGAACACCGCCCACCCCCCGAACACCACCCCCCGAACACCGCCCACCGACCGAACACCGCCCCGCGGTGACGGCGCCGCTCACCCGGACAGCACCGACCGCATGACCTCCCGCGCGATCGGCGCCGCGTCCCCGCCCCCGCTGATCTCCCCCCGGTTCGCGGACGCGTCCTCCACCACCACCGCGACCGCGATCCTCGGCTCCGGATCCCGCTCGTCCTGCGCCCACGACACGAACCAGGCGTACGGGACACCGGAGTTGCCGAGGCCGTGCTGCGCGGTGCCGGTCTTGCCGCCGACGATCGCGCCGGGGATCGCCGCGTTCGTACCGGTGCCGTCCTCGACCACGTCGGTCATCAGCTCCCGCATCCGTACCGCGGTCGACGGCCGCATCACCTGCCGTGCGGGGCGCGAACCCGCCGTCGCCACCGTGCCGCCGCCCCGGCTGGTGGTCCGCTCCACCAGATACGGCGGCCGCAACTGCCCCCCGTTCGCCACCGCCGCCGCCACCATCGCCATCTGGAGCGGCGTGGCCCGCGTGTTGTACTGGCCGATCGACGACAGCGCGAGCTGCGCCCGGTCCACACTGGTGTCGAAGGTGCTGGTCGCCGCCGAGAACGGGACCCGCAGCCCGGTGTCGTTGAAGCCGAAGGCCTGCGCGGTCGCCACCATGTCGCGCGCCCCCACGTCCACGCCGAGTTTCGCGAAGACCGTGTTGCACGACCACTTGAAGGCCTCCCGCAGCGGGGCGTCCCCGCAGCCGTCGCCCTCGTTCGTCAGCCACGTCCGCGTCCCGGGCAGGGTATACGGGTCGGGGGAGTCCGTCGGCGCGTCCATGTCGGTGACCACGCCCGCGTCCAGCGCCGCCGCCGCGGTGACCACCTTGAAGGTCGAACCCGGCGGATACGTCTGGCGCACCGCCCGGTTGAGCATCGGCTTGTCCGGGTCGCGGTTGAGCCGCGCCCAGGCCGCCTTCGTCGCCGGCCGGTTGCCCGACAGCTCCGCCGGGTCGTACGAGGGCGCGGAGACCAGCGCCAGGATCCGCCCGGTGGCAGGCTCGATCGCCGCCACCGCGCCCTTGCGCCCGGCCAGTCCCACGTACGCGGCCCGTTGCGCCGCCGGGTCGATGGTGGTGACGACCTTGCCGCCGGGCGGCAGGCCGCGGGTCAGGTCGCTCCACAGCGGGAACGGCGCGAGCAGCGGGTCGGTGCCCGCCAGCACCCCGTCCTCGGCGTGCTCCAGCAGTGTCGTGCCGTACTCCTGGGAGGCGAAGCCGGTGACGGGCGCGTACAACGGGCCGTCGCTGTAGGTGCGTTCGTAGCGGAGCTGCTCGCCGGTGTCCCGGGAGCCGGTGACCGGCTCGCCGCCGACCAGGATGTCGCCGCGCGGCTGTCCGTAACGGGTGATCGTGGCACGGCGGTTGGCCGTGCTGCCGTCGTAGGGACCGGCCTGGAGGACCTGGACGCGCAGGGCGTTGACGAGCAGCGCGGCCAGCAGCAGGACGCAGAACGCGGCCGCGTGCCGGATGTACTTCGTCATGGCGCCACCTGACCGTCGTACTGGCTGCGGGCCGAGTCGCTGATCCGGATCAGCAGCGCCACGATCGCCCAGTTGGTCACCACCGACGAGCCGCCCTGCGCCAGGAACGGCATCGCCATGCCGGTCAGCGGGATCAGGCCGGTCACCCCGCCCGCGATGACGAACACCTGGAGCGCCACGATCGAGGCGAGGCCGACCGCGAGCAGCCGTCCGAACGGCTCGCGCAGGGCGAGGCCGGCCCGGTAGCCGCGCTCCACGAGGAGTCCGTAGAGGAGGAAGATCGCGGAGAGTCCCACCAGGCCCAGCTCCTCGCCCGCCGTGGCCAGGATGAAGTCCGACTTGGCCGCGAAGCCGATCAGGACGGAGTGCCCGAGGCCCAGGCCCGAGCCGAGCACCCCGCCGGCCGCGAAGGCGAACAGGGACTGCGCCAGTTGGTTCGGCCCGTGGCCCGCCTCGATCGTCGCGAACGGATGCAGCCAGTCCTCGATCCGGCCGTGCACGTGCGGCTCCAGCCGGCCGACGGCGACCGCGCCGAGCGACGCGAGCAGCAGACCGACCGCGATCCAGCCGGTACGGCCGGTGGCGACGTACAGCAGCACGACGAACAGGCCGAAGAACAGCAGCGAGGTGCCGAGATCGCGCTCCAGGACGAGCACGCCCACGCTCAGCAGCCAGATGGTCAGGATCGGGCCGAGCACCCGCCCGGTGGGCAGCTGGATCCTGCGGAACCGCCACACCGGACGGCCCGTGCAGGCGAGGGCGTTGCGGTTGTCGGCCAGGTACGCGGCGAAGAACACCGCCAGCAGCACCTTCGCGAACTCGCTCGGCTGGATGGAGAATCCGGCGATCCGGATCCAGATGCGGGCGCCGTTGAGGGCCGGGAAGAAGATCGGGAGCGTGAGCAGGGCGAGAGCGGCGGCGACGCAGACGTAGGCGTACCGCTGGAGCACGCGGTGGTCGCGCAGCAGCAGGGCGACCACGATGAACAGCGCCACGCCGAGCGTGGACCACACGAGCTGGGTCGGCGCGGCCCGGTCGCCCGGGGTCTCCAGGTCGAGGCGATAGATCAGCACCAGCCCGAGCCCGTTGAGCAGCACGCCGATGGGCAGCAGCAGGGGATCGGCGTACGGCGCCCGCAGCCGCACCGCCACATGCGCCAGCAGGGCGAGCACGCCGAGTCCGGCGCCGTACCCCGCGGCCCCGGGCGGGACCGCGCCGTGCCGGGCCAGGCCGACGGCGCAGTAGCCGTACACGGACAGCAGTACGGCTACGACGATCAGGGTCAGCTCGATGCCGCGGCGCCGGGGGAGGCGCACCACGCGGGCGGGGTCCCGGGCGGGCGCGGCGGTCGCTGTTCCGGCCGGAGTCATGCCCGGAACATATCTATGTGCAACATGATTCCCGGTTTGTCTGGAGTCAGCACCGGCGTGCTGCGGACCCGATGGCGCCGACGCGGCGGCCCGGGCCCCCGGACCGGGTGCCGGCCGCGGGGGCCGGGGCGAGGCGGACGAGGGCGGAGCGCACGGACATCCGGGTACCTCCGTGAGAGGGCGGGGAAGGCGCGAAGGAAGGGCGTGAAACTCGCTGATCGCCACATCTCGCTGATCGCCACACTAGGAGCGGCGTGTCGTCGGCGCCCGCCACGATGCGCCATCGGGGAGCCCCCGGCGATCGTCGCCCCACGGTCCGCCCGGTCCTCGTGTGCGGCTTCCCGTCCCGCCGACGGCCGACCTCAGGCCCAGGCCCTGGCCCGGGCGGCCCGCTCAGTCCTGGCCGGTGCCCTCCGGTGCCGGTGCCGGGGGAAGCGTCAGCCGGGCCAGCGCCCCGCCGTCCGGGGCGTTGGCGAACTCCAGCCGGGCACCCAGCACCTCGGACTGGCCCAGCGCGATGGTCAGCCCGAGGCCGTGTCCCTTCGCCCCGCCCTCCGTACGGAACCGCTGGGGCCCGTGGGCCACGAGGTACTCCGGATAGCCGTCGCCGTGGTCCCGCACGGTGACGACCGGGCCGTCCACGGTCAGCACCACCGGCGTCCGCCCGTGCCGGTGCCCGTTCGCCACGAGGTTGCCCAGCACCCGCTCCAGCCGCCGCCGGTCGGTCTCCACGCGCGCGTCCCGCACGACCCTGACCTCCGTGACCGTGCCGGAACCGCGCACCACCCGCTCGGCCAGCGCGCCCAGCTCCTCGGTGTCCACCTCCAGCCGCTCCCGCCCGGTGTCCAGCCGCGAGATCTCCAGCAGGTCCTCGGTGAGCGTGCGCAGCGCCGCCACCCGGTCGCGGACCAGCTCCGTCGGCCGTCCGGGAGGCAGCAGCTCGGCCGCCGCGTGCAGCCCCGTCAGCGGGGTGCGCAGCTCGTGCGCCACGTCCGCGGTGAACCGCTGCTCGCTCAGCAGCTTGCTCTGCAACGACGACGCCATCGTGTCCAGCGCGACGGCGACCGCGGCCACCTCGTCCTGCGGCCGCGTCGGGTCCTTCACCCGCGGGTCGTCCACCCGCGCGTCCAGGTCGCCCGCGCTGATCCGGCGGGCCACCCGGGCGGTGGCGTGCAGCCGCCGCGCCACCCGCGTCACCGCGAACGCCCCCACCAGCACCGTCGCCCCGATCGCCAGGCCCGACGACCACAGGATCGCCCCGTCCAGGCCCTCGATGGTCCGCGCCTGCTGGGCGTAGTCGACCTCGACGGCCAGCGCCCGGCCGCCGTCGGCGGGCCCCGCCGCCCACATCGAGGGACGGCCGTGGTGATCGGCGACCATCGTGCCGCGCTCCCCGTGTGCCGCCAGCGTCCGCAACTGCGCGGGCAGCCCCTCGGGGTCGACGGCGGCGCCCGGCCGCAGCGAGTCCCCGGCCTCGTACGCCTGGGTCGCGTCCGTCAGCCGGGACAGCGCGAGCTCGCGGGCCTGGCCGACGGTCTGGTCGGTCACCTGGACGTGCACCAGGATGCCGAGCAGCGCGGCGAGCGCGCAGCACATCACGATGATGAACACCGCGGCCTTCACCGCCAGGGTCCCGGCCCACTGCGGAAGCCGCACCGAGCTCAGCACACTCATGACGCGCTCGACGACACGGCGGCGGAGGAGGTGGCGGACGGCGATGTCGACGGCGGCGTCGGCGGGGTGGCGGACGGCGCGGCGGACGACGGCCGGGCGGACCGCGACGCGGCGGAGTGCCTGGCGGACGGCGACCTCCCGCCGGTGCGGAGCATCTCGTCGTGCGTCAGCAGCATCGCCTTCTGCTGCGCGTCCCAGGTCCACTGGAGGCGGTACTCGTACCCCGCCACCTCCGACGGCGAACGCACGATCACGGACCGCCCGGCCAGCTCGACCGCGCTCAGGG
This sequence comes from Streptomyces sp. NPDC001443, assembly GCF_053597355.1. Lineage (NCBI taxonomy): Bacteria > Bacillati > Actinomycetota > Actinomycetes > Kitasatosporales > Streptomycetaceae > Streptomyces > Streptomyces sp. NPDC001443. The sequence goes on from NZ_JBSFIA010000076.1 coordinate 7,649, forward strand.
CGTCCTCGTACGACATCACCTGCACCAGACGATGCTTCTCGACGGTGTAGACGCGTACGGCGGTCAGCTCGCCCGGCAGCAGCCGGAAGCCCAGCGTCAGGTCGTCGTGTCCGTCGCCGGTCAGGTCCCGGTAGTACGGCTGGAGCACCGGGCAGCCCCGCGGCTGCACCCAGGTCCCGGTCCGCCCGCCCTCGACGCAGTCGGCCAGCGCGCTCGGCGTCCCGTGGTAACGCGCCCCGGCGGCCGTGTAGTCGCCGGGGTCGGACGCGATCTCCGCCCGTACGACCGCCACCGGGTCCACCCTGCGGATGTCGTCGCCCGGCACGGCGACGCCCTTCACGGTCTTCGTCTCCGCCTCGTCGAAGTCGAAAGCGGGCGACGAGGCCGGCGGCAGATCCGGCCAGAGCCGGGCCGGGCTGTTCGCGGTCGGGGTCGCCCCGGCAGCACGCAGCCCGCCGGCGTCGCCACAGGCCGTCGCGGTCGCCGACAGGACGACGGCCAGGACGGCGAGGGCGGTACGGGTGGGTCGGCTGAGGCGCACGGCACTCCTGCGGCTGGTGACGACGAGGCCCCGTACACCTTATTCATATGAAAATTCATCTTGCGCGGCCGGTGGCCCGAGCGAGCCCGTGCCGCCGCGCCGGCGCCGTGGTGCGTCCGTGAGGTGCTCACTCGGCGAGGTCCTCCAGCAGGCGGGCCGTCGGCAGCCCGGCCCGCAGGTACGCGACGAACAGTTCGTTGTGCAGCGCCCAGGGCGAGCGCCGGGAACGGATCAGCCGTATCGCCTCGTCCGCCGAGTGTCCCCGGCGCACCAGCGCGTGCGCCACGACGAGCCCCGAGCGGTTGTAGCCGTGATAGCAGCGGACGAGCACCCTGCGCCCCTCGTCCAGCGCCTCGCCCGCGGCCTGCGCCAGCCGCATCACGCCCGCGAGCTGCGTCCCGTCCAGGGGGCCGTCCGGGATGGGCCACACATGATGCTCGACCCCGGCGTCGGGACCGTGCCCCGGCAGCCGCAGCAGCGTCTGCACGAGGTCGAACTCGTCCCGTACGACCGCGAGTTCCAGTTGTCCGGAACGGCTCCGGAACTCGTGCCCGCCCATCCACAGCCCCGGTACGATCTCGCTCCACGGGTTCTGCGGCGCGGGCACACCGGGTTGCTTGCCGCGAGTCCGCAACAGTGCCCTCCCGACCGCCAGGCCAACTCCGTCAAAGGTAGCCGGGTTCTTGCCCCTGGAGCACCCCGCCTGTTCCCATGGTCGAGGGGTGATGGTGCATGAGCGGACTGCGCGTCGTACCGACCTGGCGGCACGGCCGGGAACAGCTGTACGTCCGTCTCCCGGACGGCCGGAACATCGCCTGGTACGACCGTGAGGCGGCCCGGGTCAACCTGCTCAGCGAGGACCGCAGGGACGACGTGCTCCATGCCCTCGCGCCCTTCCTGACCGGGCCCGTCGCGGTGGGCCCGCCCCCGGTGCCCACCCCCGTCGAGCTGGCCCGGCTCTCCCTGCCTCCGGACGACGACCTCGCCCCCAACCGGCCGGGCGAGGCCCTGCTGATCGCCCTCGACCGGAACCCGGCCGCCTCCCACCGGCTGCGCCCGGACCCGCGCCGCCGCGAGCTGGAGGCGGAACAGACGATCGGCGACATCCTGGACGGTCTCGACGGCGCGGGCTGGCGCACCCTGCACTCCGTCCCGCTGCCCGGCGGCGACCGGGTCCACCACCTGGCGATCGGCCCCGCGGGCCTGTTCGCGGTCCACGCGGTGCACGCCCGTAAGCAGCGGGTGCTCGTCGCCGACCCCATGGTCGCGCTGGGCCGGCGCGAGCCGCGCCCCCTGCTGCGCCGCCTGCGCGCCGACGCCGACCGGGCGTCCTACGCGCTGACCGCCGAGGTCCACCCGGTACTGGCCCTGGTGGGCCCGGCCGGCCTGCGCTTCACCACCCCGCCCCGCGAGGTCCGGGTCCTGACGGACCCCGAGGTCGCGAACCTGGCCCGCCTGGGCGGGGTGCTGAAACCGGCGGACGTGGAGGCCCTGCACGCGATGGCACGGGACCGGCGCACGTGGGCGCGGGTCTGAGGGCTGAAGGGGCCGGAGAGGCCGGAGGGGCGGGTGGGGCGAGGCGGTAAGGGCGGCGCGTGGGTGCCGGGCCATCGTCCTGCGCGGCCGTCGTGCCACCGTCCTGCGCGGCCGTCGTGCCACCGTCCCGCGCGGTCAACCGGCCGGAGTCCGCTCCGGGTCGGGAGCCCCCGGCACGGCACCCCGCGGATCTGCCGCACCCGCCGCACCCCGGGCACCCGCCGACATCCCACCGTACCGCTCCTGTTCTTCATGGTCCCGCTGTGGCTGTGGCTTTGTCCCGCCGGCCGCCATCACCAGTCCCACCCCCGCGGCCAGTCCCAGCGCGGGCAGCACCGGGAACCGGCCGTCGTACGCGAAGCCGTGCCCGGCGAAGTACCCCAGGGCGGTGACCGCGGCACCGAGGCCGGGCCACAGCAGCCATGCCGCCCCACGCGAACCGCCGTCCGAAGCGGCGGCCCGGGCGTGCAGCGTCACCAGCCCCCGATCCAGCGGCCGCAACGCCCACACCACCCCCATCAGCACCACCCCGAGCACCAGCAGCCAGGGGACCCGCCACCCCCACCACGCCAACGACCCGACCGTGGGCCGGGGTGCGACCCCGGTCAGATAGAAGGCCGCGGCGGCGACCAGCACCGGCAGCATGTGCCAGAGATACAGCGTCATCCCGACGGCGCCCACGGGCCGCACCACCCGCCACACCGGCCCCCGCTCCAGCATCCGCCGTACCGAGGGCGCCGCGAGCAGGCACCACCCGACCTGGGCCACCGCCCAGGCGAGCATCGCCACCGACGGGGGATCGGTGTTGTTGGGCGTCTGCCCGGTCACCAGGATCAGGCTGACCGGGAACGGCCCGAACCGGACCAGCGCGACGAACGCCAGCGTGCCGCAGACAGCCATGACCGCGGGTACCCGCCGACGCCCGCTCGACAGGCCGCCCCGCAGCCCGCTCCGCTCGCCGCCCGGCTCTCCGTCCCGCCAGCAGAACCCGAGCTGATACGCCACACCCCACACCAGCAGGTAGTCCAACAGCCCGACCACCGGCACATGAAGCCCGACCGCCAGCACGTCGGTCACCACAGCCGTCGCCCCCAGGCCCACGGGCACGAGCAGCCCCCACCGCCGATGCGCCGCGTGCAGCGCCGGGGTGAGGGCGCTGAGCAGCAGATACACCGGAAGGAACCAGAACTGCATGGCCATCGCCCACCCCACGAGCGCGAGCGTGCCCCGGTCCACCCCGACGGCCTCGCAGACGCCCAGGGCGCACAACACCAGCACGCTGTAGACGGCGGCCGGCAGCAACAGCCGCAACACCCGCTGCCGCACCCACCACCCGACGGTCCCGCCCGCCGCCCGGGCCCGCCCCCAGGAGCCGCTCGCCGCGTACCCTCCGGCCAGGAAGAACAGCGGCATGATCTGGAACACCAGGGTCAGCCACTGCGTCCAGGGCACGGTGGCCAGCAACTCGGGAGCGCGGATCTCCCCGTCCGGCTCGCGGACGAGCGCCGTGATCAGCCAATGGCCGCCCACGACAAGGAGAATGGCCCACGCCCGCAGAAAGTCGACGTACCGATCCCTGCCCTCACCCAGCCGCCTGTCGCTCATGGTCAGTCATGCTGCCCGCGGGAGAAAGGGCTTACGGCGAGGAGGTCCCGGTCGCAACCAATCCGTGGCCGCCGCGACACCATCTGCGGGCGGACGGGAGAACCGGCCGTGGCCCGGAACCGGGCCACGGCCGACGAGACCGGCGGACGCCCCCGACGCGACCGCGTCTCATGGTCAGTCGCAGAACCTGTCGGCAGCCAGCGCCGCTCCGTCCTTGAAGCCTTCCGCGTAGTTCGAGTTCACCGCGGTGAGGCTCCTCAGCATCGGCGCGCTGCAGCTCTCCTTGATCGCGTTGAAGCCGTCGGTGAACCCCTGCTTATACTGGGCCTTGGCGTCCTGCTGATCGTTCGGGACCTCGGGCGTGCGGCCGCAGTTCACCCTGCCGTCCATGGGGCCGAAGGCCTGGTAGCGGCCGGACCCGAGATTGCTGACGGTGAAGGACCCGTTGGTGGTCGTCGCCGCGCCACCGCCGCCGCCACCGGCGAACGACACCGTGCTGGACCTGAAACCGGATGCGGAGAGGGTGAACCTCGGATTGTCCGGCTTCGAGTTGGCGGTGTCCTGCGTGAGGAGACACCTGGCCTTCGTCGGGGCGCGGTCAGGCGCCTGCCCCGTCGCTCCGTGAGCGGTGACGGCCGGCCCGAGAGCCAGTGCCGACAGGACCATCGGAGCGAGCAGCGCGAGACGGCGGGTGCGGATCATCGTTCATTCCTCCCAGAACGGGAAGGGGCACGCCGGATGCGGTGGCGGCCCCGGGGACGAAGGTGATTACGTACGAACCGGATTACGTACGAACCGGATTACGTACGAACCGGGATACGTACGAACCGGGATACGTACGAACCGGGATGCGCGCGGGCACGCTGCCCGGGGCTCGGAGGCCACCGCGGCTCCCCCTCATCGGCGAACCCGAGGTCGACGGGTCGACGGGTCGGATCCGATGCGTCGCGGCGCTCGGTCGGTGCCCCCGGCTCGACCGCTGGTGCGCCCGCCGGCCGACATGCGTACAGGGCACGTCGGCCACGCGGTCACAGGTGAACCGGTGTGCTGTCCCTCTCCTCCATGCTCCGACGCCCTGTCGGGTATGTCCACCGGGGCCGAACTCCGCACAGGCGTTGGCGCAGGCGCGGCACAAGGCAAGCGGGGAACCCAACTGCCCTGTTCTGCAACCCTCTTGTGGAAGGAGAGGCGTACGAGCCGTGCCGTCGGGTGAGCGCGCGAGCACGCAAAGCGACCCCGTGCCTGCGCCTCAAGCAGACCCGCCGCCACCCGGTGGCCGGCGGAGCAGGTGCAGACAGACGACCGAGGCGATGACGGTACGCCGTTCCGAGACGTCCAGATCAGGGCCCGCCTCGACGACGTACTGCTGCAACCCGACCCACCTGTCGACGGTGCTCGCGGTGACCCGGCCGAGAATCCCCGGCGCCGGACCCTGATCCGGATCGGGGCCCGCCTCCGTCTCCGTGAGCTGCCATTCGAGGCCCAGGTTTCCCAGCCGGGTGAGGAAGAGCCGGCGCCCCCGCTCCGTACGAAGGCTCAACTGCCGGGACTTGACGAGTCCTCGGGTACCGGCGGTCCCGACCTCTCGGCCCGCCGCGTCGGCGAAGCGGAACGATGTCGGAGCGAACTGCTCGAACGGCGCGAGCCGCGCACGCTTCTCGATGCGGACGACGTGGTCACCGGAAACCTCCGTGAGGAGGAAGAGTGTGTCGTTCACGTACGTGACCAGGCCGAGCGGGATCCCCTCCACGGAGGACACGGTCAGGTCGGGGCCCGAGTACCTGCGTACCCAAGGACGCTTCGGCTGCCGCACCACGACGGCGTCCAGCTCGAACAGACCGGGTTCTGCCATCGGTCCACCTCCCCCGCCACGGTTTCCCGTGGTTTCCCCTCGGCCGGGCACGTCCACTATGGCCGAGAACCTGTGCGATTCCCATCCCCGGGGCCCCCGTGGACGTGTGTGGCGCCGGTCGCTGGAATCGGCCCGCCGGCGGAGCGGCTGGACAATGGAAGGAAGGACGAAGCCGATGTTTCCGGGCAGCGGCGACAAGGGCTCGAAGGACTCCGCTCCGGGATCGTGCACCGGGGACACGCCGTTTCGCTGCCCGGTCGGCGGACGTCGAGCGCGGCTGAAGGAGAGATCCCATGCCCATGCCACAGTCCATGAACGCGCTCGTGGCCGACCAGGTCGGCGAGCCGGGCGATGTCCTGCGCCTGGAATCCCGGCCCGTCCCCACCCCGGACTTCGGCCAGGCCTTGATCCATGTGAAGGCGACCCCGGTGCACGCCGGCGATCTGCACGTGCTGCGTGGCCGCTACGGCTTCTCCCCGGAGTTCCCCGCCGTCGGGGGCCACATGGAGTGCGTGGGCCGTATCGAGGCCCTCGGCCCGGACACCGAGGGACTGAAGATCGGCGAGCGCGTGGTGCACGCCGCGGTCCCGGCGGTACCCGGGCCGCAGGCGGCCGGCACCTGGCAGGAATACCTGGTCGCGGACGCGCGAAGGCTCCTGCCGGTGCCCGGCAGGCTGAGCGACTCCGACGCCTGCCAACTCGCCGTCAACCCGTTGACCGCGCTGCTCCTGGTGGCCCGCGAACTCGACGCCCAGCCGGGGGAGTGGCTGTTGCAGACGGCCGCGGGTTCCACCGTCGGCCGGCTCGTCATCCAGCTGGCCAGGCATCTGGGCATTCCCACGATCAACGTGGTCCGGCGGCGCGACGCCGTCGAGGAGATCAAGGCGCTCGGCGGCGACGAGGTCGTCTGCACGGCGGACGAGGACCTGGTGCGGCGCGTGGCCGAGATCGCCGGGGCGACCGGCGTGCCCAAGGCCCTCGACTGCGTCGCGGGCGACGTGGGCGCCCAGGTGTCCCAGGCACTGGCCCCGGGCGGCGAGCTCGTGCTCTACGGCGCGCTCTCCACCCACCGGCAGACCGCCCCGGAAGCCCTGACGATCCCGCTCCGGGCACGCTCGGTCATCTACGAGACCAAGTCGATCCGTGGCTTCTGGCTGAACCGCTGGTTCGGCACTGCCTCACCCGCGGAGGCCCTGGACGCCCTGTCCGAGGTACGCACCCTCGTCACCGACGGCGTACTGAGCATCCCCGAGGGACGCCCGTTCTCCCTGGAACGCTTCACCGAAGCCATCGCACTGGCCGAGGCCCCCGCCCACGGCGCCAAGCCCTTCTTCGTCTTCGAGGAGGGCGGACACGACGACAGGTAGAACGAGATATCGAGGTGCCGAGGTATCCGGGGTGGACGCCTCAAGCACTCGACGCGACGACCGGATCGAGGTCACGGCGGCCGGGAACGCCGGCCGTGCCCGCGCAGCCCGTGTCGACGCGGACGGCTACGTCCGCGCCCCCATGACGGTGACGCACCCCGGCACCCTCGTCAGGGCCTGCCTCCTTCCCGCGGCGGGCGGCGGCCAGGAGCGCTTCGAGGCCCGGGCGGGCCGTGACGCCCCAGGAGCCTTCGGCAGGTCCGGAGCCTGACTTTGCCGTGCCCCATCGACCGGTCTACGGTTGTTTCCGGGATCTCCCTGACGTCCACCCTTCAGGCAATGAGCAGGCGGAGGCCGGCGAGCAGCCTCGCTCTTACCGCGGAACGAAGATCAATGCCACGGCTTTTTCATGCCAAGGCGTCGTTCGGCAGGTGAACACACGACTGGAGCGAGTGAAGAGATCATGGCAGCGACGAAGAAGATCCTGGTCATCGTCACCAACATCGGCGAGTACGAGAAAGTCGGCATGCGTACGGGCCTGTGGCTCGGGGAGCTGACCCACTTCTGGGACGTGGCCGCCGAGGGCGGCTACACCATGGACATCGCCAGTCCTCAGGGCGGCAGGATCCCACTGGACCCCGAAAGTCTTTCCCATGACGTCCTGGCGGAACTCGGCACCGAAAAGCGGTACCGGGACCGAGCGTTCATGGATCTCCTGGAGGACACACGGAAGATCTCCGACGTGCATCCCGACGACTACGACGCGATCTACCTCACAGGTGGACACGGAGTGATGTTCGACTTCCCGCAGACCCCTGAGCTGGAAGAACTGATGGCACGGTTCTACGAATCGGGGCGCGTCGTGTCCACGGTCTGCCACGGAGGGACAGGCCTGCTCAACGTCATGCTGGGCAACGGCGATCCCCTCGTGAAGGGGAAGAGGGTCACGGGCTTCTCCTGGCCCGAGGAAGAACTGGCGAACCGAGCAGACGCTGTCCCCTACAACCTCCAGGAGAGGCTGAAGGACCTCGGGGCCGACTACAGCACGGCCGACAAGCCCTTCGAGCCCTACGTCGTCGAGGACGGACTGCTGATCACGGGCCAGAACCCCGGCAGCGCCAGGGGAGTGGCACAAGCGGTCCTGAACCAACTGGCCACAGCCTGACCGCGACACAGAACCCCCTCAGCCGGGGCCGGCTATCAGGCGGCCTCCCTCGCCCACGGGTGACCCACAGCACCGACCGACCCTCCTGAGCGAGGCACTCAACCCTCCGCCCCAAGCCCCTGCCCACGAACAGCCCACAGAGCCCGTCCTGAGCCCGCACCACGCTGCGTTCGCCTGCACATACACGAAGACCCCGCCACCAGCGTGTCCGCTGGCGACGGGGCCTTCGGGCACTTCCTGCGAAGTGCCCCCGGCAGGATTCGAACCTGCGCACACGGCTCCGGGGTGATTGTCCGATTGCACCTCTGTGTGGCCTCTGACCTGCGACGGGGCCGGGCATGGGATGGTTGGCAACGCAGAGTGTGTCGGAGGCATGTCGCGCGCACCAGAGCGCGAAGGCTTGGAGGCGCCCGTGCCCTGGCCGGACTGGCCAGGGCACGGGCGTCAGAAGGTGGCTAGGTCAAGGCTCGCAGCGCCGCTACTGACGCCACCAGACCTTCTCGCTCTAGTGAATCGATCACGTCCGCGACCACTGCGTTCGACGGGTTTACCCACGAATCTGCTATCTGCGTAAGCACCCCGTACACCAACTGGGGGGAGAGGTCGACCTGTGCCTCGATGAAGGCGTCTGGATGGACGGCCTGCACATCCCATACAGACAGCTTGTCGGTGGGGAAGTCCTTTAGGTTGGATGTGACGATCACTTGTGCTTTTGCTTTGATCGCAGCGGCCAAGACGTGCCGGTCGCCGGGATCCGGCAGATCGAGTATGTCGATCAGCGGTTCGTACCCCTTGATCAGCACATCCCGGATCGCTCCTGACATCAGCTCCCGCGTACGATCTAATTTCTTCGGATCCAGGTCAGGCCGATTCTTCTTGAGGTTGCGGAAGGTCTCATCGAGGATCTGGTCCGTCCACTTCGCCTGTACAAGCCCTGCCTGCGCCACGCGAATGAGAACGTCACGCAAGGTGCTTGGATACAGGACGTTGGCGTCGTAGACGGCGACGAAAGCCATGGCCTAGATCATTCCCATCTCCTGGCCGAGCTGGGTGAGCTCATCAGCCACACCTCGGCGACGGTGGTCGTCCCCGCGCTGGTACTCCAATAGAGACGACGCGGTGATTCTGCGGTGTGTGCCAACGGTCCGGTACTCAATCTCACCGGCATCCAACAGGCCGATGAGGAAGGGCCGGGACACGTTGAGCATGTCAGCTGCTTGCTGAGTAGTGAGCTCGGCATCGGACGGAACAACGGACACGGCCCGGCCGGCGCCAAGGTGCGCCAGGAGTGAAGCGAGGAGCTCTACGGCCTCGCGAGGGAGAGCCAAGGGTTCACGATCGCCTCCATCTTGAACGGTGACAGTGATCTGGGAGGCTTCCTGGTGCTCTGTCAGGTAGGCCCGGACCCTGGTGAGGGCATGGTTTGCACTCTCTTGCTTGTCGTCCGGGAGCTTGACCGGACGAATGTCGGTCTTGGTCATATGCGCGCCCCTAGATTTGGTGGATGGGCGCCAGGGATAGTCCGCCGTCGTTGGCGCGGTGGCGGGCTGGCGTGACGGTAGGCCCCGCGGTCGTTGGCGCGGCGACGGGGCCTACCGCCAGGGTGGCGGTGGTCGTTCTGGGTCATGGCGGGCAGCTGTCTTACCTATCGAAGTATCCGCAATATTCGAAACAAGTGCAACAGATGACAGGGCGATCTGAGGCCGCAAGCGTTAACGAGCCTCTGACCTGCGACGGAGCTAGGGGGTGCGTGCAGAGTTACAGGGTGTGATAGGAGGCACCGTGTAGAGGTAGGCCAGATCGGGAGCCACTTCCGACCCCTGCGCCAATTGCCAGGTCGGCTTCGCTGGCGGGCTGTAGCACCCCGGGTGTTACAGCCCGCCAGCGACCGGACAGCCCGGACAGCGGTTCTGTAAACCGTCCGGCTTGTTTGTACAGGTGAGGGGCTTAACCGGACAGTCGGACAGCCCGGACACATCTCTGCGCAGCCCCGGCTCCTGAGAGCGCTCAGGGGTAAGCGGCGTGCAGTAGATGCCTGCATTCGTGGTTCGACCCTCAACTTTGAGCTTTGTGGCTCGAACAGCGCTCTACCTGCCTATGTGTCCCGCGGTCACTCTGGCTACGCGACTAGCTCGACAACTGGCTGAGTGTGGGGAGCGCTTGGGGGTTGCTGGTGGCTTACGTTCCGATTCTGAAGGGCAAGGCGGGCGAGTTTCTGGCCTTGGGGCATGCCTCGGTCGAGGTGCAGGCTCAGCTCCGTCCAGTGATGGAGATCGTGCCGGACTTGGAGCTCCGAGACTTGCTGGAGACCTTTTGCGAGCACGCCATGGACAACGTGCCGGACGGCATGGTCCTCACGGTTGACTGTGGCGCCCTACCGCCCGTCCGCGTGCTCAAGGGCGATGCTGGCGGGCCGGTAACACGAGTCGGTGAGTCTCTGGGGTTACGTGGTGTTGCTATGTCCCCTGTCTTCAGGTGTTCCGACCCCGATGACGTGTTAGGAGAGGTGGCAGGGGTAGCCGCGGCCCACCAACGGGGAGCGTGCCTGCGCATCTCCACGGCTGCTGATCTCGGCGAATCGCTACCCAGCGGGGATCAGGTGCGCGATCTGCTTCGTGCAGTGCGGTTGACCCCCGGGGAGGTCGACTTGCTGGTTGATGCCGGTCCCGTGTACTCGGACCGGGCGCGGGAGGTTCTGGCAGAAGAGACCACCGAAGCCCTAAAACGTCTCTCACCTTGGCCCTGGAGACGCCTTTGCGTGGCGGCCGGCGCTTTCCCTGTCAACCTGAGCGGCTTCAGACGAGGCCAGTCCACACCTGTCGTGAGGGAAGACGCACGGCTTTGGGCGAAGGTCGTCGAGAAGTGGCACGGTCCGCAACCTGACTTCGGGGACTTCGGCGTGACCTACCCCCGAATCCTGCCCAAGAGCCGTGGAACCCCGGACCCCAATATGCGCTACACCACAGCAGCAGACTGGCAGGTCTTCGTGTATCCGCGGATTCGCCAAGGCAACGACGACTTCTTCACGCTCAGCCAGGACCTTGTCAATTCGCCTTACTGGCCTGTCACGGGAGCTGCCACGTCCTGGGGCGACGCTCGCCTTCAGGAGTGCGCCCAACGCAGGCGCCAGAAGGCAGGAGGAGGCACTGAGTGGCGCGCCTGGGCAACTTCGCACCACCTAGCCGTCGTGGTGACCCAACTGGCAGCCACCGGGCATCCCTAGAGCCGAGGAGTGTCGGTGCGACGGACACGTGACTAACGAGTCAGGGGCCATGGCTCCGGAGCACAATCAGAGTTCGGCTTGCGAATGGGGCCCTGGGCAGTAGGTTCCTTGATTCCCGGAGGAATGTGGTGCCCTCCTGTATCGCAGATAGTGCGAAGTCGGAAGTCGCCTCCGGCTCCTGCGCTCATTGAGAAGTCGGCTTCGCCGACTGGCTGCAACCTCCCTGGAGGTTGCAGCCAGCGTAGCCGGGCAGGTGTGAGTCCGGTGTCAACGGAAGTGCGGCTGCCCCGAAGGAGACGGGCGTTCGCATGCTGGCTGCCGCGGTTATGGGGCGACCTGACGACCGGTACGGCGGCTGCCAATATCGCGACGCCGGTTCCGATCGGCGTAGCCAGTTTGGAGACCATTTAGACGGAGATGGCGGCCGTGGCCGTCAGGAGCGCTGCCACGGTTCCTTGTGCGGGGCGCTTCTGAACTACTCACCCAGCCACTCCAGCGCGATGAAATAGGGGAAAGGAGATGTGTGGCGACTCACCCTCGACGTGCTCGCCCAACACGGTTAGTGGCCTACAACCGGACGGCCGGACAGGTGGGATACCTGGCGTCGGGCAATCGAGAGCGTGTGGCTCTGGTACGTGAAGTGGCCGCCTACTCGCCTGGGGCCGGTTCGATGTGTTGAGTTCGGTTGCATGTGGCACCACTCTGGAAGATCGCATAGAACCTGACTCGCACGTTAACTAAATAGAAGAATGGCTACCGATCTCAGTCCTTCGGTCGCCCACATCTAGAAGGATGTCGCCGATGGAGAAATGCTCTTCCAGGGTCGCCCGCAATGTGGCAAGCGAAGTGCGGATTTCGGAAATTCGCTCCCGGGGATTATGTTTGCGAAGATATTCGGTGAATCTTCCGCACATCTCCGAATCCCAGGCGGAGTTGATGGGGAACGCCTCGTCCCGCCACTGCGGCAGTGGATTGCCAGGTATGACGGGTCTAGGCTGCCCCAGCGATTGACGGTCGCTTCGTGCATCCATTAACTGGGTGAAATCCGAGACGGTGGGAGTGAGTGGCAGCCCGCCGCATTCCATGATCCATCGCAGCTCATGCAGTGCGTTGAGCTTTCCAGAAATTAACGGGCGAAGTCGATTGTAGCTTTCAGTGTCAAGGATCTGAAGCACGGTCGATCTGTGTGCCAGTAGCCCTCGCAGGCGCGCCAGGTTGACAATTTGATGCTGGACATCTTCCGCTACCCAAGGACCTGCGGTCATGCTGGAGGGGGCATTGCCGTTCTCCAGGCGGTAAGTCACCCTGTCGATATACAATTCCAGGGATTTAATAATGCCGTCTGCGGCAAGTGTTGCCTCATTGAATCGAACGTAGAGCATGAACAGCTCCACCCCGAGTTCTTGACGACGTTTACCGTCGCGCGCAGCCTTGAGGCCAGGTAAGGCCTTCGCTAAAGTGTCGACAAGGATTTTGATCAGTTCGATCATGTGTTCCCTCGGATCTATAGTGAATCAACCGTCAGCCTGCCATGAGCGTGTAGGTCCGGTGTCCGTTCTGCCGAATCCCCCCGTACGAACTGCGACGGCCCCTGCTTGGCGAGGCAAGTGTGCCGTACCTGCGTTCGCCGCCAAGGCGGAACGGGGACGTGTGGCGGGAGGATCCGATGACCGATTCAGCTTCGCCAGCGCTCCAGTCGGTGGCGTTGGTTGGGAGTGAGCTCTTTCCAACCTCCTGTGCCCCGCTTGGCGCGTCACGGCTGGCGGGTCCTGCACTCCATTCCCTTGGGTGACAAGGTGGATGTCGATCACTTGCTGATCGGGCCCGGTGGGGTGTTCAGCATCAGTACAAAGCACCACCGCAAAAGGGTCGTGTGGGTCGGCGACGACTCCGTGAAGGTCGATCGCGGAAAGCCGGCGCCCTACGCGCGCAAGAGCCGGGCGGAGGCCAAGCGGGTAGCTCGAGTGCTTGAGCGCTATTGCGGCTTTCCTGTACCGGTGGAACCGGTGCTCGTCTTCGTCGGCGTGACCGACTTGAAGGTGGTCGCCACACAGCTCAGCGTGCACGTGTATCAGGAGCGACAGGTGGCGGCATTGGCGCCGCTCTCAGGGGTGCTGACGGCCGAGCAGGTCGAGCAGGTGTATGGCGTTGCTCGCCATCGCCAGGCATGGATGCGGGCCTCAGCCAGTGCCTCTCGGTGAGGTGCTGGCCTGTCCCACGGGAGCTGTGGGGGCCACCATGGCGTGGCCAACGTCGGCGCAGGGTGCCCTGTCAGCGCCGTCCTTTAGAAGTCATCTCATTTGGAGGGTTCGGTAGGCTTCCAGGGGTGGGGATCGTTGAGCGGCTGGTGCCGGATGAGTTGTGGGAGTTGTTCCAGCG
>NZ_JBSFIA010000077.1:0-19966 GCF_053597355.1 Streptomyces sp. NPDC001443
GTGGCGCCGGACGGCACCGTCTACACGCTGCACAACCACACCGGCGCCAGCGCCGACAACATCGCCCAGACCTACACCGTAAACGCCTCCTCGGAGGTCGCGAACGGCACCTGGACGCTGCGCGTCAACGACAACGCCGCCTCCGACACGGGCAGGATCGACGCCTGGAACCTGACCTTCTAGTAGGACTCCGTCGGAGTTCTGCACTCGGGTGGTCGGCCCCGGCCTGGAGGAACGGGTACTGGATCTGCTGGTTGCGGCGCTGAAGGAGAAGGCACTGGTCATGGCAGGAGGCAAGCTGCGTACAGATTCCACTCATGTGCTGGCGGCAGTGCGGGAGTTGAACCGGCTGGAGCTGGCCGGGAAACGGTGCGGTCCGCGCTGGAGGCGCTGTCCGCCGCGGCCCCCGACTGGGTGGCCCAGGTGTTGGAGGTCGGCGAGTGGAGCCGGCGTTACGGGCGGCGGGTCGATGCGTACTGGCGCCCGCCCGGCTCCCAGACCCAGCGCGACCAGCTCGCTGTGGACTACGGCCGTGACGCGGTGGCTCTGCTGCGGGCGGTCTACCGTCCGGCCGCGCCGGTCTGGTTGCGGGAGCCGCCCGCGGTCCAGGTGTTGCGGCAGATCACCGTGCAGAACTACCTGATCACCACCGACAGCAACGGAGCGGAGGTGGTCAAGCGGCGGGAGGCGGACAAGGGCGGTCTCCCGCCTGGCAGAGTCCGCTTAACCTCGCCCTATGACCTCGATGCCCGCTACGGCACCAAGGAAGATATCCACTGGACCGGGTACAAGCTGCACATCAGCGAGGTCTCCAGCCGCCCCGGCCCGATGACGGGGCTCCACGGCCCGGCCGGCGGGCACGTCCTGCCATCCCGAACGCGATCACGCATGTCGCGACCACGGATGCGACCGTGCCCGACGTGAAACTCGTCGAGCCCGTCCACCGGGCCTTCGCCGGCCGGGACGTGCTGCCCGCCGAGCACTACCTGGACTCCGGCCACGCGAGCGCCGAGCTCATCGTCGGTGCCCGGGCCACCTTTGGCATCGCCCTGGTCACACCACTGCTGACGGGCACCTCCCGCCAGTACCGGGAGAACGCCGGCTACCAGCGCGAAGCCTTCGCCATCGACTAGGACGCCCGCCAGGCCACCTGCCTCCAGGGGGCCACCAGCCGGTTCTGGAGCCCTGCCAGGCAAAAGGGCCGCGATGTCGTCGTGGTCCGCTTCGACCAGGCCGACTGCGGCCCCTGCCCGGCCAGATCCGCATGCACCAATGCCACCCGTTGGGGCCGCCAACTCACCCTGCGGTCACGGGCACTGCACGAACTCATCCACGCCAACCACACCGCCCAGCAAGACCAGGCGTGGCAGGCGAAGTACGCCCTGCGAGCGGGCGTCGAGGGCACGATCCGCCAGGCCATAGCCATCACCGGCAGCCGCCGCGCCCGCTATCGGGGCCTCGCCAAGACTCGCCTCGAACACGTCTACTCCGCCGTTGCCCTCAACCTGATCCGCCTCGATGCCTGGTGGAACGGCCAGCCCCTCGACCACACCGGCACCAGTCACCTCGCCCGCCTCGACCTCACGCTCGCGGCATAACTGCACATTTGGCCAGCAGGATCGCCGTGGTCCGGCTCTCTGGCTGCGCCATGATGATGAAGCGGACGAGATGCGAGGGGGCTGCCTTGGTGCGGAGGAGACGGGTCCTCGACGCGCCGCGGGCCGCGAGCCCCGGCACGCTGACCCGCCGTACGGGACGGCGGGGTCGAGGCAGTGGGCCGGTCGATGTCTCAGGAACGTCCCGATGTGTCGAGGTGCGCGAATACGACGACGTTGGACTCGTATTCGTGGGCGCTGCGGTTGTAGGTCCCGCCGCAGGTGATCAACCGCAGCTGGGCGGTCGGAGCGTCGGCATAGACCCGGGCGTTGGGGAAGTGGGCCTTGCTGAACTCCTGGACCGAGTCCACCTTGAAGCGGGCGGTGATGCCGTCGGCGCGGGTGATGTCCACAGTGTTGCCCGGCTTGAGGAAGCGCAGATACACGAAGATCGCCGCGCCGGTCTTGGTGTCGACATGTCCCACCACGACCGACGTTCCTCGTTCGCCCGGTGAGGCTCCGCCCTTGTACCAGCCCGCAAGGTTCTTGTCGGTGAGGGGTGGAGCGTTCAACTGTCCCGAAGGGGTCAGGGACACGTCCGTGAACGGTGCGTTCACCCCGATCTGCGCAATCACGATCCGTTTTGGTTCCGACCGCGGCAGCGCGGGCCCCGAGGGACGTGCCATCGCATTTGGTCCCGGCAGCGGCGGGGCGACGGACGGGGGCGGCCCCGCAGGTGCGACCGAGTGCAGAGGTGCGGGCGGGGCGACGACGGCCGGTAGCTCCGGCGGCTTGGCACCAGCCGGAGGCGCCAGCGAGTGGTGGATGAGCAGGGCGCCCAGGGCCACCGCCGCGGCCGGCCACAGCAGAGCAGGGCCGACATGACGCGCGGGGGCTCGGCTGGGGGTCTCATCGGGCGGGGCCTGCTGCGCGAGAGTCATTGGGCAAAGGCCTGTTCATCAACTGGGAGGGGCGGTCGGACATCGGCGGGCCGGCGGGACGCCGGCACCGCGGCTGCGGCCGCAGCCGCGGGCACTGTCGTCCTTCCCAGGGCGACAGCGCCCGCGACCGAACGGCACCCGGCAAGGACCGATCAGGCCCCGACAGCATCCGACGCGCTCCGGCGCCGCAGCATGTAGGCACCCGCGCCGAGACCGCCAGCCAGGAGCAGAGAACCTGCGGCCAGACCGTTTCCGGACTCTGCCAGCCCGCCGCCGCCGGCCTTCACGCTGCCGCTCGGGGCCTGCTGCTTCTGGTGCGACTTGCCGCCCTTCTTCCACGGGTTGCCGCCCTCCTCGGCTCCGGAGTCGTCCCCAGCCGCGGCCGGCGCGTCACCCTCGGACTGGTCCCCGCCGTTCGGGCCGCCCTGCGACTGCTCGTCGTCGCCCGCCGCGTTGTCGTCGCCGTGCGGCTCGCCGCCCTTCTTCCACGGGTTGCCGCCGTCGTCGGCCAGCGCCATGGCCAGGGCGCCGCCGCCGGCCTTCACACCGCCGCTCGGGGCCTGCTGCTGCCCGTGCGGCTTGCCGCCCTTCTTCTTCCACGGGTTGCCGCCTTCCTCGGCTCCGGACTCGTCCCCTCCCATGTCCGGGGCGCTACCGTCGGCCTGCGCGCCATCGTCCTCCTGCGCGCCACCCTCGGCCTGAGACCCCCCGCCCTCCCCGTTCTCCCTCGCCGACTTGTGGTCGTGTTCCTTTCCGTGCTGTTCGCCGTGGCTGCCGTGGGAATTACCGCCGTCCGACGCCCGAAGTCCGACCAGCGACACGGCATGCGCGGCGGGAGCGGAGAGCGCGACGGTCGCGGCAACCGCCGCGGAGGCGAGCATTGTCCGGGTCACTCGCATCAGAGGTAGTCCTTTCGCCGCCACCGCGAGGGCCGGCACCACGCCGGCACAGCGGAATCGCAGCAGCAACGTGACAACACTCAACCGACCGGCGCCCCTCACCACCGAAGGACACGGCCCAACGACCCAGCCCGTACGCCGTTCGAGTGCCTTTAAGCCTAAAATCAACCCGGTCGGCAGCATCCCGCCAGCACCAGCAAGCAGTGGCATTCCCGGGGTGCGAGTGCGCGTTCGGGCACCGACCGTCGCAGGCACACCCCCCGATGACACCGCACCAGGCCTTCCGCCCGTTGCTCCACACCTTGACACCCGCGCAAGGACACAGGCTTCCGGTCCGTAACGGGATCCGGTCGACGATCACCGCGGCCATTGCTCCCCAGGAAACGGCAACCACCGACAGAGCGATCAGTGACCCGACCGCAGAGGCCACGCCGTACCTGAGTGGCGTGGTCTGCCGGCCCGCGACGAGTAGGCTGATTGTTCGTCATCGGACGGGGGAGGCCGGCGTGGACTATGGCGACAAGCTCTTCTGGCTCTCGGTTGTGATTCAACGCAAGTACGCGCAGATCTGCGCCGAGTTCGACCTGCCCCCCTCGCAGGCCACGCTGCTCTGCGCAGTCAGGAACGAGCCGCGGCAGATGGCTGACCTCGCCGCGTCGTTGGGTATGACCAAGAATGCATTGAGCCAGCTGGTCGATCGCACCGCGCGGCGCGAGTTGGTCGGCCGGGCAAGCTCGGCGCAGGACGGACGGGTCGTCATGCTCAGTGCGACGCCCACGGGGAAGGTGCTCGCCGAGGCCGTTTACGCCGAGGTCGCCAAGCGCCTGCCCGAGATCGCGAGGAACCTCGACGCCGACGACCAGCGCGACTTCGAGCGCGTGGCCACCGCCATCGTGGACACCTCGGACCTCTCTTCGCCCACCTCGAACCAACCCATCCCACCGTGAGGTCCCGCTGCACCCGCACCTTGACGTAGTTCATGCCGTGAACTAGTTTCGTTCATGGCATGAACTAATGGAGGGTGGCAGCGATGAGCACACAGACGACCGGCACGATCGCAGTCTTAGGCGCGACGGGGCAACAGGGCGGGGCGGTGGTCGACGCGCTGCTGGACCACAAGGCGCGGGTGCGGGCTTTGGTCCGCAATCCGCAGTCCGACCGGGCTCAGGCGCTGGCCGCCCGCGGCGTCGAACTGGCGGCCATCCGGGCCGACGACCCGGCGTCGCTGACCGCCGCGCTGGCGGCGGTCGAGGGGTTCTACTTCATGACCCCGGAGGCGAACAGCCTCGAAGAGGTCGAGGCGGAGATCCGCATCGGTACCGCGCTCGTCGACGCGGCGGTCGAGGCGGGCGTCCCGCACGTCGTGTTCAACTCGGTCTTCGGAGCGGACCGGGAGTCGGGTGTGCCGCACCACGACTCGAAGCACTGGATCGAGGAGCACCTGAGGAAGTCCGGCCTGAGGGCCGCGATGGTTCGCCCGACCGCCTTCATGGAGAACTTCGCGAGCGTGATGGCACCGAGCCTGGAGCATGGGGAGATCGTGCTGAGGCTGCCGCTGCCGGAGGACGTCGCCCTGAAGATGATCTCGGTCAGGGACATCGGCCGGGTCGCCGCCGCGCTCCTGCTCGACACCGCGGAGGCGCCCGGCGGAGCCGTCGAGCTCGTCGGCGACGAGCTGACGGGCCCCCAGATCGCCGCGGCGTTCGGCGCGCGCGCCGGGCTCCCGGCACGATACGAGGCCCTCCCGTTGAGCGTGCTTCCCAACGACCTCGACAAGGCGATGTTCCGCCAGTTCGCAGAGGCGGCGGAATACCCTTCGGACCTCGCAGTGGTGCGCTCGATCGAGCCGGCCACCCTGGACCTGGTCGAGTGGATCCGAGCTACCGGCTGGACCGCGCCCACAAACGTGGCTGGTTCCTGAGCCTCCGGCCGCGATGAACGCCCCGCGATCGTGCCCACGGTCTCGGCGCTCGGAGCCTCCCCCTGAGTGGTGGACACGCTGATACTGGATCTGCTTGATTCGGAGGAAGCGAGACAACCGCCGATGGCGATGAAGGACTACTCGGACGAGTTCAGGGCCGATGCCGTGGCCCTGTACGAGTCCACACCCTAGGGCTTCGGCGTAGTTGGCGGTCGTCCGTTTTGCGATTACTTGAGATGAAGAGAGGGAGAGCGTGCGGTTCCTGATCACGTCCTTTGTGCCCTGGAGCCCTCGTGTCTCCCCCGCACCGTCGGGTGAAGCGAGCCGACTGTGCTAGGAGATGATCCCGTGCGTGACTGAAGAGGCAGGTGCTGATGCGGACGACGCTTGCGCATGGGCTGAGCGACCGGGTTGGACGTTCGGGCTTGTAGCGGAGGATCCGGCTGTGCGAGGTGCGGCACTAGATGATCAATTCCAAGGGGTCAGTCCTGTTCGGTGATCAGGTAACGCCTGAGGTGGATGGTCTCAGCCGCTCCGATGGGGCGGTTCCCAGACTGAGCAGTCGTGTGCGAAGAGCACTCGTCGTGGGTCGAAGTCGCTGAGCCGCTCCAGCCATCGTTGATAGGTGGGAAGCGGCTGATCCAGACCTTGGAGAGCGGCGTGGCGAGCCAGGTGGTCCGATGCGAAATGGGATGCGAAGTCGTGTGCCTGACCGGCGAGAACCACGGTGCCATCGCTTTGCCGGACCACCAGCGACTGGTGCCCATCGGTATGCCCGGGAGTTGGGATGATCCAGACTCCCGGCCAGACCTCGGCTTCGCCGGCGATCTCCTCGTAGATCGCGCCGCGGAAGTCGATGAGTTCATCGATGGTGTGGCCGCCTTGGCGGGCGGTGGCCAACTCCACGGCCTGTACCAGAATTGGCTTGCCGCCCAGCAAAGGGTTCCCTCCGCAGTGGTCGAAGTGGAGGTGGCAGTTCACGACCAAGGAGACATCCGCGAGGGTGACTCCCGCGGCCGCGAGGGCGCCTTCCAGTGCCCTGCGTTGGGGTCGATAGTGGGCCTCGGTCTCGGGGTCGGCGGCACCGATACCGGTGTCGAAGAGGATCAGTCCTTCGTCGCGCTGCACCAAATAGGCGAGCACGGGTTCAACTCGCGGCTGTGGGCCACCGGTCTCCGACGCAGGTCGGACGAAGTAGCCCAGGTCGAGTCGACGCACCGCCATGCTGCTGTCCATCCGATCATCCTGGCAGGCCGCTGTGCCCGTTCCGGGGCTGTCCGCCAAAACTTGCGGTGAAGGCAGATGGCCAGGCCCGAAGTCGAACCGGCGATCAGTTTCCCGGGTCAGTGATCGTACGAGGTGAGTGAACGGAGGGTGCTTTGTCCGGTGTAGTCGTTGTGCCAGATCGCAGCGGTCAGCGCGAGTATTCGCTGCATGACACGGGCGATGACACCCCGAGGTGTGCGGCCTCGGTGCTGTTCGAGGCTGAGCTGTCCCTTGAAGGTCTCGTTGACCGACTCGATGACCTGACGCAACGGCTTGAACAGGGATCCGCCGGGCCGCTGCCGTTCGCCCTTGCGGGTCGGCCGCAGCAACTGGATGTCCTGCTGGGCGAGTTCTTGTTCGAAGGTGCGGCCGAAGTAGTTCTTGTCGCCGATCAGGGTCTGTCCGGACCGGGCGGCTATGAGGTGCGGTTCGGCCGCGAGCAGATCCAGCAGGGTTTCGCGCTCGTCGGCCTTGGCCCCGGTCAGGGCGAAGGCGACGGGCAGGCCCTGGAGGGTGCACACCAGGTGCAGCCGCAGGCCCCAGAAGAAGCGGCTGTGGCTGGCGCAGTAGCCGTACTGGGCCCATCCGGCCAGGTCGGAGCGTTTCACGGTCTCCCGCGAGCGGCCGCATTCCACGGGCGTGGAGTCCACGATCCACACGTCGTCGCTCCATACCGAGGTGCTGCCGGCCAGGATCCGGGTGATCCGGCGGAGCAGCTCGGCGGCTTTGCGTAGCCGCTTGTTGTAGCCGGGTTGCTGCGGCAGGTACGGGAAGAGGTGCCGCAGATGGGCTCGGGCATGCCGGAGCCACCTGGCCTCGGAGGTGAAACCGAGCATGGCCAGATCGGCGCGATGGGCGTGGGCGGCGGCGGCAGTCCAGAAGTCGATGGGTGGGATCTGCTCCGCTCGTTCCCGGCGCCCTTTCTGCTCTAGGTAATCAGCCAGCCGGTACAGCGGTCCCTGAACAGCGGAGGCGTCCTCGGTTCGGTTTGCTCTGGGGGTGCGCTGGTTGCGGGAGCCGCCAGCTTTGACGGGGGTGAGGATGCCGGGGACGCCGTTGCACGGCTTCGTGGCGTAGTCGAGGGCCTGTTCCAACCAATCTTCGCCGGTATGGTCCCACTCGGTTTCCGTGAGGTAGCCGGGAGCGGCCTGAGTCAGCCAGGCCAGAGGGATCCGTGGTCCGGCGCCAAGTCGGCGGGCGTCCATCGCCGCGTGGATGAGTGCCTTCGTCGCGGGTGGGGCGGCATTCTGATAGCGGTTCAGGAGGACTGGAACTCCGGACAGGTACTGGGTGATCTGACCGTCCGTGGCATGCGCGGCGGCCTCACCGAGCCGGGGGTCACGGTCGACGGTGCCGTGCAGCGCGGTCAGGTCGGCTGCTGTGAAGGCATCCGGAACGCCGATTCGATGTCCGTCCAGCAACTCCCGGGCCTGGGGGTGCAACTCCCGGCCGGCGCGGGCTGTCAGAGCATCCCAGTAGTTGGGCCAGAGGGTGGCCAGCACCAGCACGGGGCCCCGCCTGCGGTCCCGCAGCAGGGTGCGCAGTTCCGCTGCAACCTGTTCCCCGAGCCTGTCCGCGGTCAGATAGAACTGCGCCTCGTTCAGCCACACGACCGTGTGCGGGGCGAGGTCCGCGAGGTCGGCCAGGACAGCGTCGGGGCGGGTAGGGGCGATGGGATGCCACAGCCTCCACGGCTCGTTGTTCTCACGCAGCGGGGCGAGGGCCTCCCAGCAGGCGCGGGTCTTCCCGGTGGAGGAGCCGCCCACCAGCACCGCGATCTGGCTGGCCCCGCCGGCGGCCTGGGCCACCACCTCGGCGAGCACACGGTCGTGCTCACGAGGCACATACGCCGGCAGCATCGGCAGGCCAGTAACCGGGGAGGCGATCGAGCGGTGCACCTCCAGGTGGAAGGGATCAACCACTTCCGACAGGGGCAGTCCCGGCCGTATCCCTTCCAGGGCCGTTCGACCGTGCCCCGCTAGGACCGCCGTGCTTGTGACTTCTGCACGTCGGCGGGCCTCGGCCTCGTAGGCACGGCGCCACGTCTGAGGATCCAGGAATGCTGCCGCGGGCTCGCCGGCCTGCCCCACGCGGTCGGCCCGTGCCTGAACTGCCCGCACCAGAGCCAGGAGGGGATCAATAACTTGGGGGAACTGTTTTTTGCGCAGCCAGTTCCCGATCGTGGTCGGCGCAACCCCTGCGACTCTGGCCAGCTCGCGGTGCGACGGTTGGCCCTGCAGAGGGCCGGCGCGGAACGCCTCCAGTTCGGCGAGCATCGCAGCGAAACCAGAATCCTGCGCCCTCTGTCCGCTCATCACAGCGCCCCCTGACACTCACGGTACCCCCGGGCGTGGCGTGTCCACCCTGGCCGTGGACGCCGGTGGACACGCACCGTCCCGTGGCGTGAAACCCTAACGCCACCAGCGGGTTTGGTCAGCCGCGATCAGATTCCTGTGGGACGGACGGTTGGACAGGCAGCGTCGTGCACATCAAGTACGGCCCGCCCGGGCCGTCACTGTCCATCGGGGAGTTCCGGCGATGAGCCCGCTACAAATCCTTGCCCTGCTGCTTGCCCTGTCCACCGCCCTCAACCTTGCGATCGCCGCAAGCCTGCTGGCCCAGCATTCTGGCGCCAGCGTCTGTCAGGCGATCCTTACCGGCGCGGGCACCGCGGCCACCGGTCTGGGCATCTATTTCGCTGCTGTCGCCGCCTACAGATGACCAGGCATACCCCTGGCTTGACAGACACTCCGTCACGTCGCGCGGTCAGCGGCCGCGTTGTCATACCGTCCGCCGGTCATCCTCCCGTCCTCGGCGGCTTCCTGCCGGGGCAGGTCGACCTTCTCACTCTCACGGCGGGCGATCAGCTGGAGAGCCTCTCGGCCGACGCCCTGGGAGGACGGCTGATCTGCTGCGTTCTACGGGCAGGGCGGGACGTCGTCGTCGCCGAAGGTTCCGGTGACTCCGGTCTCGCAGAAGAGGGCGTCGTCGTGCCGTACGCCCGTGGGCCAGAGCCCGACGCCGGGGCGCTCATCGATGACGACGCATCCGCCCTCGCTGAGGAAGTAGTTGAACCAGGCGAAGGGCCGCTCGCCGCGGTCGGTGTCGGGGTCGACCACTCCAGGGATGGCGCTGTAGGGGTAGATGGCCATCGCGCCGGGGACGGTCTCTCCCTCCTGGTCGACGCCCGGGCCGAACGTTCCCATGGACACGTCGATGCGCATGCACCGGCACCGGCACCGGCACCGGCAGTATCGGGCGGACCCGGGCCCACTCCCCATCCGTCATGTCCGTCGGGTAGCGCGGCTGCCGCGTCCCGTTGTCGGCGGCGTTTCCGAACCGGTGAGCCAGGCAGTCACACTCCCAGGTGACCGCGCTGGACTGCCCGGCCATCGGCACGCAAGACTGCTGCATCAGGGCCTCCTGCTGCTCGGTGCTTCGACACCAACGAGCTGTTCAGGAGGCCCTGTCCGTATGCGCCCAGCGCCCCACGGTCACCCAATCGGGACTCCCGTTCGACGCGCATCTCTCAAGATCGGAAAGACAACAACTACTGAGCTTGATCTTTAAGTCTTCAACCGAACATGCTCGGTGAGTGATGAGGCCCGCTTCACGGTCTTGCCAACGTTGTGCCTGGTGGCGGGGTGTTTGTTCTTGGATCCTGGCGGCCTTCCTGGGCCGGGGTGGGCGGGTTTCGGTGCGCGAGCCGGGCTTGCCAGGTGCGGGCGGAGGTCGCGAAAGCCGCGCCGGACGCGGGCGGGGGTGAGCCGTCCGGGCTCGGCCGGCTTCTCCCAAGGACGGCGCAGGTCTGTGGCGGCTGCGCGCAGGAGTCGGAGTTGGGTGTGGGCGGCGATGACGAGCCAGGTCCAGCGGTCCGCGGCCTGGGGTGTACGCAGTTTCGGGCGGGTCCAGCCGAGGGTCTGCTTGATCATCCGGAAAGTGTGTTCGAGATCGAATCTGCGGAGGAATGCCTGCCACCGGATATCGGTGTCCCTGCCGGTCAACCCGGTCCTGGAGGACCACAACCACACCGGCAACGGGGTGGCGTCGCCGGGCAGACGGTCGACTTCGAGGCGGATCAACGTGCCTTCGATGACGGGGAGTTCACCGTTGTGATCGATCCAGGCCGAGCGGTGCCACAGTCGTGGATGGACACGGTCCCAGCCCATGGCGAGGGCCAGCCCGTAGCGCTCGGTGGTCTGCACCGTGGCCGTGTCGGGATCACCCCAGGTCTCCGGCTTGGCCAGGCGGAACTCCGGGCCGTGCTTGGGGATCCGGCCGCCTTGCGGCAGGGCGGCGGTGCGGGTGGCGGGTCGGCGCATCACGCGGTCCGAGCGCAGCCGCCCGAGTACTTCGACGGGCAGGTCATCGAGGAGGTGGGCCAGGCGTGGGGCGTCGTAGCCGGCATCACAGACGATGAGGATGTCCGGATCGCCCGGACGCCACCGCTCCTGATGGATCAACTCCACGACCATATTACGTAGTTGGATGGCGGTGACCTCGGCCGCGTCGTCGGAGGGCCCGAGCCGGACGGCGTCGAGGAGCTGGCACCAGGAGGTGCGGCCCGACTCGAGGACGGCGACGAAGGAGTACGGCCAGCCCGGAACGAGCTGGTCGGAGGCGCGGCCGTTGCGGCCGTAGACGTGACAGAACAGGCGGTCCGCGCTGCACGGTGCGTCCGGGCGAAGCCAGTGGCTCACATCAACCGCGAGGACCAGGCGTCCGTCGGCAGCCCGAGGCAGCGGCAGGGCGGCCAGCAGCCGGCGCAGCCGTCCCACGTTCACGTCTCCGCAGTTCAGCGCGTCATACATGGCGCCGTGCCCGCGCCGATGCTCGGCCGTCAGCGTCAGATCGACCGGCGAGGTCACCGGACCGTCCACGCACAGTAGTGCATCCGTGAGCTCGAAGAGCACGTCGCTTCGTGCCGTCAGGCACGCATAGAAGATGTCCCGGAAGTGTGACGCCCACGCGAACGCGTCTCGTTTGGCGTCTTGTTGTTCCACACTCATATCCGCGGCCTTCGTGCTGGTCTCGTGTGTTTCTTGATCCGGAACACAGGATCAGGCGAAGGCCGCTCTGACATGCGGTGATTATCCAGCCAGGTGAACGAGTACGAGACTCGTTCGACAGTCACTGGTTAAAGATCAAGCTTAGATGAATCATCCACGTATGTTGCCCGTAGCCGCAGGTGACGCCCCACCAGGCCGTCAACCCGCGCGAACGTTGAGCTACGCGGCTCGATCACCACTCCACGCCGGCACCGACCAGGCCATCACCCGAAAGTGAGTAACAGCCGTGACGTCCGCCCCGCAAACACATCGACAGGAACTCCTCCCCGCAGGTCCAAGGCGGACAAGGACCCGACGGACCGGCCGCCCGTACCGACAGACCGCTGCCAGTACGCCACAGACTGGGGGCGGACAGAATCCGTTGGAATCTGACCGCGAACGCCGCCATCGGCACGATGGAGCCTTGATTGCTCCCCGCCCGGCTCCCTGAGGAGACTGGGCTGTCAGCCGACTCGCAGGAGGGTGGTGGCGGGGCGGACGGCGTCGGGGCCGAATTTGGCGCGGATGCGGTCGCTGACTTCCTCGGCGGCGAGGCGGGCTTCGCGTGCCTGGTCGAGGCTGATCTGTTCGACGACCTGCTCGGCGGCGATGAGGTCCTCGGCTTTCAGGGGGACGCCGGTGATCCGGCCGCGTTGCAGGCCCGCCGCGTCGATGAGCCGGTATGCCGTGGTGCGCAGGCCGTCGTCGTGCGCGGACGCTTCGGTGAAGCGGCGGGTCTTGTCCCAGGTGGTGCCGCCGGCGAAGCGCAGGATCAGGGTCAGGCCGCGGGCCGCCTGACCGCGGCGGCGCAACTGGTGGGCGAGGGTGACGACCGCGTCGAGGAGGGCGGCGCGGACGGCGGCGCCGTCCAGGGTGTGCCGGGGGAAGGCGCGGTCGTCACCCTCGACAGCCCGGTTCCGCACGCCCACTGACATCGCCGCGTTCCTCGCGGACAGCAGCCCAACGGGATCAAACCCGCATGTTGATTCTCTGCGAGCCCTAAAGCGGGTGTCGCAGGTTCGCATCCTGCCGGGGGCACAGCGAGAAGGGCGAGCACAGGAGGCTTTTGCTCCCAGGTCGGCCCTTGGGCGCTTCAGGGGTCGTGCCGCAGGCGTGCCGCTCCGGGCCCGCAGGATCCTTCGCGGACACGTCGGAGGCCGCTCCCCACCTCCCTGGATCATTGCACCGAGCCGACCGGCGATGGCCCGGCCCTGGTCCCTGGCCATGTGCTGATAGATCAGCGCGGCGCTCGAGCTGCTGTGGCCCATCGGCGTCATCAGCTCCCGCGCGCTGGCCCGGCCAGAGAGACCAGCGTGTTGCCCGTGCGCCGCAGATCATGGAAATGCAACTTGGTCGAGACACCCGCAGCCTTGCGGACTCGGGGCAGGAAGGTGTGCAAGAGCCAGCAGCCGAAGAGGGCGATCAGACGACGACCCAGGTGCGCACGCGACCACGGCCCGGGACCGCCACGTGCCCGGACATCCGCGCGGGTACGCACGCCTGGCCGGTGGTGTGTGCCACGAGCGGCCGGGGTACTCGGTGCGCCCACCGTGCGGGGCGCCCCGCAGGAACCCAGGCCGCGGCTCGACGGCTGCGGGGCACTCGGCATCCCCCCATTCCCTCCTGCGAGGCCCCCGATGAGCCGTCTCTTCTCGCCGCTCACCCTGCGCGGCACGACCTTCCCGAACCGGGCCTGGGTGGCCCCCATGTGCCAGTACAGCTCGGTCGACGGTTATCCGCAGGACTGGCATCTGGTCCATCTCGGCTCCCTGGCACGCGGCGGGTCCGGCCTGGTCATGCAGGAGGCCACGGCAGTGGAACCTGAGGGCCGGATCACCCCTTCCGACGCCGGCATCTGGGATGACGAGCAGGCCGCCGCGTACAAGCGGATTACCGACTTCGTCCACGGGCAGGGAGCCATTGCCGGCATCCAGATCTCCCATGCCGGCCGCAAGGCGTCGACGGCACCGCCCTGGGAGGGTGACGTGTACGTCGAACCGGACGCCGGAGGATGGCAGACGGTCGCACCGTCACCGCTGCCATTCGGCGACTGGCCGGCCCCGCGAGAGCTCGGCGCGGACGGCATCCGCGCTCTGGTCCGGGCCTTCGGCGAGGCCGCCGCGCGGGCGCTGTCCGCCGGCTTCGAGGTCCTGGAGATCCACGCCGCGCACGGCTATCTGCTGCACCAGTTCCTGTCACCGCTGTCCAACCACCGCAGCGACGAGTACGGAGGCGATCTCGACGGGCGCAGCCGTTTCCTGGTCCAGGTCACCGACGCCGTGCGGGCGCAGTGGCCGGAGGACCGCCCGCTGTTCGTACGCTTCTCGGCCACGGACTGGGCCGACGGCGGCTGGACCCCGGAGGAGACGGTCGAGCTGTCGCGGCACCTGGTGGCCCACGGCGTCGATCTGGTGGACATCACCAGCGGCGGGCTCGTCCCCAACGCCCGCATCGAAGCGGAGCCCGGCTACCAGGTGCCCTTCGCCCGAACCGTCCGCGAGGGCGCGGCCCTGCCCGTCTCCGCGGTCGGCCTGATCACCGCACCGGAGCAGGCCGACCAGATCCTCGTGGACCGCTCGGCCGACGCGATCATGCTCGCGCGCGAACTGCTGCGCAACCCGACCTGGCCGCTCCGCGCGGCCCACGTCCTCGGTGACGACGTCCCCTGGCCGAAGCAGTACCAGCGTGGCCGCCCACGTCATCGCTGAGGCCGTCGTCGCCCGAGCACCCCGGAATCCGGCACAAGATAATAATGTTTCCTGCGATATGGGTGATCAATGCATCAATGCCGCTTTCCCCGCACCCCAGAGCGAGTCGATGCGGGCACTGCTCGCGGTGGACCGTGTCGGCACGCTGCAGCAGATATCCGCCCTCAGCCGTGCGTTCGAAGGGATCGTCGAGGCGAACGCACTGGTGGCCATTGACGACGAGCACGACCCAAAGGGGGCGAGCACGGCCTTCGAGGGGGCGCACGTCGCCACCCTGTTGTCCCAGGCGCGCGAGCATCTGAACGATCTCGATCGCGCCCTGGAACGGTTGGAGAGAGGCGACTACGGGCGCTGCGAGCAATGCGGTGAGCCGATCCCGACGGAGCGCCTCGAAGTTCGCCCGACCCGCTTGTGATTGACCCGTCAACCGGAGTCCTTCAGCTCGGCGGTGACGCGCGGAACCCCAGAGGCGCCGTCCGATTCCTGATGGATCCGGTCGATGTGCTCGGCGAGCTCGGCATCCGGCCTCGCCCGGCCGGCCCGCGCGGATGCGCTGGCCAGCCACGGATAGAAGCCGGAACGCGAGACCGCAAGTATCTGGCACAGCCGCTTGACGCCGAAGGCGCCACGGTGATCCTCGACGAACTGGAAGCGGCTGCTCACCAACCGGTCTCCGCCGCAAAATACTTCGCGGCCCTCCGCAGGATCTCCCGCTCGAGCTCGAGTTCCTTCACCCGCACCCGCAGCTGCCGGTTCTCCTTCTCCATCGCGGTAGCCTCCACCGCCCCGGGGCCGGGCGGCCTGAGTTCAACGGCGAACGCGATCACGTCCACCTCCTCGTGCACCACCCGCCCAAGGTCGCCGTCTCCAAGCTGGTCAACAGCCTCAAGGGCGTCTCCGCCCACCGGATACGGCAGGAGTTCACCAGCCGGATCAACCGCGCCATCATGCACGGGCGCCTGTGGTCGCCCTCATATTTCTCCGCATCGTGCGGGGGGCACCGTTGGCGATCGTGCGCCGGTACATCGAGCAGCAAAAAACGTCCGCTCCCAACGTGCACGTCAGAGCAGACTTGAGATGCATTCATCCCCGGCGTGAACGCCGGGGCTCTCTGCAAGAGTCCCGGTAAGTGTGGGTGTGCCGGCGGTTCCTTTGGCCGGTCACATGCCGCCGAGCACCCGTCGGGTCTCGGCGGCGATCTGCTGCGTCTCGCCGGTTGCGACCACGAGGACCGGGACACCTCTCACCGCCTGATCGATGCGTCGGTGGCCTTCCCGCATCAAATCTTCCAGTTCGGGGACGAGCAGCCCGCCTCGTACACCGAGAACAGTCAGGGCCGAGCAGATCTCCTCGCGTACCTCGGGTTGGTCTTCGCCGATCTCCCCGGTGAAGACCAGGGCGTCCAGCCGGTCCAGCGAGGCGGCCATCGAGGCGATGCCCCTGCGGCAGCTGAGTGTGAACGTCGCCAGCGCCAACGCCGCCGCGGCATCACCCTCCGCGCGGGCGCGCACCAGGTCGCGGGTGTCTCCCGAGGTACCGGAGAGGCCGAGCAGACCGGAATGCCGGTGGAGTGCGTCATCCAATTCGTCCGTGCTCAGACCGTGCCGCCGCTGCAGCCACAGCAGCGCGCCGGGGTCGAGGGTGCCGCTGCGCCGACTCATCACCAGGCCTTCCAGCGGGGTGAGACCCATGGTGGTGTCCACGCTGCGTCCGTTTCGGACGGCGCAGGCCGAGCAGCCGCCGCCCAGGTGCACGAGCACGCCCTGGAGGCTGTCGACGGGCCGGCCCAGGGCCTGCGCCGTCCTTTGCAGTGCCCACGAGTAGGAAAGTCCGTGGAAGCCGTACCGGCGCAGCTCGTATTCGGCTCGCCATCGCTCCGGCACGGCGTACGTGCGCGCCTGTGGCGGCAGATCCTTGTGAAAGACAGTGTCGAAGCAGGCGATATGAGGAACGTCGGGCAGGAGTTCTCGGGCGGCATCGACCACATGCAAGGCAGGGGTCACGTGCAACGGCGCGAGATCGGCGACGTCCGCCAGCAGAGCCCGTACGCGTGCGTCGATCAGCGTATGCCCAGTCAGATGCGGACCGCTGTGGACGATGCGGTGACCAACCGCCGCAGGAGCGGGCACCTCGCTGAGGAAGTTCCGCAGTTCCGCCGCCGCAGCAGGCCCCGGGGGCTCCGAGGCGTCTCGATCCGCCACCCGTTCACCGTCCGCCGCGAACAGGGCAAGGTGAAGGCTCGAAGAGCCGGCATCGAGGACCAGTACCTGACCATCACGGCTCCCGTGAGAGCGGTCAGCACTCATCACACACCTCCGGTGCACTCGCGTCCTCCGGCACGGTGCGCCCGCCACAAAGTGCGGCCCTGCGCCAGGGGCGGCCTCGGTGCGGACCGGATTGTGCTCCGCCTGGCTCGGCAGGTCCGTGAAGAAGACGCTGATGTCCCAGTCGCTGTCCTCCAGGCGGGTGCCGACGTTTGGGCCACGTCGACCTGCTCGTTCGCCGCCAGGACGGGCCGCAGGTTCCTGCCGTTCGTGTCCGCGTCGGGCTGCCTCATGACCCGTGTCCTGCCGCCTGGCAGGCCTCGGTGATGTCGCGCCTCGCCGCTTCTCTCAGGCTGCCACCACAGGGAGGGATCCGCTCGTCCACCCGTTCGGCGGCACGCCGCGCCTGCGGGACGGGACACCCCCAGCATGCTGAATGTGCGACGCATTCTCCCGAAGATCGAGGGCGGCCGGGTACAGGGCCTCCTGCAGCTCATCGAGGACGGCATCCACCTCGTCGTCGCGGTGCTCGTACTGCTCGCGGGGATCCTGACCGTCAGGGTCGTCCACGACGTCATCCGGTCGGTCCGGGGGCCGTACCGCGAGGAAACGGTCGTTCTCTCCGCCCTGGACAGCGGCCTGGTGCTGTTCATCGTGGCCGAACTGCTCCACACCGTCCGCCTCACCATCAGGAACCAGACCCTCGACGCGGAGCCTTTCCTCGTCGTCGGCATGATTGTCGGCATCCGCAGGGTGCTCATCGTGACGGCCGAGGCGGAGAAGTCCTTCCGGTGGGATGTCGAGGGGATCGAACTGCTCATCCTGGCGGGGCTGATCCTCGTGATGGCGACAGCGGTGTACGTGTGGCGGCGCTCGACGCGGCCGGGAGACTGCTTCCCGCTCCAGGAGGCGGGGCGCTCCCCGTCGCCGACTTCGTCACGCACTCCGGTGCGCGGCTCCTGATCCGTCACCTTCCGCCGCCGCGGCCGCCCGCACTCGCTGCTCCTCGCGAGCAGAGCCGACGTCCCGTTCCAGGGGTGTGCGGCTCACGGCCGTCGCGAGGTCCTCCAAGGCTTGCTTCTGGAGTTCCGCCTCGCGCCGCACGACCGGGCTCCGGTCCCCGGCGGTGTTCTCCCAGGCGTGGAGCGCCTCCTCCACGCGTCCCCAGTCCGGATTCCTGTGCTCGCGCACGTCGGCTGCCGCCTGCTCGGTGTCCGCCTCCAGGGCGTCGGCGAACCGCTCCGCCTCGGGGACGACACGGCTGTCGGCCCGCGGGACGTGGCTCTCCATGAGCATCGCTGCGCGGCCGAACCCCTTGAGCGCCTCCTGCGCCTCCTGCGCCTCGCGCCACGTCAGCCCCCTGGGGCGGACCGGTTCCTGCCTTGCCCGGTCGTATGCCTCCTGCCAGGCGGCACGTGCCTCCCTGCTCGCCAGCAGTGTCCTGCGCATGTCGGCGTGATGCTCCCGGGTCGGTTCGGCGTAGTTGCGAAGCACCGCGGCCGCGTAGCGGCCGTTGGCTGCGAGCCAGTCCGCAAGCCGGCCCGGCAGCCGGGGTGTCTCCCATGCGGGGAACAGCACGTACGCCAGCATCGCCAGGGCCCCGCCGAGCAGGGTGAGCACCACCCGCTCCGGGACCGTCTGCTCCCATGCCTGGCCGCCCATGCCGAGCAGGAAGACGACGTACGCGGCGGTGAAGCACTGGGAGTAGGCGTAGCCGGTACGGATGAGCGTGTACGACAGGCCCACCGAGACCACCGCCAGCGCGCCGAACACATGGGCGTCCGGTCCCAGGGCCCGCACCATCCCGGTGGCGAGCGCGACCCCCGCCAGGGTTCCGACGAGACGGGCCACCGCACGTGCGTACGTCCGGTGGAAGTCCGGCCGCATCACCATCACCGAGGCGATGGGCGCCCAGTAGCCGTGGCCCAGAGGGAGCCGGGCGGCGATCAGACAGCCGAGCGTGGCCACCGCGGCCAGGCGGACGGCGTGCCGGAACACGGGTGAGTCCCGGCTGAGTTCACGGCGTACCGCCCGGACGACGACCGGGACCAGCCGGAGCATGGTCGGGCGCACCAGGAACTGGGCGTCGGCGGGGCCGGGTGGCGTGGGCGTCCTCCCGCGCGCGCAGCCGCTCCTGGAGATCTCCAACGCCTCGCCGAGCAGTTCCACGAGCCGCTCGGCGGCCTGCCTTGCGGGGCCCTCCAGCACCTCGTGCTTCTCGTCGACGCGCAGGACGTCCATGCTCCCGGGCGGCACCTCGGCGGGCGTGCCGCGGCGGATCGAACGGGCGACCGCATCCAGGACGTCGGCGGCCGCGTCGAGCAATTCCCGCGCGCGGTCCCGCCCGGGTCCCTCCGCCGGGGCGCCCACGTCCGGGTCGGCGAGCGCCGCCACCACCGGCCGAATGCGCTCGGCGAGTCCCCGGGGGCCGTGCAGGACGGGTGGACGGGTGCGGGCCTGTGACGGCGTCACGGCAGCCGCGTCCCGGGCCGTCATCAACGGCTCCGGGTCGAACGGGGCGGCCGGGTCGTGCCGCAACCGGCGGGCGTAGTCCGCCACGGCGGCCAGGGCGTCGGCGAGCGCGTCACGATGCGCTCCCCAACGGCGGATCGGGAACAACAGGATCAGCACGGCCTGCGTCACGCCCCCGAGCGCGATGACCCCGGCGTGCTCCAGGGCGCGCCCGACGCTCGTGGGCAGGGTGATGGTCACCAGCATGCTGCCCACGGTCGTCGCTGCGACGATCCCGGCGGTCGATCCGACGGCCCACGCCATTCCCGCGGCAAAGGCCCATACGGCCAGCAGCGGCAGGAACGTCACGAGTCGCCCCGCCGCCAGGTAACCCACGAAAGTGCTGAGCGCCAGACCCGCGCCCGCGCCGAGCGCGATCACCTTGCGTGGACGCCAGGTGCGCTGGAAGGTGGCCCCACCCGCGGAGTAGGCGCCGAGGGCGGCGGACGCCGCATACGCAGGGGAGAGCAGCCACAGCGTCGGCCCGACGACGATCGCCACCCCGGCGGCCGTGCGCAGCGCGAGCAGGGGCTCCAGCCGCGTCTCCTCGATCGTGAGCCCGGATCGCACGACCTCCCCGAAGGCCCGCAGCCACGTCACGGATGTGAGCCTAGCCGGAGCGCCCTGTCAGGTCGCGTCGGCCGCGCCGCCGCTTCCTGTGCGCTGCGGACAGGCGGGCGCACACCCCGGATCGGGTCGAACCCCTGCACCACTTCTGGGACGCGACCTGACATGCCGGACGCCACTACTGATTCCCAATGTGGTTGTCAACGCTTGACCCGTGACTGGCTGTAGCTGGCTCAGCTTGACGGA
>NZ_JBSFIA010000078.1:0-19819 GCF_053597355.1 Streptomyces sp. NPDC001443
GCGTGGCCCTGCTGCCGCTGCTCGCGGCGATGCAGGACTGGGGCGACCGATGGGTGCTGGGCGACGGGAGTCTCACCGCGACCGTGCGGGAGGGCCGCGGAGCGGGTACCACATCGCTGCGCGATGTGCAAGCGAACACCCGCGCTGCGCGCGGGTGTTGCGCTCGCGCTCCGCGCGAGCGCTGGCGTGGAGCTGCGCTCCACGCTCATCCTCCTTGCTGCGCAAGGAGGATGACGGTCCGTCCGCTGCGCTCCCGGACCGGCGGGACTTCGTCCCGCTACCAGGCTTCCGCTTCGCTCCAGCCTGGCCGGCGGGTCCGCTGCGCTCCCCCCCCTGACGGTTCTTTCGGCTGCGCCTCCAGAACCTAACCGGCCACGCTCCGCGTGGCCCGGGCTGGCAGCAGTAAGGGTGGGGGGCGTCGAGCCGGGTGCCGCTCACCCGCTCCCCCTTGGCGCACCTCAGGTGGGAGTGGGTGAGCGGGCTGACCGAGCTGCCGCGCGGCCAGCTGGGGTTGTTATGCCGGCCCACGTTCGGGGTCACTTGTGCTGCTGTTCGGTGCGGCCTTCGAAGTCGCGCCGGATCGCGGCTGCCTGATCCTCGATCAGTCCGGTCTGGTCGGGGAAGTCGAGAACCGCACCGCAGTGGTTGCACAGCTTCCCGTCTTCGGCGGGCGTGCCGCAGGCCTTGCAGAACCGGTTGCCTCGAGTGTTGCCGGTGTTGTGGGTCATGGCTCTCCTGGTCGGGTGGGCGGCGATGGGTACGGAGTACCCCTAGCTTGTGTGCTCATTCTTCGGCTCGTCTGCTTCATTTTGTGGCTAGGATAGAGTCTGGACCTGAGTATCAGTGCCTCTGCGATTGCCTGCTGGAGGGTGGTCATTTGGGCTCCAGGTCGAGGATGGGCCTGTGCTGTACGGATGGGCTACTGGCCAAATCCCTTACTAGTAGGGCTAGTTGCTTGTACGGCGGGGTGAGGACTGTCGTCCGCCTTGCAGGAGGGATTGGACCTTAGTGGCTGTGAAGGAGCTTCGTCCGCATCAGCGGGAAGCCGTGGATGCGGTACTCCGGGCGCTCGAATTGCCTGCAAGATCGTCTGTGCCCGAGCGGGGCCTGCGGACGCAGGTGATCATGGCCACCGGATCGGGCAAGACGCTGGTGGCCGCCCGGAGCGCTGAGGAGCTCCGTGCGGGCCGTGTCCTGGTCCTCGTGCCTTCCCTGGACCTCCTCGCCCAGACCGAGGGCGCCTGGCGCGAGGGAGGGCGCTCCGGGCCGATGATCGGTGTCTCCTCCCTGCGGGGGGAGGAGGCGTCCTTCCCGAACACCACGGACGTGGGTGAGCTGGTCTCCTGGGTGCGGCCGTTCGACAAGGTCACCGTGTTCGCCACGTACGCCTCCCTCGGGCTCGGCACGCTGGAACGTGCCCACCAGGCCGGCCTTCCGGGCTGGGACCTGATCGTCGTGGACGAGGCGCACCGGGTTTCGGGCCGGATCGGCCGGCCGTGGGCGGTCGTCCACGACAACACTCGCATCCCGTCCCTGCGCCGCCTCTACATGACCGCCACGCCCCGGCTGTGGCAGATGGACGAGGATGCCGAGGGCGCGCCGGGCGAGCTGGTGGCGAGCATGGAGGACGACCCGGACGGGCCGTTCGGCGCCCGCTGCTTCACGCTGACGCTCTCGGCGGCGATCGACCGGGGGATCTGCGCGCCGTACCAAGTGGTGTGCCTGGACATCACCGACACCCAGCTCCAGGCCGCGCAGTTCCTGGGCGCGGAGGGCCGCTCGGACCAGGTCCGCGGGGCCCGGCTCGCAGCCCTCCAGACCGCGCTGCTCAAGGCGTCCTCGGAGGAGAACTTCCGGCGCACGCTCGTCTTCCACCACGTCGTGAAGGAGGCCGAGGCGTTCGCGGCCGGCCTCCCCGATGTCGCCAAGCGGCTGCACGCCGCCGACCCCGAGCTGTACCCGAAGATGGTCTGGGTGGACTGGCTGTGTGGCGAGCACAAGCCGGGCCATCGGCGCCGGGTGTTGGGCGAGTTCGCGTCCGGGATCGCCACAGACGGCACGATCGTGGAGAAGGCTTTCCTCGGCTCAGTGAAAGTGCTGGGCGAGGGCGTCGACACCAAGAACTGCGACTCTGTGTACTGGGCGGATGTGCGCGGCTCGATGCCCGACCTCGTCCAGGCCGTGGGCCGCGCGCTGCGGATGCAGCCGGGCGAGGGCAAGGTCGCCTCGCTCGTGGTGCCGGTCCTGCTCGGCCCGGGTGAGACGGCGGACAACATGCTCACCAGCCGGGCGTTCGGGGGGTTGGCGAAGCTGCTGGAGGCGCTCAGGGCGCACGACGCCCGCGTGGTGGAGCAGCTCGCCGAGCAACAGGCGCCAAGCCGTGTCAGGGGCGTTCAGAGCCGCAGCGGGGACCAGGAGAGCCGAGGCAAGGGGGAAGAGTCCGGCGGCCCGTCGGCGCCCGCGCGCCAGTTGCTGAAGTTCTCCACGCCGCGCGACCCGGCGCAACTGGCCGCGTTCATCAACCTGCGAGTTCTCAACCCCGAGCACGAACACTGGCGGCGCGGCATCGAGGCCGCCGTCATCTACAACCGGCTGCACGGCGACCTCAAGGTCCCCTTCACGTACCGGGTGCCCAGCGGAGAGGACCAAGCGGTGCAGGGCGAAGGGTGGCCGGCCTCGCTCGCGAACTTCCCGCTCGGGCAGTGGATCGCCGACAACCGGCGCTTCTACGCCCGCAGCGACATGCACGAGGACCGCATCGAGCAGCTGGAGAAGCTCGGCATGGTCTGGTCGCACTACGACATCGCATGGGACGAAGGACTCGCCGCAGCCCGCGGATGGGCAAAGGAACACGGGCACCTCGCAGCACCCACCGACGCCACCTTCCAGGGTTACCGCGTAGGGCTATATCTGAAGAACGCGCGTGCAGCCGCCCGGCGAGCGGCCGAGATCGAGCAGCGGCGAGCTGAGGGGTTGCCCGTGGAGTCCGCGGCTGGCGCCCTGTCACAGGAACGGCGCGAACAGCTTGACGACATCGACCCCGCCTGGTGCCCCGCCTGGCCCATCGACTGGCAACGCTGCTTCCACCTCACCCGACAACACCTCGACACCGGCGGCACACTCCCCACCCAGCCCGGCACGGTCGTACGCCAAGGCGAAGACCTCGGCCGATGGGTACAGGCGCAGCGGCTCGCCTTCGACAAACTCACCGGCGCGCAGCAGTGGATGCTGGAGCACATCCTCCGGATCGAACCCGCCGACGACGAGAAACCGGCACCGCGACGCAGCCAAGCCGACAAATGGACCCTCAACTACGAGGCTGCCCGACAGTTCTACGAGCGCGAGGGGCACCTGCGCGTGCCGAGGAAGTGGGTCGAGCGGATCGTCGGCGGTAAGGACCAGGAGGAGCGGGAACTCCGGCTCGGGGCATGGATCAGCAACCAGCGCTCCAGAGCCGCGACCCTGACCCCGGAGCGGATGGAGCTGCTGTCCGCCGTCGGCATGCGGTGGGCGTAACCAGACAACCCCAGTGGGGCCGGGCAGGGGTGCTTCTGCCCGGCCCGTCCATGCACGCCGGGAAAGCTAAGCAGTCAACTCGCTCGGCTCGGATTCGGTGGCCTCGTCTGCGGCGGTCACATGGCTCAGTAGCGCATGGCACTGGGAGACGAGCTGGTCATAGGTCATGACGGTGATTCCGTGCATCCTGCTGTTGAGCCCGTGCAGAGCACGCAGCTGTGCCTCCTCCCAATCGCAAGACCGCCCGATGATGACGACGGCACGGGGGTGGTAAGCGACGATGTCGGGACGGGCAGGTCGCAGACCGAATTCGGCTGCCCGATGCAGGGTGTCGAGGTAGCGGTGGCACTGCCCGATCGCCTTCGCTGTATGCGATGACCAGTACCAGTTCTGGTGCGTGTCGTCGTAAAGGATCACGTCCTTGTCCGGACGCTTCAGCTCGTATACGTCACGGAGCCCACTGGCGGTGGACTTCATCAGGAGGTCGACATGATCGCCAATTCCGATCACTCTCTGATCATCGCGGACGACATATGCATTGCCGAAAGCCCAGGAGTGGCGCTCACACCAGTCTTGGTAGACGTCCTCTCGGTTACGGCCTTCGGCGAGGTGCTCTTGCAATTCGGTGACTGCCGCCCTCAGCTCGCCGATCCTGACCGCAGCTGAGAAAGCTTTGGCCAGAGTCTCCGGGTTGACCTGATGGGCGAGTTGTGCGGCGAACCGACGGTTTTCAAGGGCGCAGCCTATAGCACCGACGGCGTCGTCGGATGCATCGGGCTGTGCCCCGAACCCATCCGTCCTGAGCACGATGAACTGGCCATCGTCGTCTTGCTCAGACACAGAGAGCGCTTGGGCAATGTGCCGCTTGAGTATGTACAGGTCCTCCGACTTGAGCGTCATCTCGCACTGATCACCGGTCCGTTTGTCTGTACGGACGAGCTTCATAGAGAGCTCAGGCGATGAATTCCTGTGGGGGATGAAGAAGGGGATGGCCTCGATGAGCACGTGAGAGGTGTCCCTAACGACCAGTCGGTTCCCGTACGAGAGGGCCCCTGAAGCAGCAGGACGCCGATCAAAGAACGTTGGCTCATTCCAGTCCATAACTGCATGTTGGGCCACTGCATCACTCTGTGTCTCAACTTTCCCTAAAGTAGATCACCTATTCGATTCATGAGGGCGCGGCTCGGAGAGAGGTCCCGTAGTACGACACGGCCCTGCTGCGCTCCAGCCCCGCGGCCCGCAACGAGATCCTCGTCGCCGTGCTGGCGCGGGCTTTGCCATCCTGGGGAGAAGAAGACGCCCAACTGCGCGTCGAGGATGAGGATCCGTTGGGGCTGTGGCGGGTCGGTGGTGCGGTTGCCGGTCCGGTGGCGTTCGGCCGCCGGCTGTGCACGGCGCGGCGCACAGGGGCGGCGGTGCGGGTGGTGCGGTACGCGCCGCGGTGGGAGCGGGTGTGCGTGCGGCATGGGCGGTGGCTCCTGGACGCCGACGCCCACCAACCGCTGGAGCACCTCGACCTGCGTGGCCTGCCAGAGGTGGTGGAGGCGCAGCGGCGGTGTGCCAGGGTGGCGCGGCGGGCGGTGCGGGCCGGGGCGGAAACCGAGCGGGTGTTCGCGCTGGCGCGGGCGGTGGTGGCCCGGTGGTGGGAGCAGGCCTTTGGCTGGGAGCGGGAGGCGATCTGGCCGCGGCGCCTGCATCATGTGGCGGGCGGGGATGCCGGTGGTGATCTGGAGCGGTGGCGGATCGTGGGGCGGCACGCGGTCGTCTTCCCCGAGGTGGTTGCCGTCGCCGACGCGCTGCTGGACCCGGGCATGGCGGAGCTGGTGTGGGTGGACAGTGGTGCCGGGCGGCCGCGGGCGCTGCCTACCGATGGGATGTTCTGCCGCAGGCTCGGCGAGCAGGTCGGCCGGCCCTGGCTGGGACCGCTGGCCGCGACAGACCACGGCGGGCACACCAACAAACCCCCTCCGAGCGTTAGCGGCCGTTTGACAAGGTCGTCCGCCCCATCGCGGCTTCGGAGATGGCTGGCGCCCTACGGCCGACATCGCCCGGCCGCGTAGCCGGCCCGGACCGTCTCGTCGAAGGGACGTGCCTGGCGGCGAAGGGGAATTCGGCGGCCGGGCAGGGCAGCGTTGAGTAGGGCCGGCCACGCGCCACGACGAGGCGGGCTGGCTCCCGCCGACGGAACTCGCCCCTCACGGAGGACAGGCAGTCACGGCCTTCAGGGCGGTCACCTTGGTGAGATCGACCGTGGCCTCGCCTCCGGAGGCCTTGAGGACGAGCCGTCCGGCGTCGACACGGACTGTGGTTCCACAGATCGGGCCTGAAGGCGTCGTGATCTCCAGGTTGAGACTCCTTCTCCGGTCCGTACCAGGTCATGCCCCCAGCCGCCACCAAAAGCAGGGCGCAGGTAGCGGCAAGGCGGACCCCCGAGGCCAGTGAGCGGACTGAGTCCAGGGCTTCGGCGTGCTCTGCGAGCGGTCTTGGCGCCAGGTCGCGGACATCCGTGAGGGCTGGGCGCCCGTGCGCGGCACGGATCAGCCGGAACGCACCCAGACCACCCGTTGCGAAGGCAAGGGTGATCCCCATGATCGTCATGGACACCACCAGCGAGTTCCGCGCCTACCCGTGGGCGGCGAGTTCCTCCTCCACTCGACCTGGGGGTGGGACGACACCGGCCTGGCCGGCTCCGTCGCGACGGAATTCAGCGACACCTGGCCGCTCCTGCAGGCCGGTGCGTTCGGAGGAACTCTTGAACACGCCCAGCGTGTCCACGCCGCGCTCGTCGCCTGGAGGAACGCGAACGTACGGCACCCGTGACACCACCGGGGCCGGGGCACGCACGAGGAAGACCAGCGGTGAGCTCCAAAATACGGGCGGCGCGGCCGGGAAGCGGCACCAGCAGCTCCCGTGCCGCCGCGAGGAGAGCGGCGTACAGGCGGCGGGCCGACCTTCCTCGGCGCCGACGCCGTGCAAGGTGCCCGAAGCCTTCGCGTACAGATCCCCCCACGCATTGAGGAGCTCATCCTGTGCGGCACCGAGCCGCAGGCCCATCAGCCTCTCGGCGATCCCCCGCGCCCGCCGGCGCCGGTGGCCGCCCGGGTTGTGTACTTCGCCGCGCAGCACCTCAGCCGCGTCCCGAATTCGCTCCCACCCCGTGTCGGTCACTGCGACGGGGGCGGCAGCTGGGGCGGGAAGGGCGGCGTCCACCGCGTCCAGCAGATCCCTTGCCGCGGACTGTAGACCGACCGGGCTCTTCGGGGCCCCGGGCAGCTTCAAAACAAGGCATCGGCCGCGCTGCGCACGCACGCCTCCACGATCTCCCCGGGCCGCTCCAGCCCGCTGACCCCGGACAGGATCCGGTGCGCGTCCCCCGCCAGCCCCAACGCCCGGGCACCCTGGGCTCCCAGGCTCAGCAGAGCCCCGGCGAGGATTTCGTCGGCCTCGGGGCAGTACGTCCTCACCGGCTGGCAGCGTCTCGTTGCTCACCGGTGCACCGTAGAGCCCCGCGAACGCCTCTGGGCCAGAACCGCATAGCCCGGCTCACCAGCTCACGCCGCTCCGTTGCCACGCGCTACTACCTCGAATCGCTTCGCGAGCGACACGGTTGGACGTTCGTTTCACCTGATCTGGTGAACTCCGCCGTCCGGGTTCGGCACTGCGCCGGAACGGGTGGCAGATTCCGTGGTGCACGTCGGTGGCTCATCACCGGCGTCCGCCTCATGCCGCCGCCGGCGGAGCAGGAGCAAGCTGCGAGATGTCCAGGCGCCACCGAGGCGTTGTTGGGGCTGATCGTTCTTCGGGCGTTGGCAGGTGGACCGTACGGGGCGAGGACCGCCGTACTCCCTTCTACAGGGTGTTGGCCCGTTCTTCGTCGGCACGAGGCTTCGGCGCTCGGGCGCGTGACACGCTCCCGAGAGACGGGAGTTTCTGTGTTGGCCCGGCACGCCGGGTGGAAGGACAACACCATGGTCGCGAAACGACCTGATGGCATTTTCCCGCACATCGGCACCGACGCCTGGGGCCGGAATCTCGCGGACGCCATCGAGAACACCTGCGCGGAACTCGGGGTCGTACCGCCTCCCCGGCAGGCGATCACCGAGGGGCTGGCCACCGCTCTCCCGGACACCGAGATCAAGGGCCTGATCGCCAGCCGGAGCAACAAGAAGGTGCTCAAGCCCTCGGCCTACCGTCTCGTGCAGGCCGGCGATGAGCAGGTACTCCTGCTGATGTGTGACGTCCATGGCGCTGCGGTGGTCCCGTGGGACCTCAACGACCGCACCGTCAGCTGCTGGTCGCCGCCCATTGCTGAGGCCAGCCAGCGCGTCAAGGACCTCATCGCCGCCGAGCTGGCGCTGCACGATGCCAGGAAGACCGCGAAGACCGCTGAGAAGGAGCGGGAGAGCTGCCGCCGCGCGGCCGGGGACGACCCGTACGCCGCGCAGGCCCTGGCAGCGGCCACGCAGAAGCACGAGGACGCTGAGCGCCGCGTGGGGGAACTCGAAGGCGAGCGCCAGGCCCTCCTCACCGCCCTTGGTGGCCGGCGGCCGCGTCCTGTGGTCCGCGCGGTGGAGGAGGACGGGGAGCCGAAGGCGGCGCTCACTCTCGCCGAGCAGCCGTACGAGGTGGCCGTCCACATGCAGCGCTACGCCGCCGAGAATCTCGAGCGTGCTGGGAAGACCCGCGGCTACGACCTGGCCGAGTCCCTCGTGGACGCGGGCCAGCTCTCCAAGGGCATGAACGTCCTGCAGCAGTGGCAGATCACCCGCCCCGACGGCACGGTGTCGAAGCTGTGGCGGCTGGCCGCCGTGACCGGGAACAACCGTGCACTGGCGCGTCTCAACATCTTCCGTGTGCGTCCGGAACACCTGGTCACGGGGATGCCTCAGTCTCTCCTGCCCATGCCGAGGGACAAGAAAGCCGATCCCGAACTGCTGCTGCTGAGTCAGCGGGAGATCCTGAACCGGCTCTCCGACCGGCTCAACGACGCCGTCGCCAAGCCGGAGACGGAGGCGACCGACCCGTCGGTCCGGGCCGGGAAGATCGCCACGGTCTCCGCGGAGATCGTGATCGGCTGTACCAAGCCGGCGGCGCTGGAACACGTCCTGCGGACGCTGAACGTCAACGACCACCTGCGCGGCATCCAGCCCTACGACGAGGACGCGCGTCTGATCGCCCTGTTCGCGACGCTCGTCGACGCATACGCCAGGGAATCGCTCCTCGCGGACGCGCTCGCCGAGGCGTTCCCCGACGCGCGTGGCGTGGACCTCCTCGACCTGGTCGGGGTGCGCGACGCGCTGACCGCCAACGGACCGCTCGACCCGCTCGTGCCGCTCGTACCCGCGGGGGACGACGTCTCCCCGGCCGTGCTCCGCGACATCGCGGTGCGCGCCATCACCGCGCTCGTGTTCCCCGAGATCCCGCCCGAGGCCCCGAAGCGGACGAACGTACGCACCGTCCGGGACACGGGGTGCTTCTGGCCGATTGTCAGGGGGACGCTGCAGGAACCGGCGTGGAGCCAGGTAAAGGCGAAGACGGCAGAGGCACGTACCCGTCTGTGGTCCGCCGCCGTTGCCCAACTGTTCCTGCACCGGGGCAACATCCTTTCCGCCCTCGGCTTCTTCGGTGTTCCGGAGACCGCTAAGGGTGCCGGGCAGGACCCGCGGTCACTCAAGGTGCTCCTCCTCGGGGCAGAGGCCGGCGAAGCGACCGCTTGGGCCGCCCTCGTCCAGCGAATGGCACCGGCGCTGATTCACGCTCCGCAGCCGTTCATCACCGCTGGTCAGGGCAGCGAGGCGGGCGACGGCCGCAAGGGTGTGCGCCGCACTCCCAAGAGCGCCCTCGCCGCCCTCACTCTGGCGTACACGGCAACCAGCGCCCCGGGCATCAGCCGGGCTCTTCTCCTCGCATTCGCGAAGGCCGTGCTGGAGCACCCGGACGCGACGCAGCCGCCCGAGACGGAAGACGGTACGCCTCTGATCTGTTACGGGGAGCAGCACTGGGTCAAGGGCCGGACGCCGATCACCGCGGGGATGGTGATCGCTCCTGACACTGAGGGCCGGCCCACCCACTACGTCGCTGACAAGGCATGGTTCGACGAGATGTTCCCTGTTGAGCTCGGTCGCCCGGCCCCAGGCGGCCCCGGAAGCACCACCACTCTCCCCACGGCC
This sequence comes from Streptomyces sp. NPDC001443, assembly GCF_053597355.1. Classification (NCBI taxonomy): domain Bacteria; kingdom Bacillati; phylum Actinomycetota; class Actinomycetes; order Kitasatosporales; family Streptomycetaceae; genus Streptomyces; species Streptomyces sp. NPDC001443. Next base: position 9,687 of record NZ_JBSFIA010000078.1, read on the forward strand.
GGAACGAGCACGGATCCCACTGTCACCACCGTGCACGGCGCACCGCCGGCCGACCCGCACGACCAGCTGGCCACGCTGCGCCGGGAGCTGCCCGCCCGTGTCGAACTCGTCGAGGGGAGCTACCAGCAGGCCGTGGACTCCGCCCACGGCCTGATGACGGATTTCGAGGAGGCGCACCGCCTGCGAGTCCAGCTCGGAGAGGACGCGCTCCCGGCCGAGCAGCGCATCGAGTGGATGGAGAAGCTGACGAAGGTCCGGGCCGCGGCCCAGGCCAGCGTGACAACGCTCGAACAGGTGGAAGCGCTGATCCTGCAGGTCTGACCGGTGCGGTAGAACCCGAGCCCGTCGTGTGCCGGCGGGCTCCTCAAGGCAGCTGAGGAGCCCGCCTCCTGCCCTCACCAGAGGCGTGACTCGACCGGCTACGTGACTGGTTCAGGGGCGCATGCCGGCGTGAGCAGGTCAGCCGGGGCGGCTCGCACGCCACAGCAACGCGCCCCCACGCTAACGAGGGGGCGCGTCGTGCCCTGGGCTAATGACGACCGTGGCCGGTGATCCGAAAAACGCAAATCTCTGGACGTTGCGAAGCCTCGTGGACAGATGACGACCTTCGACATGGCATCTCCGGCGACCTCGTCATCCTTTTGCAAACTCTCCTGAGCTGATGACGACCTGCTCGTCGCGCACGCAATTCGGGTACAGGTGACGTTGCGAACCCTCCTGGGCTGATGGCGTCCCGCGATCCCCGCCGGGGGCGTACCAATCGGCCAAACCACCGAATTGCGAACCCTCCTGGGCTAATGATGACCCGACCTCCTCGTCACCTATGACGAGGTCACCACCTCGTTGCGAACCCTCCTGGGCTAATAACAGCCATCGCGCGCTACCTCTCCACCGTCGACGCCATCATGGTTGCGGAACTTCCTGGGCTGATGCTGATGGCTACCCTGGCCAAGCTCGTTGTCGTCGGCATCATCATCGCTTTTTGACCCCTTCTGGGCTGATGACGACTTACTCGGATGGCATGGATCATCTGGCATGTCGCGTTGCGAACCCTCCCGGACTGATGATGCCCCCCCCTCTTCGGGCCGCTGGGCATCCAGCCATACTTCGTGACGTTGCGAGCCTTCCTGAGCTGATGACAACAACGTGAACCTGTACTGGGTCGTCCCGATCGCTGAGGAGTTGCGAACCCTCCTGGGCTGATGACGACAAGCTGGGCCGCACGGGACCTGCCCACCGCCTACCGGTTGCGAACCCTCCTGGGCTGACGACGACGTTTGCGGAGGTCAAGGGCCAGCTGACCGTGCTGGTGTTGTGAACCGCTTGGGCTGACGACGAGCGAGACCTTCTGACCGCAGACGTCGCGGATCTGGTTGCGAACCCTCCTGGGCTGATGATGACGCAACACCGACACAGTGCCCGCCATGCTCACTCCCGGGTTGCAAACCCTCCTGGGCTGACGACGACGATCCCGGACTTGCTATGGGCAAGCGGCTCTTCACGAAACCCTCCTGGGCTGATGACGACCCAAGGCTGCGCACGAGGCGAACCTGATGATGATCCTGCTGCGAACTCTCTTGGGATGATGACGCCTCGGACAGTCGGCTACTACGTCCTCGACTGGATGATGTTAGGAACCTCCTGGGCTGATGACGACCTGCATCCCTGGCACGACCAGCCTCACCAGGCTCGGGTTGGGAGCCCTCTTGGGCTGATGACGACGCAGTTCCTGCCAGGCGCGGGCCTCATCCACCACTGGTTGCGAACCCTGCTGAGCCGATGACGACTGGACGAGTGCCACCGCGTCCCCGCCCGCACGTACATGTTGCGAACCCTCCTGGGCTGATGACGACCGCGGGCTGGGTGATGGCCGCTGGCGCCGCCTACGCGTTGCGAACCCTCCTGGGCGAATGGTGACCAGAGACGGCAGGCAGCCGGGACTACGGCACCTACCCGTTGGGAACCCTTCCGGGCTGATGACGACGTCGACGACGACTGGCACTACACCGGTACCGTCGCGTTGCGAACCCTCCTGGCTAAAAGACGACGAAGTGTTGCACCAGCTTCGCGCTCGAACTGTGGGCGTTTCGAGCCCCCCCCGGGGCTGATGACGACCCGGCTCCTAGCGATGAAGGGCACGCGCAAGCTCATATCGTTGCGAACCCTCCCGGGCTGATCACGGACCGGCTGCCCAGTCCTGCGTGCCGTGCCCACCTACCCGTTACGAACCCTTCTGGGCTGATGACGACAGCAGCTGGCTACTCATCAAGATCATCATCGGCCTCACGCCTGACAGCTGGTGACAGTACCTGACCCGTTGCCCGCAATGGTGGTATCTCCCAGCTCAGCGGACGTTGTCAGTGCCTCTGTGTACGTTGCTCCTCGGAACGCCAACTCCTTGTTGAAAGGGCTTATTTGGCGTGCCCTGATGTGGACTCATTCGCCCCGGACGGGGAGAAGGGACGGGATCGTGCGGTTGCGCTTGGAGATCAGTACACGGGCTCGGGAGATCCCATGGGAGAACGTCCTCGCTCCCGGGCGAGGCATCGTGTACGACGCGCTTCGGCGGACTGCGCCCGATCTCGCGGAGAAGATCCATGAGAACGGATGGGGTCCGCACGGTATGGCCCCGTTCGGGTACAGCGCGCCCATGTTTCCGAGCGCGCGGCGGGTTCGCGGGAAGTATGCGGCGGGCGGGACTGGTTATCTGGAGTTCGGCAGTCCGCTGCGGCAGTTCGCACAGGCTCTGGCTCTGGCCTTTATGGACCCGGCCCGCTCGCTGCTGGACTGGGGCGGGGTCGCGCTGCAGGTCCGCAGTGTCACCGTCCAGCAGCCGCCCAGCTTTACCGCCGGCCGGGCCCGACTGCGCACGGCCAGCCCTGTGCATCTGTCCGAGTACCGGCAGCCCGAGCCCGGCACCTCGCACACCGTTGTACGGGCGTTGCTGCCGGAGGATCCGGCGTATCCGGTGGCGCTGGAGCGCAATCTGAACCGTCGGGCCGAGACATTCGGCCACGCCGCGGACATCTCTGTCGAGGGGATCACGTGGGTGGGGGTGCGCCGCGCCTTCCGGGTCTGTGGCCAGGGCCGTTCCGGTCACCGGACGGGGGCGCCGGTGGAGGTCGAGGTTCGCGGAGGTGCCGGCGCGCTGGCCGCCTTGTGGTCTGCGGGGATTGGTCAGCAGACCGGGGCCGGGTTCGGGTGGGTGACCGCATGACCGAGATCACGACTGAGCAGGTATCGCTACGGCTGACGCCTCATCCATTGCAGCGGGTTGGGGCGTTCGCCCTGGCCGCGTTCGCCGGCGCCCGTCATCCGGACATGGTGGCGGGCCCGCTGTTCGAGGCGGCCACCAAGAAGGTCACCGCGGCTGCTGTGCGGGCCGCGCTCGTGAGGGATACCAAGGCGGAGGCCGGGTTTCTCCTGAAGTGCTCGTACAGCCTGTGGCCGAACAGCAAGATGAACCACCCGCGGAACAAGAAGCTCTCCGATACGGAGGTCACCGAGGCCGTCCGGGCCTGGCGCACCATCCCCGCACCGCAGACCTGGCCGAGGACGGGGTGCGTGCTGTGCGGGGCAGCGGCGGTCGGGTTCTATGGCAAGAGCGACGTCGTGCTGGCCGAGTCGGTCGCCTATCGCAACAGCACGCCGCGCGGGCACGCGGGTCTCGCGCTGTGCTGGCCGTGCGTGTGTTCCTTCCACGCGGTGCCCTTCGGCAGCCAGCTGTCGGGAGGCCCGAGCACGGTCGTACACACCTGGGACGAGCGGTTTGCGGCGCACACCGTCGGCCGGCAGGTGCAGCGCAATGAGCTGCTGATCACGCTCGGTGCGAAGCCGGCCAGTCCGCAGGCCGACGTTGCTGTCCTGGCGGCGCTGCGTGGCTACGAGCACCGCGTCACAGCAGGCGTGGAGCTGCTGGTGTTCACCAACAACAACCAGGACCAGGTCCTCACTTCGTATGCCGTTGACCAGCCGCTTGCCGAGTGGCTGCGCACCACGACGCGGCTGCCCGGTCGGCGGACCGGGTTCTCGTGCCTGCTGCGTTCCTTGCGCACCGACAAGAACAGCGGTGTGCAGAACCTGGCCTGGCGAGTGTTCCACCGTCCCGAGAGCCTCCCCGGCGTTCTCGCCACCTACCTGACCGCCCGGACCGAGGCCTGTGGCCGGCCTGCGCCCGAGTCGCCGCCCGTTGCCGAACTGGCCGGTTCCTATCTGCACGAGGTGATGCACATGGAAGAGAAGGATCTCGCTGAGATCCGTGCGACCGCCCAGCGGGTCGCCGCCCTGTTCAAGCCCGATGACACCGGGGGCAAGCTCACCGGTTTTCACGCCCTGTTCCGCACCGGCCGCGGCGCTGACCTGCGCGGCTGGCTGCAGCGCCACGGCGTCGAATGGGTCCTGTCCCGCCCGGAGGACGGCGCTCCGCTGATCACCGAGCGCGGGTTCGAGCTGTTGTTCTCCCCCAGCCAGGACGGCAACGCCTGGTTCTTTAGGCAGTACCTGCTCACGTCCGTTCTGGCGGAACTGCACCGCCGCGGCTGGCAGCCCAAAGACGCCAAGACGATCGTCGAGGACTTCGACCCTGACGCCATCGACCCCGCCGACACTGAAGCCCTTGAGGAAGGAATCGCCCCGTGACACACCTCGCAGGAAAGCTCGCGCTCGACATCCAGGCCGGCGCCCCCAACAACGGCCGCGGCCAGGACAACGTCGGCGTGGTCAAGAAGATGCAGGTCGGCCGGGACACGTACCCCTACATCTCACCCCAGGCCGTGCGCCGCTGGCTGCGCGACAGCTTCCCCGCCGGTGAGACCGTCTCCCCCGTCCTGCGCGAGGGCAAGGGCAAGAAGCAGCAGGCCTACACCAAGGGCCGCCCCGACCTGTACGCGGACGACGACCTGTTCGGCTACATGGTCGCCGTCAAGGGATCGGACAGCTCCTGTCAGCGCGACACCGTCCTTGCGACCGGCACGTTCGTCAGCGTCACCCCCCAGCGGCCCACCTCCGATTTCGGCACCATGACCCGCGGGTTCGCCACCGACGACAGTCCCCTCATTCACGAGCACGAGTTCTACACCGCCGTCTGCGCCGGCGACCTCAACCTCGACCTGCCCCGCATCGGCACCTTCGAGACCGACGGACAGGGCATCCGCATCGCCCTGCACTCCCAGGCCGCCGAGGAAGCCACCGCGGCGGGCGCCACCGCAGCCACCTTCCGGGGAGTCGCTGCCCTGGTCCTGGACATCGCCGAGCGGCGCCGCCGCGCCGCCCTGGTGCTGCGCGCCCTCGCTGCCCTGCGGGGCGGTGCCAAGCCCGCCTCCCACTATGGAGACCGCACCCCGGCCTTCATTCTCCTCGCCCCCCTCAAGGGCGGCGTCAACCCTTTCACCCGCGTCCTGGCCAGCAAAGACGGCAAGCCCGCCTTCGCCGCCGACACCCTGGCCGAAGAAATCACCGCGTGGCGCGACGAACTCGACGGAGCGGTACGGATCGGGTGGGCGCCCGGCTTTCTCGGTGACCAGCGCGACCGAGCCCGCCGCGACCTGGAGGACCTGATCACCGCGGGCACCGTGGTGATCGACCATCCGCGCACCATCCTCAACGGCCTGGCCCAGGAGATCGAAGACGGTTCCCACGACGACTGGTTCGAGGACGCCAAGGCATGACCGCCGCAGCATCCGTCACCGCGCTCGAGGCCACCTTCACGGCCCCGGTCGCCAGCTTCCGCAATCCCCTGTACTCCGGCGTGCAGGTCCAGCTGCCGTGCCCGCCGCCGTCCACGGTCGGCGGCATGCTCGCCGCCGCGGCCGGCGGCTGGCAGCACATCCCCGACGCCTTCCGGTTCGCCATGGCCTTCCACGCCCGCGGCCGCGGCGTCGACCTCGAGACCTACCACCCCCTCGACGCCAAAGGCCGGCCCACCACACCGGTACCGAAAGAGCGGGAATTCCTGGCCTTCACCACCCTCACGGTCTGGATCACCGACCAGCCCGACCGGTGGCGCAGCATCCTGCGCCGGCCCGCCTGGCCGCTCCGCCTCGGCCGCAGCCAGGACCTCGCCGGTCTGCGTCTGGGCACCACCGAACTCACCTGCGAGGCGGGTGAGCAGCGCGGTGCCGTGGTCGAGGATGCACCCGGCCTGGCCGGTACCGCGCTGCGTCTGCCCACCGCGATCCGGCTCGACCGGACCCGCACCGTGTGGGGCACCTACCGCCACGAGCCCACCGGCACCACGGCGACAACGGTTCCGGGCAGCTACCGCACCCCCACGGGGCAGGCGGTCAGCCTGCTCCCGCCCACGCATCCCGCCACCGCGGAGGCCTAGCACCACATGGCGCCACCCACACCACCGCCGTCTAAGCCGCCGACAAGGACACCGGCAGAACAGCAAGCTCCAGGAGACGCGTGTGTGCTGCACACGGTCCTGGCCAAGAGCGCCCAGTACGGGCGGCGGCCCGAACGGCTGACCGCCCACCTGCGCGCGGCCCTGGAAGCAGCCGACCTGGTGGCCCGGCGCACCGGGCGGATAGCCACGGCCGCCGGCATCCTGCCCGGATTCTGGGAGGCGGTGCGCCTGGCCGATCTGCTACACGACGCGGGCAAGATCCCACCCGGCTTCCAGCAGATGCTCACCGGCGGCCCCGCCTGGGGCGAACGGCACGAGGTGCTCTCCCTCGCCTTCACCCCCCTGATAGCGGACGCAGAGGTGCGCGCCTGGGTGGCGGCCGGAATCGCCACCCATCACCGGCCGCTGACGAACTCCCCCCGCGCACTCGCCGCGCTGTACGGCACGGCGCCGCTTACCGAGTGGCGGGCCCGCTTCGCGCCGCTCGACCAAGCCATGGCCGACGAACTCGCCGCATGGTTGTACCGGACCGCCGATGGGGCCGGACTGCCCGCCCAGTCGCTGCCGGCCGGCAGCGACTGGATCGCCCAGGCGCACACGCAACTCGGCGCGCTGCTGGACCGCTTCGAATACGGCACCGACCCGGATGAGGGACTCGTGGCGGTCCTGCTGCAGGGCGCCGTCACGATGGCCGATCACCTGTCCTCCGCCCATGCCCGGCCCCACCTCGTGCAACCCATGGGCCCGGCCTTCGCCGCCCGCCTGGAAGACACGATCAAGGCCAAGGGCTACACCCTGCGCCCGCACCAGCAGCGCGCCGCCGCGATCGACGGCCACCTACTGCTGCGCTCGCGCACCGGCAGTGGCAAGACCGAAGCCTCCTGGCTGTGGGCCTGCCGGCAGACCACCACCATGCAGACGGCCGGGCAGGGCGTACCCCGCGTCTTCTACACCCTGCCCTACCTCGCCTCGATCAACGCCAACGCCGACCGCACCGCCCGGGAACTCGGAGCACCGGAACTGGTCGGCGTGGCACACGGCCGCGCGGCCGCCTACCACCTGGCCAACGCCGCCTGCCCTGAAGACGGCGACGACAAGCGGGTGAGCGCCGCACGCAAAGCCGTCGCCCGCCAGGCCGCCACCCGCCTGTTCACCGAAACGATCAGGATCACCACCCCCTACCAGCTGCTGCGCGCCGCCCTCGTCGGCCCCGCCCACGCCTCACTGCTCGTGGACGCGGCGAACTCGGTGTTCATCATGGACGAGCTGCACGCCTACGACACCAAACGGCTCGGCTACATCCTGGCCATGATGGGCCTGCTCGAACGCCTCGGCGGCCGCTTCGCCATCCTCTCCGCGACTCTGCCCGACGCCCTCGCCGACCTGATCACCGACACCCTCACCCAGACCGTCACCCGCACCGACGACGCCGACAGCAACCCACCAGCCAGGCACCGCATCCGCACCCGCCCCCACCACCTCACCGACCCCGCCGCCGTCACCGAAATCACCGACCGCCTGCACCGGGGCGAGTCCGTCCTGGTCATCGCCAACAACATCCGCCAGGCCCAACACCTCTACGACCAGCTCGCCCCCACAGCACGCGCCCTGCACGGGCCAGCAGCGGCGACCATGCTGCACTCCCGCTACAAACGCCGGGACCGCTCCCGCCTCGAACAGCACATCACCGCCCGGTACAGCACCGACCGCACCCGCGCAGGCCAGCGGCTGCCCGGCCTAGTCGTCTCCACCCAGGTCCTCGAAGTCTCCATGGACGTCGACTTCGACGTCCTGTTCACCGCCGCCGCCGACCTTGAAGCCCTCGCCCAACGCTTCGGCCGCGCCAACCGAATCGCCGCCAGACCCCCCGCCGACGTCATCGTGCACGCTGCCCACTACAGCCCACGCAACAACGCCCCCGGGCAGTGGTTCGCCGACGGCATCTACCCCCAAGCCCCCACTCAGGCCGCCTGGCGCATCCTCGCCGCCCACGACGGACAACCCGTCGACGAAAACGAGATCACCGACTGGCTCAACACCATCTACGCCACCCCCTGGGGCACCACCTGGCGGGAGGAAGTGCTCCACCACCGGGATCAGTTCGCGGCCACGTTCCTCGACTTCACCTATCCCTACGACGACCGCACCGATCTCGCCCAACGTTTCGACGAACTCTTCGACGGAACCGAAGCCATCCTCGTCGAAGACCGCACCGCGTATGCCGCCGCACTCGACCAAGCCGACGGCCGCCCAGGCCGGCTGCTCGCAGACGACTACCTCATCCCCCTACCCGCTAACACCACCCCACGAGCCCACTACGACGAGGACCTGAAGGTGTATATCGTCGACGGCCAGTACAGCAGCGAACACGGCCTCACAAACGTAAGAAACGCAGGCATCCCAGGCCGGTCAGCATCAACCTGACAGCAGGCGCCATTCCCCCTCATCAGCCTTCGAAGGGATCGCAACTCCCACACGTCCTACTCAACAGGAGCACCCGGCGGGCCCCTATCCGCCCAGGAGGGATCGCAACACGTCCGTGGCGGCGTCTGTCGCAAGCGTCCATAGACCGTCATCAGCCCAGAAGGCTTCGCAACATGTGGTGGGCCTCGGTGCTGTTCTCGGGATCGCGGTTCGTCATCAGCCCGGGAGGGCTCGCAATGCGACCAGCGCCGGATAGGAGTCCAGCACCACGGCATGTCGTCATTAGCCCAGGCGGATTCGCAACTAGCTCTGCCAGTCGAGGACGATAATGTCGCCCGGTTCGTCGTCATAAGCCCGGAAGGGTTCGCAACTACTCAGCCAGAAGCGCCTTTGCGATGGCTCGCCGCCCGTCATCAGCCCAGGAGGGTTCACAACAACGCGAGGACGTCGTACAGCCAGTCCGCTAGCCAGGTCGTCATCAGCCCACGAGGGATCACAACGCATCGCCGTTGATGTCGATCACGAGCCGGTCCGTGATCGTCATCAGCCCGAGGGGATCGCAACATCAGCGGCCCGCCGTCGACCAGGCGGCGGAACTGGTTGTCATCAGCCCAGGAGGGTTCGCAACGGCTTGACCTCGACGGCGGTGATGGACACGAGGACGATCGTCATCAGCCCAGAAGGGTTCGCAACAGGTTGGGCACGGACCAGCCGGTGGCCTGGGTTGCAGCCGCCCGTCGCGGACACCTGCAGACGCTCTGCGCGCGACAGCAGGCACGGCAGGCGCAGGGCGGGGTTGCGTCCTTGGAAGTGGTGTACGGGCTCCCACCTGATCCGGGCGTTTGGCCTGGCGTCTGAGGAGTGCCCGGATACAAGAACGGCCACCGGCTGATCTTCGAGATGTCGAGTCACAAAGGAGATCAGCACGACAACCGCACCCGACAGGAGCGGTCGCTCATGCCGGCTTCGCCGGACTGCCGGTGGCGGTCGGCCCAGCGCTGGGCCGTGGTCGGCGAGACCTGGAAGCGTTCCGCGGCGCGACGCAGGGGCCAGTTGTCCTCGACCACCCGGCGCGCCAGGCGCAGCCATCCGGTCTCGGTCAGGGGCGCATACGGTGGGGCACGAGGGCCTTTCGATCAGGTGTAGACGTCGCAATCCACACCGAACCGGAAGGCCCTCACCTGTTCAAGATCCCTCAGCCGAGACCTGGCTCACCCGTCCACAACCTCCCGAGACAGAACACCTAGTCATCGCCCCCCGCACCGCAGCCCCCCGTTACCTTTTTCATGGCTCCGCAATGGGGCCTCCGGCCTTCGGGTCCGGCATGACTTCCCCCTCCTGTTGTTGATGATCCGGGGGGTGG
>NZ_JBSFIA010000079.1:0-19391 GCF_053597355.1 Streptomyces sp. NPDC001443
CTACGAATACGCAGGCATCGACACAGCGGCGGATGGCTGACGCACGCTCCGCCTCCACCGGGGCACCCCAACAGCTTGACCAAAGAGATAGGGGCACCCCCCCGGAATCCCCCCAGCCACCGCGCTCGCGCCAGGCACCGCCTGCCGGTCCGGCGACGCCGCGTCCGGCGGACCGGGAGCGGTTCCCGTCGCCGTGACGGCCGGGACCGCTCCCGGCCGTCCTCGTCGCTCGCCGTGCGCGCCCGGCGGCGCACCGTCGTCAACCCGCGTAAAAAGGGCGAGGCCCCGGATCGGAATCCGGGGCCTCGCCCTTGAACGCTGCCGACGCCTAAGGCGTGGGGACGGCCGTCAGTTGTCGTCCTCGTCGATCAGGAACCCACGCATCGGCGAGGGCGCCTGACCCATCGGGGACGGGCCCTGAGGCCGGACCGGGGCCATGGGCTGGGTCATGGCCGGCGTCATCTGCTGCTGACCGCCGTAGGACGGCGGAGCCGGCGACGGCCCACCACCCATGCCCGGACCGGTGCCGTACGACGGGGCGCTCGCGCCGGCCGGTGCCATGGAGGGCGCCGGGGACGGCGGGAGGGACGCGGCCGCCGGGGTACGCGGCGGAGCCAGCGAGTCGTCGGCCTGGGTCTCCAACTGGCGCAGCTGCGACTCCAGGTAGGACTTCAGACGCGTACGGTACTCGCGCTCGAAGCCGCGCAGGTCCTCGACCTTGCGCTCCAGCGTGGCGCGGGCGGACTCCAGGGAGCCCATCGCGACGCGGTGCTTCTCCTGCGCGTCCCGCTCCAGGGCGTCGGCCTTGGCACGGGCGTCACGCTCGAGTCCCTCGGCGCGGCTGCGGGCCTCACCGACGATCTTGTTGGCCTCGGAGCGGGCCTCGGCGATCGCCTGGTCGGCGGTCTGCTGGGCCAGCGAGAGGACACGGGCGGCACTGTCGCCGCCGGGGCCCTGACCGGGGCCGCCCATCGGACCACCCATGGGGCCGCCCATCGGGCCGCCCATGGGGCCGCCCATCTGCTGCATGGGGGGCTGGCCGCCCATCGGACCCTGACCCATCGGACCCTGGCCCATCGGACCGCCCTGGCCCATGGGGCCGGGACCCATCGGACCGCCCTGCCCCATCGGACCGGGACCCATCGGACCGCCCTGACCCATCGGACCGGGACCCATCGGACCGCCCTGCCCCATCGGACCGGGACCCATCGGGCCACCCTGACCCATCGGACCGGGACCCTGCGGACCGCCCTGACCGCCACCAGGGCCGGCGGGCAGCTGCGGCGCACCGCTCGGCAGCTGGGGCGGACCACCCATGGGGCCACCCATCTGCTGCTGCGGCGGGCCCGATATGCCGGCGGGCACAGGACCACCAGGACCACGCATACCCTGCTGGGGCATGCCCTGCGGAGGCATACCCTGCTGGGGCATACCGCCCTGCGGCCCGTCCTGCTCCGGAGGCTTGCGCATGTTCTGCTGGTTCTGGGCAGCAGCGCGCGTCGCCGCGGCCAGTTTGGCGCGCAGGTCCTCGTTCTCGCGGAGCAGTCGGGTCAGTTCGGCTTCGACCTCGTCGAGGAAGGCATCGACCTCGTCCTCGTCATAGCCTTCTCGGAGGCGGACGGTCGTGAACTGCTTGTTCCGCACGTCCTCGGGGGTCAACGGCATCTCTTCACCTCAACGTAGTCATCGGCAGTCGGCAAGACCGTATCGTCCACTGTCACCTCGCGAGACTCCCCACGACGCTGATCAAGATGTAGACGATGATCATCAGTACGAAGAAGGACAGGTCGAGCGCCACGCCCCCGAGACGCAACGGCGGAATGAACCGCCGCAGAAGCTTCAACGGTGGATCAGTGACAGTGTAAGTGGCCTCCAGAACGACCACCATCGCCTTGCCGGGTTGCCACGAGCGGGCGAACTGGAAGACGTAGTCCATGACAAGCCGGAAGATCAGGACGATGAGGAAAAGCAGCAGCGCGTAGTACACCACCTGCGCGAACACGCTCATGACTGGTGCTTCCCTCTCCCCTGTTCCGTACTTCGTTCCGGTCCCACGTCTCAGCTCTGGTTGAAGAACCCGCCCTCTGCGATGCGGGCCTTGTCCTCCGCCGTGACATCGACGTTAGCAGGCGACAACAGGAACACCTTCTGCGTCACCCGCTCGATGCTGCCGTGGAGACCGAACACAAGACCGGCAGCAAAGTCGACAAGTCGCTTCGCGTCCGTGTCGTCCATCTCCGTGAGGTTCATGATCACCGGCGTGCCCTCACGGAAGTGTTCCCCGATGGTACGGGCCTCGTTGTAGGTCCGGGGGTGGAGCGTGGTGATCCGGTACGGCTCTCGTTCCGACACGACCTTGGGCATGATCACCGGGACGTTCTTCTCCAGACTCTGACGTTCTTGTGTGATGGATGCCACGGGTGCGATCCGCGCCGGGCGCCCGGATTCCGCGGCGAGCGAAGCGGCGTGCGGCATCGGGTCACGTGGAGCGGAGGGCTGCACCACTCGTACCGGTTCGTCCCTTTGCGACTGATGTACTCCGTGCAGCGGGTGCGACGGCTCGTGCCGCCGGTGATCCCGCTCGGGCTCCGGGTCCAGTTCGGGTTCGAAGTCGTCGTCGGGGTCGAAGCCCCGGCCGTCGTACCCATCGTCCTCCACGAGGCCGAGGTAGACCGCCATCTTGCGCATCGCGCCGGCCATGCTCTGAGTCCTCCGCTCTGTGGTGGATCCGCTGACGACTGCCAAGTCCCGCGATCCACGTGGCCTTTATGCCCGCCTTTCGGCGGAAATGACCATATTTTCTGCTGTGGTCCGACTTCCTGGCGACGTTACCCGAGCCCGGCACGGACTCCGAGTACCGCGGTGCCGACGCGCACATGTGTCGCCCCTGCCGCCACGGCCTCCTCGAGGTCCGCACTCATCCCTGCCGAGACCATGTTCGCAGCCGGATGGGCTCGGCGCAGGTCGGTCGACAAATCCATCAACCGCTCGAACGCGGCTCGTTGACGTCCCGCGTACTCCCCGGCGAGGGGAGCGACCGTCATGAGCCCGTCGAGGCGCAGTCCGGGCGCCCGGGCGACAAGATCGGCCAACTCTTCGATTCCCGCGGGCGCCACGCCGCCGCGCTCCCCGCGCTCGCGTTCCCCGGCGTCGAGCGCGACCTGGAGGAGACAGCCCAGTTCGCGCCCGGCGCGCTCGGCCTCCTTCGACAGGGCCGTCACGAGCCGGGAACGGTCAACGGATTGCACGACATCCGCATAACCGACCACCGATCGCACCTTGTTGGTCTGCAATTGACCGACGAAATGCCAACTAAGGGGCAGATCGGAACATTCGGCGGCTTTGGGTGCCGCGTCCTGGTCCCGGTTCTCGGCCACGTGCCGCACCCCGAGTCCGGACAGCAGCCGCACATCGCTCGCGGGATAGGTCTTGGTGACCACGATCAGGGTCACCTCTTCGCGCCCGCGGCCCGCGGCCGCGCACGCGGCGGCGATGCGCCGCTCCACCTTCGCCAGGTTTGCGGCGAGTTCGTCGTTACGGTCCGTCATGCCCCATCAGTCCAGCCAGACGTAGCCGGCGAGCCGCCCGGTGGTGCGGTCCCGGCGGTACGAGAAGTGGTCGCCGGACTCGAGCGTGCACACCGGCGACTGCGCCCGGTCGTGCACCCCGAGCCTTTCGAGCTGCGCGTGCACGCCGGCGGTCACATCGACCGCGGGTGTACCCCAGCTCGTCTCCGAGTGCGCCGCCGGTTCGACGGCGGCGACCTCGGCGCGCATCTCCTCCGGCACTTCGTAGCACCGGCCGCAGACGGCGGGTCCGGTGCGGGCGACGATCCGGGCGGGGTCGGCGCCGAGCGACTTCATCGCGTCGACGGCGGCGGGCACGACCCCGGCGACCATGCCGGGACGCCCCGCGTGGGCGGCGGCGACCACCCCGGCCACCGGGTCGGCCAGCAGGACCGGGACGCAGTCGGCGGTGAGCACCGCGAGGGCGAGCCCCCGGGTTGCGGTCACCAGGGCGTCGACCGACGGGACGGGCCCGTCGCCCCAGGGGCGGTCGACCACGGCGACATCGTTGCCGTGCACCTGGTTCATCCAGACCACCCGGGCCGGATCGAGCCCGAGTTCCCGCGCCGCCGACCCGCGGTTGGCGCGGACGGCGTCGGGGTCGTCACCGACCGCGCCGCCGAGGTTGAGCTCCTCGTACGGAACGGCGCTCACCCCGCCCCACCTGTCGGTGAAGGCGAAGTGCGCGCCGTTCGCAGTGCCCGTTACGGAGCGCTGTCCTATCACTTCAGAAAGTCCGGCACGTCGAGCTCCTCGGCCGCGCTGTCCGAGTAGCTCCGCGACGACGGCAGCGGCGGGGCCACCGGGATCTCCTTCACGGGCTCCGGAGCGGGCTCCGGCTCCTCCTTGGGCGTGACACTGCCCAGGGAGCCGAAGGACGGGCGGCTCTCGGGCTGGCGGACGGGAGCGGGCTCCTCGCGCCGGGCCGGGGCCGAGGACGCGCCGAGGACGTTGTCCCGGCGCGCGGGCGGCTGACCGCCGTCGAAGCCGGCCGCGATCACGGTGACCCGCACCTCGTCGCCCAGGGCGTCGTCGATGACCGCGCCGAAGATGATGTTGGCCTCGGGGTGGGCCGCCTCGCTGACGAGCTGGGCCGCCTCGTTGATCTCGAACAGACCGAGGTCGGAGCCGCCGGAGATGGACAGCAGGACGCCCCGGGCGCCGTCGATGGAGGCTTCCAGCAGCGGCGAGGAGATCGCCATCTCGGCCGCCGCCACCGCGCGGTCGTCGCCGCGGGCCGAGCCGATGCCCATGAGGGCCGAACCCGCCTCGGACATGACCGACTTGACGTCGGCGAAGTCGAGGTTGATCAGACCGGGGGTGGTGATGAGGTCCGTGATGCCCTGGACGCCGGAGAGCAGGACCTGGTCCGCCGACTTGAAGGCGTCGAGGACCGAGACCTGGCGGTCCGAGATGGACAGCAGTCGGTCGTTCGGGATGACGATGAGGGTGTCGACCTCTTCGCGGAGTTCCGCGATGCCGTCCTCGGCCTGGTTGGCGCGGCGCCGGCCCTCGAAGGTGAAGGGGCGGGTGACCACGCCGATGGTGAGGGCGCCCAGCGAGCGGGCGATGTTGGCCACGACGGGCGCGCCGCCGGTGCCGGTGCCGCCGCCCTCTCCGGCGGTCACGAAGACCATGTCGGCCCCCTTGAGGACCTCCTCGATCTCCTCGCGGTGGTCCTCGGCGGCCTTGCGGCCGACTGCCGGGTTGGCTCCGGCCCCGAGGCCGCGCGTGAGTTCCCGGCCGACGTCGAGCTTGACGTCGGCGTCGCTCATCAACAACGCCTGCGCGTCGGTGTTGATGGCGATGAACTCGACGCCCTTGAGACCGACCTCGATCATCCGGTTGATGGCATTGACACCACCGCCGCCGACACCGATGACTTTGATGACTGCGAGGTAGTTCTGCGGTGCTGCCACGTCGAAGGCCTCTCGCCTCGAGTTACGTGTCGCCGCCTCGCCGTGTCGCGATCCGACGACTGATGCCGAATGGGGACGGTCCGTAGCGCCGACCCGAACCCTAACGTTGAAGTTTAGGGTTACCAGTATGTCTGTTCTCTGGAGTCTTCTGAACAGGACACTAAGTCGACAAGCGGCGCGCGTTCAACGAACACGCCGAACCTCCCGTTTTTCTTTTCACCCTATGTGATCAGGCGTAGCGCTGCCCAACCAGGGTGCTGGCCTGCGCCGATGTACGTCAACTGAGCACTGAGGCGGGGGCGGTGGGAACGCTGACATCGAAGTGCCGCGCCCCGGGTGCCGCTTTCATCAGTGCAGTGAGAGTACGGGCCTTCGTGCCGCCGTGTTCACCGCTGCCCCACGCGACCGACCGTCCGGCGGTCAACTCCAGCGAGATGTCGTCGTAGGAAAGCACCTTGAGGGTCCGGGTCTCGCGCGCGACGGCGGCCGGCAGGTCCCCCGCGACCCGCACGGCCTCGCGCACGAGCCGGTCCTCGCCGAAGCGCCGCAGACTCGCGGCCGCCGAACCCGGCCGGGAAAGCGACAATTCGAGCATCGGAACGCCTTTCGGCGCCTCGGAAACCGTGGCGAAACGGACGCCGTCGTCGTCCACTTCGACATAGGAGGAGCCCTTTCGGACCAGAAGGACCGGAGAGCGTTCGATCACTTTCAGCCCGATTCCATGGGGCCAGGAACGGACCGCATCAACCGAGTCAATTCGGGGCAATTTCCGGCGAAGTCGCGCCTCGATCGCATCGGTATCGACCGAAATAAGCGGTGCCCCGACGGGAACGTCCGCAGCCTCGCGTACCTGTTCCGGCGTGAGCACGGCGGTGCCCGAGACCGAGACATGCTCCACCCGCAGCCACTGCGAGCCGTACAGCACCCAGACGCAACCCGCGCCCAGGAGCACGGAACCGACCAGCATGAAGATGATCACACGAAGCCGGCGCCGCCCGAACCTCCGGACGAGGGGCGGGCCGGACGGCTCCTGCTGACGTTCACCGCGCTCGGCGGTGGTGGGTCCGGCCACGCTCCCTGCCCTTTCGTCATCCGCGCCTAACGGCCCGCGGCGATCGCCTCGTAGACCAGACCGACGAGCAGTTCGTCGGCGTTCCGGCGGCCGAACTCGCTGGCGATGCTGGACATCTCGTACAGCCGGTGCGGGTCGGCGAGCACGGGCAGCACGTGCTCGCGCACCCACTCCGGGGTGAGTTCCGCGTCGTCGACGAGGAGACCGCCGCCCGCCTTGACCACCGGCTGGGCGTTCAGCCGCTGTTCGCCGTTGCCGATGGGCAACGGGACGTAGGCGGCCGGGAGCCCGACGGCACAGAGTTCGGCGACGGTCATCGCGCCCGCGCGGCACAGCATCATGTCGGCCGCGGCGTAGGCGAGATCCATCCGGTCCACGTACGGTACCGGCACATAGGGCGGCATCCCCGGCATCTGCTGCACCTGCGGCAGTTCGTTCTTCGGGCCGACCGCGTGCAGGATCTGGATGCCCGCCTGCTGGAGCCAGGGCGCGACCTGCTGGATCACCTCGTTGAGGCGGCGGGCGCCCTGCGAGCCGCCGGAGACGAGCAGCGTCGGCAGGTTGGGGTCGAGTCCGAAGGCCGCGCGGGCCTGCGGGCGTACGGCGGCCCGGTCGAGGGTGGCGATGGAGCGGCGCAGCGGGATGCCGATGTAGTGGGCGTCGCGCAGCTTGCTGTCCGGGGTGGATACGGCGACCCTGGCCGCGTACCGCGAGCCGATCTTGTTGGCCAGGCCGGGGCGCGCGTTGGCCTCGTGGATCACGATCGGCACACCGAGGCGCTTGGCGGCCAGGTAGCCGGGCAGGGCGACGTAGCCGCCGAAGCCGACGACGCAGTCGGCCTTGGTGCGCTCCAGGATCTGCTCGGCCGCCTTGATCGTCCCGCGCAGCCGGCCCGGGACGGTGATCAGCTCGGGGGTCGGCTTGCGCGGCAGCGGCACGGCCGGGATCAGCGCGAGGTCGTAGCCCCGCTCCGGGACGAGTCGGGTCTCCAGGCCCCGCTCCGTGCCCAGCGCCGTGATCCCCACGGTGGGGTCCTGCCTGCGCAGGGCGTCCGCGAGGGCGAGCGCGGGCTCGATGTGGCCGGCGGTCCCCCCACCAGCGAGTACGACATGCACCGAAATTCACCGCTCTCCGGACGTGCGCGCCGCCGAGGCACGCCGTCGCATCGTGTTCCATCTCCGAGGCCCCCGGTCGGGCGCAGGGCCTCCAGCCCGCTTTCTACCAAAGCGGGGCTGTCGCATCGCAAGCGCCGCCCGCGCGGCGGGCTCGTCACGCGCGAAGGCGATCAGCAACCCGACGGCGAACATGGTCGGCAGCAGGGCGGACCCTCCGTAGGAGAACAGCGGGAGAGGAACCCCGGCGATCGGCAGCAGGCCGAGCACCGCACCGATGTTGATCACCGCCTGTGCGACGATCCACGTGGTCACGCCTCCCGCGGCATACCTGACGAAGGGATCCTCCGTGCGTCCGGCCACGCGGATACCCGCATAGCCTAGAGCCGCGAACAGGGCGAGCACCGACAGCGTCCCCGCCAGGCCCAGTTCCTCACCGGTGACGGCAAAGATGAAGTCCGTGTGCGCTTCGGGCAGTTGTCCCCATTTCTCCACACTTGCCCCGAGTCCGGATCCGAAGATCCCGCCGGAAGCGAGGGCGTAGATGCCGTGCACGGCCTGCCAGCAGTCGACGGGTCCGCTCTGCGGCTCGGTGGCGCCGATGCAGGAGAGCCGGGCCATCCGGTTGGGGCTCGTCTTGATGAGGATCACCCCGATCGTGGCCGCGATCGACAGCACGCCCACGAACAGCCTGGTCGGTGCGCCCGCCAGCCACAGCAGCCCGAACAGGATCGCCGTCAGGATGATCGCGGTGCCCATGTCGCCGCCGAGCATGATCAGCCCGAGCAGCAGGAAGGCCACCGGCACGAGCGGCACGAGCATGTGCTTCCACTGGGCCAGCAGCTTCTTGTCGTGTTTGCGCGCGATGAGGTCGGCGCCCCACAGCACCAGGGCGAGCTTGCCGAACTCGCTGGGCTGGATCTGGAAGGAGCCGCCGAGGGAGAGCCAGTTCTGGTTGCCGTTGACCGCGACTCCTATCCCCGGCACCTGCACCAACGCCATCAGGAAGACGGCTCCGGCGAGGATCGGGTAGGCCAGCGCGCGGTGCAGTTTCACCGGCATCCGGGAGGCGAGCAGCAGCAGTCCGGCGCCGATGGAGGCGGCCAGGAACTGTTTGCGAAAGAAGAACGAGCCGGGCAGCGCCATCTGCAGAGCCGTGATCTGGGAGGCCGAGTAGACCATCACCAGACCCAGCACGGTGATCAGCAGGCTGCCGCCGAGGATCAGGTAGTACGCCGTCAGCGGCCGGTCCCAGGCCTTGAGGGCGCGCAGATGCAGAACGCGCAGCGGGTTGTCACGCGGGCCCCTGGAGCCGGGCGGCAGCCGTACGGCCCGCTGCGCGGGCGGACGCCCGGTACGGCTACCGGGCATCCGTGGCTCCGCTGTACGTCGGCCTCGACGGTCGCACGCGTCCCTCCCAGGGTCGCCCGGCAGCAGGCGGGGTCAGGCGCCGAGTTCGCGAACCGCCTCCGCGAACGCGTCGCCGCGCTTGTTGTAGTTGGCGAACATGTCCATCGAGGCGCAGGCCGGGGCCAGCAGCACCGTGTCGCCGGCGGTGGCGAGCCGCCGCGCTTCCCGGACAGCCGCGAGCATCGCCCCAGTGTCGGTCCGGTCGAGGTCGACGACCGGTACTTCCGGGGCGTGTCGCGCCAGGGCTTCCCGGATCAGGGCGCGGTCCGCGCCGATGAGCACGACGCCGCGAAGATGCTTCGCCGACTTCGCGACGAGTTCGTCGAAGGTCGCGCCCTTCGCCAGTCCGCCCGCGATCCACACGATCGACTCGTAGGCGGCCAAAGAGGCTTCCGCGGCATGGGTGTTGGTCGCCTTGGAGTCGTCGACGTAGGCGACGCCGTCCAGGTCCGCCACGTGCGCGATGCGGTGGGCGTCCGGGGTGAAGGCCCGCAGGCCGTCCCGTACGGCCTTGGCGGGCACCCCGAAGGCGCGCGCGAGGCCCGCCGCCGCAAGGGCGTTGGCGATGTTGTGCGGGGCGGGCGGGTCGACGTCCGCCACCTCCGCCAGCTCCTGGGCGTTCTTCTGCCGGTTCTCGACGAAGGCGCGGTCGACCAGGATGCCTTCCACCACGCCGAGTTGGGAGGGACCCGGGGTGCCGAGCGTGAAGCCGACGGCCCGGCAGCCCTCCTCGACGTCCGCCGCGCGCACCAGGTTCTCGGTGGCCTCGTCGGCCACGTTGTAGACGCAGGCGATCCGATTGCCCTCGTAGATACGGCCCTTGTCGGCGGCGTACGCCTCCATGGAGCCGTGCCAGTCGAGGTGGTCGGGGGCGAGGTTGAGGACGGCGGCCGAGTGGGCGCGCAGCGAGGGCGCCCAGTGCAGCTGGTAGCTCGACAGCTCGACCGCGAGGACGTCGTACTGCTCGTCGCCGAGGACCGCGTCGAGCAGGGAGACGCCGATGTTGCCGACCGCCGCCGTGCGCAGGCCCGCCGCCTTCAGGATGGAGGCGAGCATCTGGACGGTGGTGGTCTTGCCGTTGGTGCCGGTGACGGCCAGCCAGGGGGCGGCGTCCGGGCCCCGCAGCCGCCACGCCAGTTCGACGTCGCCCCAGACGGGGACGCCGGCCTGCGCGGCGGCGGCGAACAGCGGCTTGTCCGGCTTCCAGCCGGGCGCGGTGACGACGAGTTCGGTGCCTTCGGGCAGGGTGTCCCCGTCACCGAGGCGCACGGTGATGCCGAGCGCCTCCAGTTCCGCCGCCTGGGCGCGGGCGCGTTCGTCGTCGCCGTCGTTGACGACGGTGACCTTCGCGCCGAGCCCGTGCAGCACCTTGGCCGCCGGGACGCCGGAGACGCCCAGTCCGGCGACGGTGACGTTCTTCCCCTGCCAGTCGGTCACTTGTCCGCTGCCCATCCCGCGTAGAAGAGGCCGAGTCCGACGATCACACAGATGCCCTGGATGATCCAGAATCGGACCACCACAAGTACCTCGGACCAGCCCTTGAGTTCGAAGTGGTGCTGGAGTGGCGCCATCCGGAAGACGCGCTTGCCGGTCAGCCGGAAGGAGCCGACCTGGATGACGACCGACATGGTGATGAGGACGAACAGGCCGCCGAGGATGGCGATCAGCAGCTCGGTGCGGGAGCAGATCGCGAGACCCGCGAGCACACCGCCGAGCGCCAGCGAACCGGTGTCACCCATGAAGATCTTGGCCGGCGACGTGTTCCACCACAGGAAGCCCAGGCAGGAACCCATCAGCGCGGAGGCGATGACCGCGAGGTCCAGCGGGTCGCGCACCTCGTAGCAGGCGTTCGGGTTCGTCAGCGTCATCGAGTTGGCGCAGGACTCCTGGAACTGCCAGACGCCGATGAACGTGTAGGCGCCGAAGACCAGGACGGAGGCGCCGGTGGCCAGTCCGTCCAGACCGTCGGTCAGGTTCACGCCGTTGGACATCGCCAGGATCATGAACAGCGCCCAGACGACGAACAGCACCGGGCCGATCGTCCAGCCGAAGTCCGTGATGAACGACAGCTTGGTGGAGGCCGGGGTCTGGTTGCGGCCGTCCGCGAACTGGAGCGAGAGCACCGCGAAGGCGATACCGACGATCAGCTGGCCGGCCATCTTCGCCTTGGCCCGCAGACCGAGCGAGCGCCGCTTGACGATCTTGATGTAGTCGTCGAGGAAGCCCACCAGGCCCATGCCGAACATCAGGCCCAGCACCAACAGGCCCGAGTAGGTGGGCGCGTAGCCGGTGATGACCTTGGAGAGGAAGTACGCGGCGATCGTCGAGAGGATGAAGGCGATACCGCCCATCGTCGGCGTACCGCGCTTGCTCGCGTGCTCCCGCGGGCCGTCGTCGCGGATGTACTGCCCGTAGCCCTTGCGGGCGAGGAGCTTGATCAGCAGCGGGGTGCCGATCAGGGTCAGGAAGAGGCCAATGACTCCTGAGAACAGGATCTGCTTCATCATCGGGCGGCAACCTCACCCTCGGCACCGCTCTCGAGCAGCGCCTGCGCCACGCTCTCGAGACCGACCGACCGGGACGCCTTCACGAGTACGACGTCTCCCGGGCGCAACTCGCTGCGCAACAGGTCGACCGCCGCCTGTGCGTCGGACACGTGCACCGACTCCTCACCCCACGAACCCTCGTTATATGCGCCCAGTTGCAGCCAGGCGGCTTCCCTGCCCCCGACCGCGACGAGCTTGCCGACATTGAGCCGGACGGCAAGCCGTCCGACCGCGTCGTGCTCGGCGAGAGCCTCGTCCCCGAGCTCGGCCATCTTGCCGAGCACCGCCCACGTACGACCCCCTTGAGCCTGAGCGGCCTTGCCCATCGCCGCGAGCGCGCGCAAGGCGGCTCGCATGGACTCGGGGTTCGCGTTGTAGGCGTCGTTGACGACCGTCACGCCGTCCGGGCGCTCCGTGACCTCCATGCGCCAACGGGAGAGGGAGCCCGCCTCGGAGAGCGCGGTGGCGATCTCTTCCACGGACATGCCCAGCTCATGGGCGACGGCGGCCGCGGCGAGCGCGTTCGACACGTGATGCTCACCGTACAGGCGCATGGTCACATCACTGCACCCGGAGGGTGTGTGAAGGCTGAAGGCGGGCTGTCCGCTGTCCGTGAGTCGCACGTTCTCGGCGCGAACGTCCGCTTCGTCGGACTCTCCGAAATAGACCACCTTCGCCTTCGTACGGGAGGCCATGGCCCGCACCAGGGGGTCGTCGGCGTTGAGGACCGCGATGCCGCCGTCCTCGGCCGGCGGCAGCGCCTCCACGAGTTCGCCCTTCGCCTGGGCGATCTGCTCGCGGCCGCCGAACTCCCCGATGTGGGCGGTGCCGACGTTCAGCACGAGGCCGATCCTCGGCGGCGTCAGGCCGGCCAGGTAGCGGATGTGGCCGATCCCGCGGGCGCCCATCTCCAGGACCAGGAACCTGGTCTCCTCGGTGGCGGCGAGCGCCGTCAGCGGCAGCCCGATCTCGTTGTTGAGCGAGCCGGGCGTCCACACCGTGGGGGCGTGGCGCTGGAGCACCTGCGCGATCAGGTCCTTGGTACTGGTCTTGCCCGCCGAGCCGGTGAGGGCGACGAGGGTGGCACCGAGCTCGCGCACGACGTGCCGTGCGAGGGCGCCGATGGCCGCCTGGACGTCCTCCACCACGATGGCGGGGACCCCGACGGGCCGGGACGCCAGCACGGCGGCGGCACCGGCCTCGACGACCGCGTGCGCGAAGTCGTGGCCGTCCACGCGTTCACCGACGAACGCGACGAACAGGCTGCCTGGCACCACCTCTCGGGAGTCCCGGACGACCGGTCCGGTCACCTGGACGGACGGATCCGGTATGTCGTACGTCTGCCCGCCGACGACTGCTGCGATCTCGGCGAGGGAGAGGGCGATCACAAGTTCATCCCTGGGTCTTCTGGATAGCTTCGCGGAGCACCTGGCGGTCGTCGAAGGGACGGACCACTCCGGCGATGTCCTGGCCCTGCTCATGGCCCTTGCCCGCGACCAGCAGGGTGTCCCCGGGCCGGGCCCGGGAGACGGCGGCGGCGATCGCGGCGGCCCGGTCCTCGAACAGGAGCACCTCGCCTCTCTCGTGCGCGGGCACGGAGGCCGCGCCCTCGAGCATGCTCGCCAGGATCGCCAGGGGATCCTCGGAGCGGGGGTTGTCCGAGGTCAGTACGGCCGTGTCGGCGAGCCGGGCGGCCGCGGCGCCCATCGGCCGCCGCTTGGTGGTGTCCCGGTCGCCGCCGCAGCCGAGCACGATGTGCAGCCGGCCCTTGGTGACCTTGCGCAGGGCGCGCAGCACCGATTCGACGGCGTCGGTCTTGTGGGCGTAGTCGACGACCGCGAGGTACGGCTGTCCGGCGTCCACCCGCTCCAGGCGGCCCGGCACCCCCGGCACCGCGGCGACGCCGTCGGCCGCGGTCTGCGGGTCGAGCCCCGCGACGGCGAGGGCGACGATCGCGGCCAGGGTGTTGGCGACGTTGAAGGGACCCGGCAGCGGGGACCGGGCGGTGATCCGCTGCCCCTCGGGGCCGGTCACGGTGAACGTGGAGTCCATGGGTCCGACGTGGACGTCCTCCGCGCGCCAGTCCGCGTCCGGGTCGCCCTCGGCGGAGAAGGTGACGACCGGGACGGTCGCCTCCCGCGCCAGCCTGCGGCCGTAGGCGTCGTCGAAGTTGACCACGCCCAGCCTGCTGCGCCGCGGGGTGAACAACTGCGCCTTGGCCTGGAAGTAGTCCTCCATGTCGGAGTGGAACTCCATGTGCTCCGGGCTGAGGTTGTTGAAGACGGCGATGTCGAAGACACAGCCGTCGACGCGGCCGAGCACCAGGGCGTGGCTGGAGACCTCCATGGCGACCGCCTCGACGCCGCGTTCGCGCATGACCGCGAACAGGGCCTGGAGGTCGGTGGCCTCGGGGGTGGTGCGCTCGGACTTGATGCGCTCGTCGCCGATGCGCATCTCGACGGTGCCGATCAGCCCGGTGGCGCGGTCGGCCTTCAGACCGCCCTCGACCAGGTAGGCCGTGGTGGTCTTGCCGGAGGTTCCGGTGATGCCGATCTGGAGCAGGTCCCGGCCGGGACGGCCGTAGATCGTGGCGGCCAGCTCGCCCATCCGGCCGCGCGGGTCGTCGGCGACCAGCACCGGCAGGCCGGTGGCGGCGGCCCGTTCGGCGCCGGCGGGATCGGTCAGGACGGCGACCGCGCCGAGACCGGCCGCCTGGACGACGAAGTCGGCGCCGTGGGCGCGGGCGCCCGGCAGGGCGGCGTAGAGGTCGCCGGGACGGACGGCCCGCGAGTCATGGGTGATGCCCGTGATCGCGGCGGTGTCGTTCGGAGCGGCGGCGCCCAGCTGATCGGCGAGCTCCGCGAGGGGTGTTGCGGAGACCTGGACCGGCCGGGGCGGGCCCGGATATGTCACGGGAACGCCCTTCTGGGTGGTTTGGGACTGATCAGCGTGTGGCACGGCGGTGAGCGTACCGGGCGCACCCGCTTGCGAGCGAAGCGAGGGGCCTGGCGCGCCCTGGTTCCCCGGCTGGGGAGTGATCATGGTCACGGGCTGGTTTCCTGGCTGGTTCGGTGCTGGGCGGTACGGGTTTCCGGGCCGGTCAGGGTGCCGGCCGGGTCAGGGTGTGAAGTCGACGGGGAGGCTGGCGGGCTTCGCCCCGGTGGGCGGGACCTGAAGGGTCTTCAGGGCGAACTCCATCACCTGCTTGTAGATGGGGCCGCAGATCTGACCGCCGAAGTAGTTGCCCTCGGTGGCGTTCTGGATCGCGCAGTAGACGGTGACGCGCGGCTTGTCCGCGGGAGCGAATCCGGCGAACGACGACGTGTATCCCTTGTACTTGCCGGTGGCCGGATCCACGCGGTTGGCCGTACCGGTCTTGCCCGCGACACGGTAGCCCGGGATACGCGCCTTGGCGCCGGTGCCGTGCTCGTCGTCCACGACCGACTCCAGCATCTGGGCGAGGCTCTTGGCGGTCTTGGCGCTGATGACCCGGGTCTTCTTCGGCTGGGCGGCGGGGGCGAAGCGTCCGTCCGCCCCCTTCGTGCCGCGCACCAGCGTGGGCTCGACGCGGACGCCGCCGTTGGCGATCGTCGAGTAGACGGAGGCCGCCTGCATGGCGTTGACGGACACGCCCTGACCGAAAGGAATCGTGTACTGCTGCGATGTCGACCAGTCGTCCGGCGCGGCGAGGATGCCCTTGGTCTCGCCAGGGAAGTCGAGTCCGGTGTAGGCACCGATGCCGAACTTGCGCAGATAGGAGTAGAGGACCCGGTTGGCCTCGGGCTGCGTCGTGCCGAGCTGGCCGGTGGCGAGGATCGTGCCGATGTTGCTGGATCTGGCGAGCACGCCGTTGAGCGTGAGGTACCACGTCTCGTGGTCCATGTCGTCCTTGAAGAGCCGGTCGCCGCGGTGCAGCCGGTTGGGCACGGTGACATGGGTCAGGGGGGTGGCCGCGTTCTCCTCCAGCACGGCGGCCATCGACATGACCTTGGCGGTGGAGCCGGGCTCGTAGGCGTCCTGGACGGCCGCGTTGCCGAGGGCCGCGGGATCGGCCTTGGTCAGGTCGTTGGGGTCGAAGCCGGGCGAGTCGGCCATGGCGAGGATCTCGCCGGTCCGGGTGTCCTGCACGATCACGTACCCGCGGTCCGCCTTGGACTTCTTCACCTGCTCGGTGATGGCGTTCTGCGCGGCCCACTGGATGTCGCGGTCGATGGTGAGCTCGATGTCGCTGCCGGACACGGCGGGCGTCTCGGTGGAGCCCGCGGTCGGCACCTGGCGGCCGCCGGACTGGGCGTAGCGGATCTTGCCGTCCTTGCCGGTCAGCGCCTTGTTCAGCTGCTGTTCGATACCGCCGCCGCCCTTGCCGTCGGCGTTGACCCAGCCCAGTATCCCGGCGGCGAGGTCGCCGTTGGGGTAGACGCGCCTGGTGGTGGGGTCGGCGAAGACCCCGGCCAGCACGTTGACCGTGGTGTCGTCCGTCTGCGCCTTCTTGGCCAGCGCCGCCTTCAGGTCCTTGATCTGCGTCCAGACCTGCGGGGTCTGCCGGCCGGCGAGCCTGACGTACTGGAGCTTCTTGTCCTTGGGCCTGAGCTTCTTGACGAGATCGGCCTGTTCCAGGCCGAGGATCGGGGCGAGCAGCGCCGCCGCCCGCTCCGGCCCGTCGCCGATCTTCAGCTGCTTGCCGGTGAACATCGTGGGGTCGGCGGTGATGTCGTACGCGTCCACGCTGGCGGCCAGGGCGACGCCGTTGCGGTCGGTGATCCCGCCGCGCTCGGCGGCCAGGGTGTGCACGACGTAGCGGTTCTGCTCGGCCTTGGCGGCGTAGGCGTCGGCGTCGACGGCCTGCACCTGGAGCAGTCGTACGACGAACGCGATCAGCACCAGGGTCAGCGCGAGGCCGATCATGCGCAGCCGGGGACGGGGGCTGCCCAGCCGCAGCGCCTGCGGCCGGGCGGGCCGGGCCGGGGCGGGCCGGCGGGCCGGCCGGGCCCCGGGGCCGGGTCGCCGCCGGGTCGCGGCCGGGCGGACGGGCCTGGCCGGGCCGGGCACGCGGCGGCGTGGCGGTTCCCTGTCGGACACTTCCGTCACCTACCGAGGGGTGTGGTCGGGGCGGGGGTCGCACTCGGGGCGGGGGTCGCGCTCGGGCCGGCCGGCGCGCCGGAGGCGGTGGTCGTCGCCGGGGCCGGCGAGGCGGCGGACGCGGGGGTCGTCACAGGGGCGGGCGGGGCGGCGGACGCGGGGGTCGTCACCGGGGCGGGCGGGGCGGCGGACGCGGAGGCGGCCGCCTCCGGGGGGCGCAGCGCGAGGGGGAGTTCGGCGGAGGACTGCCGGGGCGCGGCCGACGGGACGCCCTTCACGGTGCCGTCCCGGTTCAGGAAGGCCGGGTCGCCGCCGGGGACCATGCCGAGTTCGCGGGCGCGGCGCTGGAGGGCGTCGGGGGCGGAGTAGGAGTCCACGTCCCGCTGGAGCGCCTGTTCCTCGTCGGTGAGGTTCTTGGTGTCGGTCTTCAGGTCGTCCAGTCGGAACGAGCCTTCGCTGAGCGCCGAGTTCAGCACGAGGAGACCGATGAGGCCGCCGCCGAGCAGGAGGACGACGAGGAGGACGAACGGGGTCCGGGCCGCCCGGCCCCGGCCCGCGGGAATGAGCCGGGCGAGCCGGGCGGCCCGCCCCTTCAGCTCGGGTTTCCTGCTCACACGCCCTCCGCCCGGTGGGGTTGCGGACCCGGGTCCGCGGCCGGGCCGGCCGGGCCGCCGCTGAGCCGGCGTCACTCGACGTCCTCCCGGATGCGCTCGGCCCCGCGCAGGCGGGCCGGGGCGGCCCGCCGGTTCTCGGCGACCTCCGCCTCGGTGGGAAGTTCGGCGCCGCGCGTCAGCAGCTTGAGCCGGGGCTGGTAGCGCTCGGGCACGACCGGCAGCCCGGGCGGCGCGGTGGTCGCGGCACCGGCCGCGAACACCTGCTTGACCAGGCGGTCCTCCAGCGAGTGGTACGACAGGACGGCGATCCGGCCGCCCACGTCGAGCGACTTCACGGCCGCCGGGATCGCCCGTTCCAGGACGGACAGTTCGCCGTTGACCTCGATCCGCAGGGCCTGGAAGGTCCGCTTGGCCGGGTTGCCGCCGGTGCGCTTGGCGGCCTGCGGCAGCGCGTCCCGGATCAGCTCCACCAGCCGTGCGCTGTTGCTGAACGGCTCCTTCTCGCGCTCGCGCACGATCGCGCTCACGATCCGCTTGGCCTGCTTCTCCTCGCCGTAGGCCCGCAGGATCCGGACGAGCTCACCGGGCGGGTAGGTGTTGAGGACCTCGGCGGCGCTCATGCCGGTCGTCTGGTCCATCCGCATGTCGAGCGGCGCGTCCTGGGCGTAGGCGAAGCCCCGGTCGGCCTCGTCGAGCTGCATGGAGGAGACGCCGAGGTCGAACAGGACGCCCTGGACGCGAGGGACGCCGAGCCGGTCGAGGACGTCGGGCAGTTCGTCGTAGACCGCGTGCACGAGGGTGGCGCGTTCGCCGAAGGGGGCGAGCCGCTCACCGGACAGGCGCAGGGCCTCCTTGTCGCGGTCGAGGGCGACGAGCCGGGCCTCGGGGAACTGCGTCAGCAGGGCCTCGCTGTGTCCGCCGAGGCCGAGGGTGCAGTCGACGACCACCGCTCCCGGGCGCCCGAGCGCGGGGGCCAACAGGTCCAGGCACCGCTGGAGCATCACCGGGACGTGTCGACTCTGGCTCAAGGGGCCCTCTCAGGTCCGGCGCGGCCCACGCACCGCCGGGTCCCCACCCTCCCCCCAGCCGGGAGCGGGAGGAGGCCGAGCCGTACGTACGCGCCGCGCACGTGGGGAGATCTCCGGACAGCGCGCCGGGGTCTTCGGGGGTATCCAGTGCAGCAGGGAAGGTCTCGCCTCCCGCTTCGCGTCACTTTAGTCCACCGGGTGGCCCGGTCAATCAACCGGCCTGCGCGTCGCGTGCCGGTGTGCTCGCGAAGCGGCGGACCGGGGAAAATCACCCCCGCGGAGGCACAGGCACCACCTGTGTGGGTTAGCTCACAAGAGGACACAATGGATCCCATTTCCCCCTCTCGTACCGCGACGGGACCGGCGGTGACCAGTACGGTCATAACCATGACGCCTTCTGCATCGGTTCCCACCGGCTCCGGGCCGGCCATATCCGGCGGTACCGTGACCGACCGCCTGGTCGAGGCGAACGGCCAGTACGCCGCCGCGTTCACCGACCCCGGCATGGACGCCCGTCCCGTCCTGCGTGTCGCCGTCGTGGCCTGCATGGACGCCCGTCTCGACCTGCACGCAGCGCTCGGCCTGAATCTGGGCGACTGCCACACGATCCGCAACGCGGGCGGTGTGGTCACCGACGACGTGATCCGCTCCCTCACCATCAGTCAGCGCGCGCTGGGCACCCGCAGCGTCGTGCTCATCCACCACACCGGCTGCGGTCTGGAGACCCTCACCGAGGAGTTCCGCCACGATCTGGAGATGGAGGTCGGCCAGCGCCCCGCCTGGGCGGTGGAGGCGTTCCGGGACGTCGAACAGGACGTGCGCCAGTCCATGCAGCGCGTGCGCACCTCGCCGTTCCTGCTGCACACCGACGACGTGCGCGGCTTCGTCTTCGACGTGAAGACCGGCCTGTTGCGTGAGACGGACCCGGCCTAGGCCCGTATCAACCCCCGTAAGAGCTCCGAACAAAAGTGGGGCCCGGCGGGCGGCGCCCGGCACGCGCTCCCCCAGAGGGGGGACCCCCAGCGGCGTTGCCGAAAGGCCCTGG
>NZ_JBSFIA010000080.1:0-17632 GCF_053597355.1 Streptomyces sp. NPDC001443
GCCACTTCCCCCAGGGGGAAGTGGCCCGCCGCCCATCGCCATGACTGACGGGTGATCAGGTGGCTGCCTCCGTGCGTGCCGCGCGCCGCGGGCGGCCGAACCGGCGCACGAGCGGAGTCTCGACCAGCCGGTGGAGCAGCCAGGACAGCGCCACCGTGCCGACGGCCGCGCCGACCAGTATGGCGACGCCCTCCGTGTTGGAGTACAGCTCCGTGCCGAGCTGCTTGCGGAGCCAGGACAGCACGATGTAGTGCAGCAGGTAGAAGGCGAAGGAGATCTCGCCCAGCCAGACCATGGTGCGGTTGCGGAACAGGGTGAAGCGGCCCTCGATGTCCGCGGTCGCCGCGGCCGCGATCAGCAGCGCGATCGGGATGATCATGGTGGCGCGCTGCCCGTAGAAGTAGGGCACGTGGAAGGTGAGCCAGTACCCGCCGGCCAGCAGTACGAACGACGGGATCATGCCGATGTCGCGCCAGCGTCCGTGCTTGACCGCGAGCGCGACCAGGATGCCGAGGGCGAAGTCGACCAGGCGGACCGGGGGCAGCACGTAGGTGAACCAGTACGCGGTGGCGGGGAGGTTCTGGCCGCTGGGAACCAGCGGGGTCTTCGGGAACGCCGCGTACGCCACCGCCGGGGTGGCCCACACCGCGGCGACCGTCCCGAGGATCCAGTACTTCAGGTGACGGGGGGCGATGCGCTGGGCGACGGCCAGCAGCAGCGGGAAGCCCAGGTAGAAGAGCGCCTCCACGCCCAGCGACCAACTCGGCGGGTCGACGCTGAAGTTGGTGTAGTACTCGGGCACCCACACCTGGACCATGAAGAGGTTGGCGACGGCGATTCCGGTGGAGGTGGAGGCACTGGCGAACAGCACCATCGCGAGCACCCAGGCGACCACGTAGTTCGGATAGACCTTGACGAACCTGCGTCGCCAGAACCCCGTCGTGGTGTCGCCGTCCCGTGCCGACCAGGTCAGTACGAATCCGCTGAGCACGAAGAAGAACGACACGCCGAGCCCGCCGGCCTGGTCGAACCAGTGGAACAGCCTGAACTCGGTGCGGTCGTCGGCCAGCAGCCGCAGCGTCGGGATCGGTATGGAGGTGTGGTAGGCGAACACGGTCAGCGCGGCGAGGAACCGCAGGCCGGTCAGGGACGGCAGCCGGGAGATCCCGGCCCCCTTCGGCCCGGCGGCTTCGGCGGCCCGGGCGCCCGGACTGCCTTCTCCGGCCGGCGCGGACCGGCTCAGTACTTGGTCGGTGGCCATGGGGCTTCCATTCTCGAGTGAGGTCCCGCAGCGATCTGGTCCTGCGAGGGGGCGAGGCTGGTGCTGTCGAGCGAACGGTGTGACTCGGCGGGGCGTGCGCGCCTGCCATGGGGGGCTCGTCCTCGACCGGGGGTGGCACCGCTTTTTGTACAGTCGCGCGGTCGTGGCTCACTCAAGGGTTGTCGAAGGCTTGAGCTGGTTCAGCCGGCGCTGAGCCGGACCCGTGCGAAGAACGCTCCGAGCGGGTCCACCGCGCCTTCGGCCGCCGCACTCGGCCCGCACGCCCGCGACCGCTGAGGCAGCGCGAGAACTCGAAGACCGGTGCGAGGCGGGTCGGGGGAACCAGGGGCGATCGCCCCGGCGCCGAGGCGGCGAGCGGGCCTTCGACCGAAGGAGGGGGCGGCACGAACGGCCGAAGAAGAGCGGGAAAACGGGAAAACGGGAAAACGGGAAAAGAGGACGGGCCCGCGCCGCCGGGGGAAGTACGGCGCGGGCCCGTCGGTCCGGATGTCCTGCGGGCGGATCCGCAAGGCCGACGGTCGGCGCCCGTGCGGTGAGCAGGACGCCTCTTTCCGGATGGCCGGGGCGGACCCCAGTCTGCCGACCTGGTCTGGAGAACGGCTCGAAGACGGGTCGGCAGACAGTACGGCGGTCAGCGGGACCCGTCGGGGCGGGCCGGGGTGAGCCGCGGCGGCGCCGTCCAGGTGAGGCCGACCTCTTCGTAGGAGGTGGCGGGGCCGGCCCAGGGGTCCTCGCCGTGGATGTCGAGGACCTGCTCGCGCAGCCACAGGTCGAAGGGGTCCTTCGACTCCGCCCAGCGCTTCCTCGTCCGCTCCGGGTCCGCGGTCTCGAAGTGCACGATCACGTGGTCCCGCTCGGGCCGCGGGTCGATGCGGAGCACCTCGTGGGTGATGCCCAGCCGCCGCCGGGAGGCCTCGTACTCACGTCGGCGCGGCCCCTGCAGCTCCCGGGTGAGCCGGTGCCAGGCCATGGGCTTGCCGTTGCCCAGCGGCACGGTGCGTATCACCGACCGGGCGCCCTCCACGGTGCGTCGGCCACCCTTGCGGGGCGCCAGCATCCGCATGCCGAGCGCGGCGAACATGTTGGACGCCACACCGTGCGCCCAGCGCTCGGCGATCCTGCCCTCCTCGTCGAACCGCCAGATGACGATGCCGATGGAGAGGAACGTACGGCCGGTGGGCGGGATGCCGAGCAGGTCGCCCAGGTGGGTGCCGCGCCAGGTGTTGTGGATGACGACCAGGTCGTCGTGCGCGCTGATGTCCTCGATGGTGACGTGGAAGTCGGGGAACGCCTCACGCAGGCCGGCGATGGTGTACTTCACGCCCTCGGCGCCCTCGGGCGCGCCGGGCAGGCCCTCGTGGTCGACGATGTCCGGCCGGTAGAGCTCGTCCACGAGCGAGAAGTCGCCCTGGTTGACGAACTCGGCGAACACACGCCGGATGGTCGCCTTGTTGCGTTCCTCGGTGCTCTCCCACGCTGTCCGCGTCGGGTTCGTGGTGGTCGCAGTGGTCACAGCAGCAGTCCTCTCGTCAGGAGCGTGCAAAAACGTGCTCACGCCGCGGTGACGGTGGCGACGGCGTCCGGGGACCACCGCGTTGCGTAGGCGACGTGTTCGTGTTCCGTGGTGTGCAGGGTGCGGGCCCAGCCGAGCTTCAGCAGCCGGTCGCGCAGCCAGATGGCGGCCGGATTCTGCAGGGCGCCCATCACGCCGATGCGGTGCGCGAGCAGCTGCATCGGCCGGGTGCGCTCCTGCCGCTCGGCCTCGTAGGCGCGTAGCGCCTCGACGACGCCCGCACCGGGCGCGGCAAGGTGTTCGGCCAGTACGAGGGCGTCCTCGACGGCCAGGCAGGCGCCCTGCCCGATGTTGAAGCTGATGGCGTGCGCGGAGTCGCCGAGCAGGGTGACCCGGCCCCGGCCCCAGACGGGGTCGGGCTTGCGGTCCACCACGTCGGTGCGCAGGATGCTCTCCGGCACGGTGGCGTCGAGGATCTGCTGCACCGGGTGGGTCCAGCCGGCGTGCCGGGCGCGCAGCATGTCCAGGGTCTGCTCGGGTGTGCCCTCGTCGCGGCCGCCGGCCGGGCCGTTGGCGACGCTCATCCAGTGCACGACGCCGGGGGCGATGTCGTAGTACGTGAAGCGGGTTCCGGGACCGAACAGGGCCTGGAAGCTGCCGGGCGGGAACTCCTCGGCGCTCAACTCGGCGTGGCCGCGCCAGGCGATGTAGCCGGTGTAGTCGGGCGGCTGCGGGCCGAGCAGCTGGGCGCGGACGGCGGAGTGGACACCGTCGGCGCCGATCAGCAGGTCGCCGTGCTCGGAGGTGCCGTCGGCGAAGTGGAGGCTCACCCCGTCGGCGTGCTCGGTGTACCCGGTGACCTCGGCACCCGTGACGATGGGCGCGGTCACGGCGTCGCGCAGGATGCCGTGCAGGTCGGAGCGGCCGATGGCGACCGTGGGCTGCCCGTAGCGCTCGACGAACTCGCCCACCGGGTAGGTGCCGATGACCTTGCCGGTCGAGGTCGCGAAGCGGCACACGGACTGGGCGGGGGCGATCTCGGCGACCTGGTCGGCGAGCCCGAGGTGGGCCAGGGCGAGCATGCCGTTGGTGAAGATGTGCAGTCCGGCGCCGCCGTCGCGCAGCTGCGGCGCACGCTCGAAGACGACGGAGTCGATGCCCTGCTGCTGCAGGGCGAGTGAGGTGGCGAGGCCGCCGAGCCCGCCGCCGGCGATGAGGACCCGGCGGATGGGACGGAGTGCTTGTACAGACATGGCTTTCTCCCGGAGGTCGGGGCGGATGGCTCGGGGGAACGGAGGTCAGAGGCTCAGCTGGGGCATCTCGCTGGCCGGATAGCGGTCGCCGGCCGTGATGCCGTACGGGGCTATGGAGTCGATCGCCGCCAGGACGTCGGCCGAGACGCGCACGTCGTTCGCGGAGACGTTCTCCTCCAGGTAGGTGCGCCGCTTGGTGCCGGGGATGGGGACGACGTCCTGGCCGCGGGAGAGCACCCAGGCGAGCGCGAGACGGGTGACGGTGGTGCCGGCCGCGGCGGCGAGATCGCTGAGCTGGTCGACGACGGGCAGGTTCCGGCGGATGTTCTCGGTCTCGAAACGGGGCGCGATGCGCCGGAAGTCGAAGCCGCCCTCCGGGATGTCGGAGGTGTCTCGGATGGTGCCGGTCAGGAACCCGCGGCCGAGCGGGCTGTAGGCCACGAAACCGATGCCCAGCTCGCGCACGGTCTCCAGCACGCCATTGACCTCGACGTCCCGGGTGAACAGCGAGTACTCGGTCTGTACGGCGGTCAGCGGATGCACCGCGTGGGCGCGCCGGATGGTCGCGGCCGATGCCTCGGAGATCCCCAGGTGCCGGACCAGTCCGGCCTCCACGAGACCGGCGAGCGCGCCGAAGGACTCCTCCACGGGGACGTCGGGGTCGACCCGGTGCAGGTAGTACAGGTCGAGGTGGTCGGTGCCCAGGCGGCGCAGGGTGCCCTCGATCGCCCGGCGGATGTAGTCGGGGCGGCCGTTGACCCGCCACATCAGCTCGCCCTCGGGGCTGATCTCGCTGCCCACCTTGGAGGAGAGCACGACTTCGTCGCGGCGCCCGGCGACGGCGCGGCCGATCAGCTCCTCGTTGGTCCAGGGGCCGTACATGTCGGCGGTGTCCAGCAGGGTGACGCCGAGTTCCAGGGCCCGGTCGAGGGTGGCGGCCGCCTCGGCCGCGTCCGTGTCGCCGTACCCAATCGTCATGCCCATGCAGCCGAGACCCTGGGCGGACACGTCCAGTCCGGGCTTGCCCAGCGTACGCTTCTCCATCGCCACTTGATTTCTCCTGAAGTCGTGTTAGATGTCCGGTTGTTCATGGTTATGTCTGACGGTTGCCGGTGGTGCCTGGTGACGACGGCCGCTCAGGCCGGGAGCGGCGCCTGCCAGGTCACCGAAAGCCCGGTGTAGACGTACCGGCTGGCCTCGATGCCGAGCAGCACGATCCGGTCGCCGGGCCGGATGCGCCCCGAGGTCCAGCCCGAGTCCAGCGACAGCGGCACCGCGGCCGAACCGGTGGCCCCCACATCGGCCAGGTTCTCCACGATCCGCCCGGCGAGCGTCCGGATGTCCTCGGCCGACAGTCCGGCGTTCTCGTACTCGTCGGCGAAGTAGTCGGCGTTGCCCTCCGGCAGCACGATCGCGTCGAACTCTCCGAGCGACCGCCCCTCCTTGCGGGCCATCTCCTGGATCGCGCGGACGAACACCTGCGGCCCGAACGTCGAGGTGCCGGGCACGTCGATCTTCATCTGGATCAGCTGGCGCCGACGCAGCTGCTCCGCCTGCGACACGTCGGTGCCGCCGCCGATGATCTCCATACCGGGCTTGCGCAGGCCGCCCACGCAGGCGTTGACGAAGGCGAACCCGTCCGCCGGCGCGCCCACCGGCTCGGCCCGCAGCACCACTGCGCCCGCGCCGTCGCCGAACGTGTACAGCGTCAGCCGGTCCCGCATCCGCACACGCTCCGGGTCCTTGTCCACGAAGAGCGGCGCCATCAGGGGCGAGACGGCCTCGCTGCCCACCACGAGGGCGGTGCGCGCCGTCCCGTCGGCCAGCTGCCGCCGGGCCAGGTCCAGCGCCTGCACCCAGCCCGCGCAGGCCCCGCGGATCTCGATCGCGGCGACGCTCTCCAGCCCCAGGTAGTGCTGCAGGGTGGTGGCGACGTTGGGCAGCGTGTACTCCGGTGTCGCCGTGCAGACCACGATCAGGTCGACCTCGCCGGGCTCCACACCGGCCCGTTCCAGGGCCTGCCGGGAGGCCCGCTCGGCCATCCGGCTGTTGTTGATCACGTGCTTGCCCGTGGCCGGGTCGATCATCCAGTAGCGGGTCTTGACCTGGATGCCGTCGAGGACGTCGTCCGGCAGCGGCCCGACGTGCTTCTCCAGCGCGGCGTTGTCCAGCGGATCACCGGGCACATAGCCGCCGGTGGAGAGGATCTTCACGTCGTAGGCGGTGGTCATCGGCCGGACTCCGTTCCATGGAGGGGGGAGGGGGACAGGACGAGCGAGGTGTGGGTGCCGCCCAGGGACGAGCTGTTGACCAGGACGGGGCGGCGCGTCCCGCCCTCGCGCCAGGCGCCGACGGCGAGGACCGCCGACAGGTGGGCACCCGCACCGACCGGCTCGCCGAGCACCCGCTTCGGAGCTTCGAACCGCACCCGGCCCAGGTCGAACACCCGCTCCACGGCCGCCCGTTCGGGACGGTCGGCGGCAGCAAGGCCCGCCGCGTTCGCCCAGACGGCCGAGACCTGGTCCGGCCCGATCCCGGCGCCGCGCAGTGCCTCGCGCATCGCCCGCTCCATGCCGTCGCCGGACGGGTCCCAGCGGCCGATGCCGCACGCGTCCGACGCGGTCGCGTGCCCCAGGACCACGGCGTGGATCGGGGCGCCGCGCCGCTCGGCACTCGCCCGGCGCTCCAGCACCAGCGTGATGCCGGCCTCGGCGAGCGTGTACCGGCGCCCGGCCGCCGAACCGAACAGCGGGATGCTGCGGTACGCGTCCAGCGTGGCCGGCGAGAACGCCTCCACGGCCGGCACCAGCAGGCGCTCGGCGCGCCCGGCGCGCAGCATGTCGTACGCGACACCCAGGGCGGCGGCGCCCGCCGCGTGCCCCGACGTCAGCGTCGACGTCGGCCCCTTGGTGCCCAGAGCCATGGCGACCTGGCCGGCCGCGCCGTTGTACACGGTGAACGGGAACACGGCCGGGTTGGCGGCCTGCGCGCCCGAGGACAGCACCGGGACGGTGAACCGCTCGCTGCTCTCCATCGGCCCGATCCCGGTGCCGAGCACCACGCCGGTCGCGGCGACGGCGTCCGCGTCGCCGTCCGCCCCCGCGTGAGCCAGGGCGGCCCGGGACGCGGCGACGGCGAGCTGGGAGACCCGGTCCATGCGCCGGCGCTCCTTGGCGGAGCCGGCGGCCGAACGGTCGAACTCGACCCGGGCCAGGCGCAGCCCGTCCTCCGGCACACCCGGCCGACGCCCGGCCGCGTACGCCTCCCAGAGCGGCTCGGCCCCCTCGCCGGCCGAGGTGATCACACCGAACCCGGTCACCACGACGTCGTCCGGGCCGACGGCCGGAGCCGGCGCACCCGCGCCGCCGGGGCGGGCGAAGGCGATGGTGGCGTTGGCGCCGGCGAACCCGAAGTTGTTGGACAGCGCGGTGTCCAGCACCATCGGGCGGCCCGTCCCCGCCACCGGGTCGAGACCGCAACCCGGATCCACTCCGGTGAAGTTCGCGGTGGGCGGCGCCACCTGGTCGCGCAGGGCCAGCACCGTGACGATGCCCTCCACCGCGCCGGCCGCGCCGAGCACATGGCCGATCATCGACTTGGTGCTGGACAGCGCGGTCTTCTCGGCGGCCTCGCCGAGCGCCGCACGCACCGCGTTGCTCTCCGCCGCGTCGTTCTTCGGAGTACCGGTGCCGTGCCCGTTGACGTACCGCACGTCGTCGGGGGTCAGGCCCGAGGAGGAAAGGGCCGAGCGGATCGCCCGGGCCGCGCCCTCGCCCTCGGGGTGCGGCGCCGTCGGGTGGTGGCCGTCGGCGGACAGGCCGTAGCCCAGCACCTCGGCGACGGCCCGGACACCGGTGCGCTCGGCCGTCTCCCGGGACAACAGCAGGAGCATCCCGCTGCCCTCGCCCAGCGACAGACCCGACCGGTCCTTGGAGTAGGGGGCCGCCGGCCCCACGGAGAGCGACTCCAGGCAGCTGAACCCGGCGAACGCCGACTCGGTGAAGGCGTCGCTGCCGCCGACGAGCATCGCGTCGGCCCGGCCCGCCCTGATCACGTCCAGGGCGTGGGCGAGCGCGTGCGCGCTGGAGGCGCAGGCCGTGTCGGCGCTGAGCACCGGGCCCTTGAGGCCGAAGGCGGCCGAGATCGCCTCCGCGCCGGCCTGCGGCGGTACGAACGTGTAGCGGTGCCAGTCGGGCGTGCGGCCCTCCTGTATCTCGCGCAAGGCGAGTTCGGCGCTGCGCCAGCCGCCGTGGCAGGTGCCGTACGCGACGCCCCAGCGTTCCGCCGGGATGTCCACGCCGACCCGCAGGCCCGAGGCCGCCATGGCCTCCTCGGCGGCGGTCAGCGCGAAGTCGATGGAGGAATCGCGGGTGCCGGAGCCCGGGGCGTAGTCGTACGCGGGGACCGGCCGCTCGGTGATCTCGCCGCCCACGCCGGTCTGGTAGTCGTCCGTGGGCAGGCCGCGCACGGGCGAGATCGCCACTCGCCCCGCGCGCACCCCGTCCCACAGTGCCTCGGCCGAACCGCCCTGCGAGGTGATCGCGCCCACTGAGGCGATCACGACGCGGACGGTCTGGTCAGGAACGTCGGTCATGCGTCTGCTTCCCTCCTGGACGGACCTGTTCGGCCGCTCATGCGAGCCTGGACAGGTTCAGGGCCACGGCCTGCCCCTCGATGCCCCGGGCCAGCGCCATGGCGTGCGCGGGCCCGGACTCCCGGGCGCTGCCGCGGACGTGGTCCAGATCGCACACCGGGTCGGGGGCGTCGAGGTTGAGCGTCGCGGGCACCGCCCCGTGGTGCAGGGCCAGCGCGCACACGGCGGCGTTCAGCGCACCGCCGCCGCCGACGAGGTGGCCCGTCTGCGGCTTGACGGTGCTGACCGGCACGGACCGGGCGGCCGGACCCAGCGCGGTGCGCAGGGCGGCGCTCTCGGAGGCGTCCCCGAGCCGGGTGGCGGAGCCGTCCGAGGCGATGTAGCCGAGGTCGTCGGCGGACAGCCGGGCGTCCCGCAGCGCGTGCCGCACCGCCCGGGACAGACCGCGGCCCTGGGCGTCCGGCGCCGGCGGGGTACGGGAGTCGTGGCCCGCGCCGTAGCCGGTCAGCTCGGCGTAGACACGGGCGCCGCGACGCAGCGCCGCCTGCTTCTCCTCCAGCACCAGCAGCGCGGCGCCCTCGCCGGGGACCGCTCCGCTGCGGTCCCGGTCGTAGGGCCGGTACGCCGCCTGCCCCAGGTCGTTGCGCGTGGTCAGCACGCCGAGCCGGTCGAGCAGGGTCATCTGCCACCAGTCGGTGGCGTCGTCGTAGCCGCCCGCGATCACCACGTCCGCGTCCCCGCGGCGCACCGCGCGCATGGCCCGGCCGATCGCGTTGGCGCCCGCGTCCGGACCACCGGCGAAGAAGGTGCTGGAGCCCCGGATGCCGTACGTCTGCGAGATGTTGAACACCGCGCCGGGCTGCAGCCCCTCGACGAAGAAGAGCGGCGGCATGATGACGTCGGCGTGCCGGCCGAGGTGGGCCAGGTCGGCCTTGCCGTCCGGGCGGCGGATGGCCTTGAACTCCTCGATCAGCTGATCCATGCGGCCGATCGTCTTGTTGCCCCCGAGGTACAGGCCGGCCCGGTGGCCGAGCTCGTCGCCGCCGGCCTGGTTGTGCGGCAGGCCCGCGTCGTCGAGGGCGAGCCGGGCGGCGGCCAGCGCGAGGCGGTCGCCGCGGTTGATGGTGCGCAGCTGGCGCCGGGTGGCGAACCGGGTGGCGTCGAAATCGGCGATCTCGCCGCCCAGCCGGGTCTGCAGCGGCGACGGGTCGTAGGCCCGGATCGGGCCGATCCCGCACTCGCCGGCCACCAGCGCCTTCCAGTTGGCCTCGGGGCCTTCCCCCAGCGCGGTCAGCAGGCCGATGCCGGTGATGACGACCTGGCGTCCGGTGCCGCTCATCGGTGCTCCTCCGCTCAGCCGTGGGGTCGTCATCGCTCCGCCCCTTCCTCTTCGTATCGCCCCACGACCAGCCCGACGTTGGTGCCGCCGAAGGCGAACGCGTTGATGAGGGCGTGCCGCACGTCCTGCTCGCGTGCCGTGTTCGGGACGTAGTCGAGGCCGAGCCGGCGGTCGGGCGTCTCCTGGTTGATGGTCGGCGGCACCAGTGAGTGGTTGATCGCCCCGATCGCGGCGAACACGCTCAACGAGGCTCCGGCCGAAGTGAGGTGACCGGCCATCGATTTCGGTGAGCTGATCAGCAGCCGCTGGGCGTCGTCACCGAACACCTTCTTGATCGCCGTGGTCTCGGACAGGTCATTGCCGTGGGTGCTGGTGCCGTGCGCGACCACGTAGTCGATGTCGGCCGGTTCCAGACCGGCGTCGGTGATCGCGTTCTGCATGGACTCGATGGCTCCGCTGCCGTCCGGCGGCGAGTCGGTGACCCGCCAGGCGTTCAGGCTGGTGCCGTAGCCCAGGATCTCGGCGACGATGTGCGCGCCGCGGGCACGGGCCGCCTCCAGTTCCTCCAGGACGAAGACGACGCCGCCTTCCCCCAGGACGAACCCGGACCGGTTGGCGTCGAAGGGACGGCTGGCCCGCTGCGGATCGTCGTTGTACTCCTTCGTCAGCGCGCCCAGCAGGCTGAAGCCCACCAGGTCGAGCCAGGACGTCAGCGAGTCGAAGCCGCCCGCGAGCATGAGCGTCGCGTCACCCTCCGCGATGGAGCGGAAGGCCTCTCCGATGGCGTGCGCGGAGCCCGAGCAGGCGGTGGACACACCCAGCATGGGGCCGGTCGCGTCCAGCATCCGGGCGATCGCCGCGGTGGGGATGTTCTGGCTGTAGGACAGGGCGGCCGAGGGGGAGTACGGGATGAACGCGTCGTCGCGCCCGGTCTCCTCCCGCAGCGCCCCGACGTCCACCAGCCACTGCAGGTCCGGCCGGTCGCAGCTGCCGCCCATGGCCACGCCCATGTCGGAGCTGTCGTACGTCTCCTCGTCGACCCCCGAGTCGCGCAGCGCCTCTCGGGCCGCGCCCACGGCGAAGGTGCCCGACCGCAGCAGACGGCGCAGCCCGTCCGCATCGGGTACGGCGTCGGCGAGCCGGAAGTCCTTGACCTCGCCGGCGATGGTCACGTCCATGCCGGTGGTGTCGATCGAGGTCAACTGGCCTACTCCGCTGCGCCCTTCGGCCAGACCCTGCCATGTGCTCGGTGCGTCGTTGCCCAGCGGCGTGACGGCACCCATGCCGGTGACGACCACTCTGCGGTTCATCGCGGCGCCTCCGTCCGCAGCATCCGCCGGCTGTCGACGCGGTCGCTCGGATGGAACCGCATCATCGCCCTCCTTCGGTCTTGGGCCGCCCCGGGCCGAGCCGCGCGGTCCGACCGCCGTCGACGTGGAGCGGTTCTGCCTGTCGTGTACGCGGCGTCGTCACTGGCGAGGAACGCGGTCGCCGCGGCCCGGCCGTCAAGCCTCATGCCGTTCGTCTCCTTCTGCCGTGTGTGTGGTGCGAGCTGGTGCCGTGTCCGGCGTCGTGGGGGTGGACGGCTCCGGTTCGGGGACCGTGTCAGGAGGGCTCTGCAGGCACACCAGGACCGCGTGTGCCACGGCGAGACCTCCGCTGTGGCTCAGAGAGATGTCGATCTGGTGCACCCCGAGGGAGCGGGCGACGTCCGCCACCTCGCCGTACAGCCGCACCCCGGGGCGTCCCCGGCGGTCGTTGACGATCTCGATGTCCGTCCACTCCATGCGCGGGCCCATACCGGTCCCGAGGCTCTTGAGCACGGCCTCCTTGGCGGCCCAGCGGGCGGCGAGGTGCTCGCCGACCCGTCTGCGGCGATCGCAGTAGGCCAGCTCGCGAGGTGTGAACACCGTTTCCCGCAGCCCGGTTTGCGAGGTCAGAAGCTCCTCGACCCGGGCCACCTCGGCCAGGTCCATGCCGGTCCGTACCCGTAGGGACGGCGGGGCGGGGCCGTTCGGCGACCGCCCCGCGTCCGGTTCACGCAGCGGCGGTGGCGAGTGCGGCACGTTCGGCCACCAGATCCGTCAGGTTCTGCACGGTGAACAGGGTCAGCACCTCGTCCGCCGTGAGCTTGCCCGCGAGTTCCTGCACGTCGATCTGCGGCAGCGACTTCTTGAGCTGAGCCAGCCCGACCTCGTTGATGA
Source organism: Streptomyces sp. NPDC001443 (assembly GCF_053597355.1). Lineage (NCBI taxonomy): Bacteria > Bacillati > Actinomycetota > Actinomycetes > Kitasatosporales > Streptomycetaceae > Streptomyces > Streptomyces sp. NPDC001443. The sequence continues at coordinate 12,186 of NZ_JBSFIA010000080.1, forward strand.
TGTCGTCCTCGTCGGCGAACTCCTCGTCGGGTATGCCGCCCTGGAGCAGTTCGGCGATGTCCGCGACCTTGATCTTCACGTCCGCCGCCCGCTCGATGCGGAACAGGACGTCGAGCAGGTCGATGGACTCGGCGTCCAGGTCGCCCAGCAGGGTGGCCTCGGGCACGACCTCCTCGATATCGATGCCCAGCGCGTCGGCCACGGCTTCCTGGACGATGGTGCCGAAGTCATTCCCCTTGTACGACATGTGTCCTTTGCCCTTCGTGAACGGTTACTGGTGGTGAACAGACCGGGGTGGTGCGGCCGGCCGACGGGCCGGCGGTTCGTGCGGTGTCAGGACGCCATCGGTTCCTGCCACGTGTCCGCCGCCAGGGCGCCGTGGAGCGCCGTCAGGCGACGGGGGTCTCCGGTGGAGCGGGTACGGACCTCGTCGAGCGTCCGGCGGGCAAGTCCGCTGAGCACCCTGCCGGGGCCGATCTCGGTGTACGCGCTCACGGGGTGCCGGGCGGCCGTGCGCAGCACCTCGACCCAGCGGACGGGTCCGGTGAGCTGACGCCGCAGCAGTTCCCGGGCCTCCTCGCCCGAGCGGACGTAGGTGCCGGTGACCGAACTGATCACGGGCAGGACGGGATCGGCGAACGGCTGGGCGGCGAGCGCCTCGGTGAACTCCTCCTCCACCGCCTCCATCAGCGAGCAGTGGAAGGGGGCACTCACGTCCAGCGCCACGACCCGGTCCGCGCCGGCGACCAGCGCGGCCCGGCCGGCCTCCTCGACGGCGTGGGCGTGCCCCGAGATGACGGTCTGCAGCGGCTCGTTGTAGTTCGCGACCTGGACCAGGCCGATGCCCTCGGCGCTGCCGCAGGCGGCCAGCACCTGGTCCGCGGGCAGGCCCAGCACGGCCGCCATCGCGCCGGGCACCTCACGGGCCACGTCGCTCATCAGACGGCCGCGCAACTGCACCAGCTCCAGGGCCGACTCCAGGGACAGCACCCCGGCGGCCACCAGCGCCGGATATTCGCCGAGGCTGTGGCCCGCGGTCGCCGCGGGCCGGTATCCGGCGGCCTGCAGCAGATCCCATACGGCGAGGCTGGTCGTGGCGATCGCGGGCTGGGTGATCTCGGTGCGGCCGAGTTCCTCGGCGCTTCCGGTCACGCAGATCCGTGACAGCGGCAGGCCCAGGATCTCGTCGGCCCGGGCGAACAGCCGCCGGGCCGAGGGATAGGCCTCCAGCAGGTACCCGGCCATGCCGGGCCGTTGCGAGCCCTGCCCGGGGAACATGGCCAGGCAGCCGGTCTGCGTGCCGAGGCTGACGGAGCCGGTCCGACCGGTCATCAGCTACTCCTTCCATGAGTTGGTGCGGGTGTGCGCTGCCAGCCGGCCGAGTCCGGTGCGGTGGCGGGCCCGGGGCGGTGCCAGGCCGGCGGCCGGCCCCAGCCGCGCTCGGCGGCCGGCGGCGGGTCCGGCTCGTCCGGGGCACGGCTCAGCGCGGTGAGCACGACCAGCAGTGCGGCCAGTTCCTCCGGTGTCGGGTTGCCCCGCAGCACCGACAGCGGAGCGGTCCGCCGCGTGCTCACAGCGGCTCGTTGCCGTGTTTGCGCAGGGGCTGCCGGGCCCGCTTGGTGCGCAGCATGTCCAGGGACTTGATCAGCACCCGCCGGGTGTCCGCCGGATCGATGACGTCGTCGACGTGACCGCGCCGGGCGGCGACGAAGGGGTTCATCAACTGCTCGGTGTATTCGGCGACCAGCTGCCGGCGCACCTTCTCAGGCTCCGCCGCCGTCTTGATCTGCCGGCGGAAGATGATGTTGGCCGCGCCGTCGGCGCCCATCACGGCCGTCTGGTTGGACGGCCAGGCGAACGACAGGTCGGAGCCGATCGACTTGGAGTCCATGACGATGTAGGCGCCGCCGAACGCCTTGCGCAGGATGACCTGCACGCGCGGCACCGTCGCCTCGCAGTACGCGTACAGGAGCTTCGCGCCGCGTCGGATGATCGCGTTGTGCTCCTGGTCGGTGCCGGGCATGAACCCCGGCACGTCGACCAGCGTCACGAGCGGGATGTTGAACGCGTCGCAGGTGCGCACGAACCGCGCGGCCTTCTCCGAGGAGTCGATGTCCAGCACCCCCGCCATGGCGGCGGGCTGGTTGCCCACGATGCCCACCGTGTGGCCGTCCAGGCGGGCCATGGCGCACACGATGTTCGGCGCCCAGCTCTCCTGGACCTCCAGGTAGTCCCCGTTGTCGACGATGTGACCTATGACCGTCCTGATGTCGTACGGCGTCCGGTCGTCGACCGGCACCAGACGCAGCAGTTCCTCGCAGCGCCGGTCCGGTTCGTCCCGGGGCCGCACGTAGGGCGGCATCTCGGCGTTGTTCGAAGGCAGGTAGGAGAGCAGTTCCCGTACGCCCTCGAAGCAGGACTCCTCGTCCGGGGCCACGAAGCTCGCCACACCGGTTCGGGTGCCGTGGGTGTACGTACCGCCCAGCTCCTCCTGCGTGATCTTCTCCCCGGTCACCGCCTGCACCACGTCGGGGCCGGTGATGAACATGTTGGCCATGCCCTCGACCATGAACGTGTAGTCGGTGAGTGCCGGTGAATAGACCGCGCCGCCCGCGCACGAACCGAGCACGACGCTGATCTGCGGCACCACGCCCGAAGCACGGACGTTGCGGGCGAAGAGCTTGCCGAAGCCCGCCAGCGCGTCGATGCCCTCCTGGATGCGGGCGCCGCCGCCGTCGTTGAGGCCGATGACCGGGGCGCCGACGGAGTCGGCGAAGTCCAGCAACTGGTGGATCTTCGCGGCGAACGTCGCGCCCAGCGCACCGCCGCGCACCCGGGCGTCATGGGCGAAGACGAAGACCGTACGGCCGTCGATCTCGCCCCAGCCCGTGATCACTCCGTCGCCCTCGGGGTGCGAATCCTCCATGCCGAAACCCGTGGCCCGGTGCTCGGCGAACAGACCGAGCTCGGTGAACGTGCCCGGGTCGAGCAGTTCGTCGATGCGCTGGCGGGCCAGCAGCTTGCCCTTGGAGAGGTGGCGGGCGTCGGCCTCCGGGTCGTGGCCGAAGTGGGCCTCCGCCCGGCGAGCGGTGAGCTCGTCGGTCAAGTCCGCCATCGTGAGTGTGCGCATCGGTGCTGCCGGCCGGGTTTCGGAGTCGGTCTCGCTGAGCTCCGGCAGCACGGCCTGGGGAGCGTCCGGAAGAGCCATAGCGGTCCCTCTCTGTCCTGCCCTGTCGCGTCGGGGCCTTCGGCTCTACTCTCCGACAGAGGGGTGGGCGCGGGACTGGAACGCTTCTTGACCGGGGCTGTACTCCCAGGTCGACGCCCTATACGGGCAGTTGCACGGTTTCGCCGGCCTGGCCGGCACGGTCCGTCCTGAGCTCCTGCGCGAAGCTGCGCTGCAGACCGTCGAGCCGGTAGCGGGTGGGGAGGTCGGCCACGGCGTCCTCGGCCACGGTCAGGAAATGGGCCTCCACCAGCTGTTCACAGGCGTCCTCGACCGTGGCGAAGTCCTTGCCGAGCACCGGGCACGCCAGATGGGCGTCGAACTCGGACACGGTCAGGTCGGCCAGGCAGCGCAGCACCTCGCGGGCATCGTCGGGCAGCGCGTTGTACGACGCCGTGAAGCTGGCGCGCACGCTCAGCGAGCTGTGCGCCAGCTCGTCCAGACGCCGCCCCTCGTCACTCAGCCGTTCCGCGTAGCGGCGCAGCGACCAGTGGGGCCGGGCGTTGAGCCGTTCGGCCGCGGCGCGCAGGGCGAGCGGCAGCCCGCCGCAGTACCGGGCGATCGCGGCGGCCGCGGCCGGCTCCTGGGTGACCCGCTCCGTGCCCAGCAGCCGGGCCAGCAGCCGCACACTGTGCCCGTGCGGCAGCTCCGCCAGCTGCATGACCCGGGCGCCGAGCGGGGTGCTGAGCCGGCTTCTGCTGGTGAGCAGCACCGCGGTGTCCCCGCTGCCCGGCAGCAGCGGTTGCACCTGCTCGTCGTCGACCACGTCGTCGAGCGTGATCAGCAGGTGACGCCCGGCGAGAGCCAGCCGGTAGACCTCGGCGCGCTCGTCGGGGTCGGCCGGGATCCAGTCGGGGTCCGTCCCCAGCGCGCGCAGCAGCCGTCCCAGCACCGCGTGGGGGTCCGCCGGACGCGCGCCGCTGCCGCGCAGCGCCGCGTACAGCTGCCCGTCCGGGAAGGCGGACTGCAGTCGATGCCCCAGACGCACGGCCAACGCGGTCTTGCCGACACCTCCCCCGCCGACGAGCAGGGCGGCGGGCGGCTGTGACGCGGTGGGCCGGGTCAGGGTCCGCTGGACCAGGTCGAGTTCGCGTTCGCGCCCCGTGAAGTCGGGGAGGTCGACCGGGAGCATCTGCGGCACGACGAGGGTGGGCCGGGAGGGGGCGAGGAGCTGGTGCTTCCCGGCGTCGTGCGCGTCGCCGCCTCGATCGGGCGCCGGTGCGGGGGCGGCGCTCTCGCCGCGCAGGATCGTCTCGTAGAGCTGCTGAACCCGGCGCGACGGATCCGTGCCGAGTTCCTTGGAGATCAGGCGGCGCATCGACTGGTAGTGCTCCAGGGCGTCGACGCTGCGCCCCTCCAAATAGAGCGCGAGCATCAGGCGTTCGCCGAGCTGCTCGGAGAGCGGGTCGGTCAGCAGCGCGGCGCGGAGCTCCGGGAGGACGGCTCCGGGGCGTTCGAGCCGGATCTCGGTGTCCGCCCACTGACTGAGTGCCTCGTGGTGCAGTTGCCGCAGTGTCTCCCGGACCCGGGCGGCCCAGTCGCTGTGCATGCCGCCCAGCGCGTCGCCCCGCCACATGTGCAGCGCCTGCTGGAGCAGCGCGCTGCGTTGCTGGTCGTTGAGGTCCTCCTGCTGGGAGCTCTTGAGCAGCCGGCGGAACCGCACCAGGTCCACGTCGCCGGGATCCGTCGAGACCAGGTAACCGGCCGACGACCTGACCAGGCCGATCGGCTCCGGCAGGTCCGCCGAGGACCGGGCGAGCGCACGGCGCAGCCGGGTGACGTAGGTGTGGACGACGTTGCGGACTCCGGCGGGCGGCCGGTCGCCCCACACCCGGTCGACGAGGGACTCCAGCGGCACCGGCCGTTCGGGATCGACCAGCAGGGCGCCGAGGATGCTGCGTTGCCGTGCGGGGCCGATATCGGCCAGAGCGCTGCCCGTCCAGAGTTCTATCGGTCCCAGTATCCGGAGCTCCATCGAAGATCACCCGTATCCCTTCAGTGCCCGGAAAACTAACTCCGGCCAATACAGCGCTCCTAGATTTCTGCTCTGCCCCGACGGATCACCTCATTCCGCTTCCGCGACCGTCCTGCGCCCTCGGACCCGTGCCGTCGGACCCGCACCGTCGGACCTGCGTGGTTCGCGAGTCGGCCGGGGGTGCGGTGTTCGCGCTCCAGCGGTGCGCGAGGAGCAGGCGAGGGGAGGGGCCTAGCGTCGTTTCCC
>NZ_JBSFIA010000081.1:0-16362 GCF_053597355.1 Streptomyces sp. NPDC001443
CGGGCGTCCGCGCGGACGCCCGGCCGGTGTGCGGGGACGGGGGTCAGCGCAGCGCGGCCTCGGCGTACGGGGTAACGGTGACCGTGCCGAGCAGGCCGTAGTCCTGCTTGGCGGCGGTGTAGACGTCGGGGCGGAACTGCTTCAGTCGGTTCATCAACGTGGTGGCGATCGTGACGGCCAACGTGTGGGAACCGGGCTTGAGGCTGCCCAGGTCGATGACGGGATTGAGCTGGTTGACGGGGGCGAGCGCCTTGCCGTCCAGCGCGGCCTCGGCGCTTCCGGCCCCGAGGGAGCCGAGGTCGAGGGTGGCGCCGGCCGTCGACTTCCAGGAGGAGGGAACGGTGAAGGTGGTGGTGTAGATGCCGATGCCGGAGGCGTCGGACAACCCGTCCAGGTTCTGCCAGGAGGTCGGCTTGTCGAGGGTGAGGTGGTGGATCGTCCGGGTGGTGGCGTTCGCGGCCGTCCCGGTGGCTCCCGGATGGGTCGGGGACCAGTCCTCGACCTTCAGCTTCCAGTCGTTCAGCGTCAGGGCGGCCGGTACGCTGCCGATCTCCGCCGTGGCCCTGCGCCCGTCGCTCAGCGTGGCGGTGTGGCTGCCCGCGGTGGTGGCTCTGGCGACCAGGCCGGAGGGGGTGTGCCGGACCTCGGTCGACGCGGTGACCGCGTGCAGGCTCTTGTGGTGGCAGCCGAAGTCGCGGCTCGTGCTGACCGCGATGACCACGGCCTCGCCGGCCCTGGCCGAGAGCCCGACGGTGACGTGCCCCTCGGTGCGGTCGTCGTAGACGCCCAGCGGGGTGACGTCGCCGGTCCACGGGTCGATCCGGTACGGGGTGCCTTCGGCCTCCAGGGTGACCGAACCGGACACCGCTGCGGAGGAGTTGTTCAGCAGGAAGTAGTACGTGGTCCCGTCGTCCTCGCGGCGGGTGTGCAGCAGTCCGCCGATGCCCGACGGCACGCCGGACGCCGTGACCCCGAGCTTGCGCAGCGCGGCCGGCACGTCGGCGACCGCGGCGGCGACGCGGACGTGCGGGTGGGCGGTCAACTCCTTGAGGACGGTGACGAGCGCCTTGTCGCGGGCGACGGCGTCGGACAGACCGGTGGTCCCGGTGGGCAGTTCACCGAGCAGGACGACGGGGAGGCCCGCCTTGGCCAGGGCGAGGATCCGCTTGGCGCTGTCCAGGAGGATCGTGGACAGTCGGGGCACGATCAGTGCCTTGTAGGCGGGACCGTCCGCGGCCAGCCGTCCCCGCTTCACCTTGGCGGCCGGCAACCCGAGCAGCCCCCAGCTCAGGAGTTGGTACGAGAAGCCGGCGCCGGAGAGGGAGCCGTCGTCGAAGACGGTGTCGGCGGAGTCGAACTCCTCACGGTAGACGGCGAGATCGACCCTGTGGGTGCCGGACTGGAGCAGCGTGTGCACTCGCGCCATGTACCCGGAGGCACCGTCGATGACCTGCCACTGCGGCTGGCGCGGCCCCCACGCCTCGGCGAAGTTGATCGGGGCGCCCATGGGCGCCCACGGGTAGAAGCCAGGCCACTGGCCGGCCGGCGAGGAGGCGTACGGGAAGCCGTGGATGCGCACCTGGTTGACGCCCAGCGCGTAGCCGGGGTTTGCGGTGGTGATCAGGTCGGCCAGGGTCAGACGGTAGGCGCCGTTGACGTTCGCGCCCATCTCGCTGGAGAGCACCTTGCCGGTACGGCCGAGATCACGGCCGGCGGCGACCAGACGGAAGGAGTCCGGCTTGCCGCCGAAGGCGAGCGACTCGCCCTCCGGCACACCGGTACTGGCCGACGAGTAGGCGGTGTCCAGCGGGGCGCCGTACGCCTGGTTGCGCAGGCGCATGCCGAGCGTCCGGGCCCAGTCGTCGAGCAGGGTGACGTGGTTCTCGACGAACAGGTCGCTGAGGGTCTGGTGGTAGTCCCAGCGGACCCGCTCGGGGGTCCTGCCGCTCGCGAAGGTGTACGCGGCCTTCGCATCTCCGTGCGCCAGGAACAGGTACGGCTTCAGCGAGTAGCCACGCCGCCTGGCGAACTCCTTGAGCATGTCCGGGGTCCAGTGGACCTCGACGTTGAACTCCAGGGAGTCCTCGAAGAAGTTGCCGCCGATCCGGCGCAGCAGGCCGCGCATCTCCGCGGTGAGCAGCTTCTTGTCCCACCAGTTGGTGACGGCCCGCCCGCCCTTGGCGCCGAAGTGGTCGACGACGTAGGCCTGCGGATCGGTGAAGGGGTAGTGGTAGCCCTGGTAGTAGACCTGCTTCTCGATCATGGCGGTGCCGCGCGAGTAGCTGGCGACTATCACCCACTGGCCGCCCGAGGGGGCCGTCCAGTTCAGCGTCCCCTTGCTCACCTTGGAGGTGATGTCGACGACGGTGGACTCCTCCAGGACCAGTGGGCTCGCGGTGCTCGAACCGGAGATCCTGGCCGCGTGCACGGCCTGGAGGACGTCGGTGACCGTGACCTCGGGCAGTCCGGCGGCGACGCCGCTCGGCTCGGAGTGCGGGGCGGGCAGGGCGGCGGAGTAGGCGGTCCCGCCGTCGACGACGGTCTGGCCGTAGGTCAGTTCCTTCATCGCCTCGTCGTCGTCGGGCAGGATGCCCGGGACGACCGTCGGCCAGTAGGGGCCGAGGGTGAGGTCGGCCTGCATCCCGTGCCGGGCCGCCGTACGCAGCGCCGCGGTGACCCCGTCGTACTGCCGGGAGTACACCTCGTAGGCGGCACTCGACGGATTCGACATCTCCGACGCCATCACGACGAACAGCTCGATCAGGCCCGGCTGGGACAGGTGCCAGCGGGAGCTCTCCACCATGCCGCGCAGCATGACGAGCACGCCCGCTTCCACGGGGACGCGCTTCCACCACTCCTCCGCCGCCTCGATGCGGTGATGGACCACGGCGAGCAGCAGATGGTGCTTGCTCGGAAAGTAGTGCAGGACCCCGCTGTCGGTGATCTCCACGTCCTTCGCGATCTGGGCCATCGAGACGTTCTGGTAACCATCGGCGGCGAACTGCCGGGTCGCGGACTCGATGATCTTCGCGCGCCGGGCGACTCCGACCTTGTAAGCGCCTCTCCGGCGTGCGGTAGCCATGCGCCCAAAATATGCGACACCCCGAACGGTCCGGAGCACGTCTGCCGCACGCTGCGGCCGGAGCCCCCGCACAGACGGGCTCCGGCCGCGGCCCTACGCCTGCCAGTGGTTGGCGTTGGTCGCGCCGTCCGGGCCGGCCAGGTAGCCGACGAACAGGCCGCCGGGGTCGCGTGCGGCGATGATCTTCCGCAGGCGTTCCCACGACGCGTCGGAGACGAAGCGCAGCTGGCGGCGGGCGAGGTCGGAGTCGCCGAGGTACTGGCCGACCGTCACCGGCTGGAGGTCGGCCATCGCGCCCGCGAGCCACTCCTGGTGCCGCGCGTCCTCGCTCTCGTCCTCCCAGAGCACATAGCTGGCGAGGTATATCTCGCTCTGCAGGGAGAACGCCATGTCCGGCAGGTCCCGCAGCGGCGCCATGCTGAACCAGATCGTGAACGCCTTCGCGTTGGGCAGCGTGGTGTGGACGCGGCGGGTGGCCGCCACGACGTCCGCGGGCGTTCCGGAGATCCAGGCGTTGTCGACCGCCCAGCGGTGGCCTTCGGGGTTCGCCGCGAGCTGGCCCTGCCGTTCGTCCTCGAACGTGGTCGGTTCGTTGTCGACGACGAACAGGGCCCGCTCCAGGGTCGGGTTCGTCCGGAACGGCGCGAGCGCCCGGTCGGCCTCGTCCGCGTCGTCGACTATCGCCACGGCGGTCACCAGGAGCACCGGTTCGTCGCCGAGGCCGGGCTCGGTCTTGGTCAGGGCGACGATCTCGACGCTGTCGGCGACGCTGCCGTGCACGGTGTGCAGCCAGGTCATGACCTCGTCGAAGTCGCTCAGCGCGAAGCCCTGCACCGTGTGCGCCAGGTGGCGCGGGTGCGGCAGGGTCCGCAGGTGGAAGCGGGTGACGACGCCGGGGAACCCCGGTCCCGCGCCGCGGGCGGCCCAGTACAGGTCGCTGTGGTGTTCGGCGTCGGCCCGGATCGGCTCGCCCTCGGCCGTGACCACGTCGACGGCCGTGACGTACTCGGCGGCCCAGCCCCGGCCGCGGGCGTTCCAGCCCTGCCCGCCCTGGAGCAGGAAGCCGCCGATGCCCACGGTCGGGCAGTGGCCGCCGGGGAAGAACCGGCCGCGCGAGGCCAGGTAGGGCGCCAGCTCCATGCCGCCCTGGACGGACGGGGTCGCCGTCACGACCTGCGTCTCGGGGTCGTACGACATCTCCTTGAAGCCGCCGAGGTCGAGGACCAGGGCGTCCTCGCGCAGCGACCACTGGGCCCAGCTGTGGCCGCCGGAGCGGACGGCCACCTGCCAGCCGCGGGCGCGGGCGAGCCGGACGCCGGCCACGACGTCCTGCTCACTGGCGACCCGCAGGACGGCCGCCGGGGTGCGGTCCGGCAGGCGCCGGTTGAAGACCCGGTCGACGGCTGCGTCGTCGAAGCCGGCGTCGCCGCGCAACAGGAGTTCGCCGTCGAAGTGCGGCAGCGGCGCGCTCACGCCTGCTCCGTCACGGCGTGCAGGGTCTCGCCCATGACCCGGCCCGGGTCGGCGCCCGGGGTCTCGGGGTGGATCTCCCACTCGGCGAGCCGGAGGCTGTTGTCGAGGACCATCCGCACCCTCGGGAAGCGGCGGGCCATGAACGCGGGCAGCACGTCGTCGATCTTGTCGTCGCCGGCGAGCATCTCGGCCAGGACGACGGCGTCCTCGGCGCACATCGCGGCCCCCTGGGCGATGAGCGGCGGGCAGGCGTGGGCGGCGTCGCCGATGATGACCGTACGGCCGCGGTACCACGGGGACTCGACCCGCATGGCCTCGATCCACTGGTAGTTCACGATCGCGTCGTCCGCGATGCCGTCGCGCACCTGTCCCCAGACGCCGCCGTAGCCCTGGCCGCGCTCCTTGAGGACGGCGCCCTTGGGTCCCTCCCCGATGAACGACCGGTCGAGGTTGCCCTCGATGAGGAAGACGTAACAGAGCTCGTCGGAGATCGGGGTGTAGCCGGCCTTGAACTTGGGCCCGCCGTAGTACACCTCGGAGCAGTCCATGGCCTGCGGGCGGCGGGCGACGGTGCGCCAGATGCCCATCCCGACCGGGGTCGGCTCGTCGGTGATGCCGATCATCCGGCGGACCTTGGAGCGGATGCCGTCGGCGCCGACGAGCAGGTCGACCGTCTCCCTCGTGCCGTCGGAGAGTTGGACCGTTATCGCGTCGCCGGTGTCCTCGAAGTCCTCGATGGTGGTGCCCAGTCGCACGTCCACACCAGCGGCCGGCAGGTCCGCCGCGATGATGTCCGCCAGGTCGCCGCGCAACGCACCCACGGTGGGCGGGACTTCGGGGCCGCCCATCGGCGGGGTGGCTATCTCGACCATGAGGCTGCCGTCGGCGTGGCGCAGGCGGACCTTGTCGAAGGCGTAGGCGTGCTCGGCGAGTCGGTCGTAGACGCCCACCGACTTGAACGCCTTGAGCGCGTTGCCCTGCAGGGTGATGCCGTGGCCGACGCCCCCGAGGTCGGTGCGCAGGTCGACCAGGACGACCTCGATGCCCCGCTTCCTCAGGGCGAGGGCGAGCACTCCGCCCGTGATGCCGCCACCGACGATCAGGACGCGACGGGTCTGCGAATCGGGCATGTGGGGTCCTTCCTTGGATGCGTTACGCGTCACACACTCGCCCCTCCCGGCCTGCGGGAGAACCCTTCACGAACTGATACCTGTCATCGCCGGGCCATGGCCCCTGTGAACGTGATGTCTGGCATCGCCACGAGCGCTTATGAGGGAGGTCGGACCCGGTCCTACTGTGAGGGCACTCGCGCATTCCGCGAACAACCGCCCCTCCCCCTCGAAGGAGTCACCCATGGCCTACGTCGTGACGGCGATCTGGACCGCACAGCCGGGACAGGAGGATGTCGTACGGGACGCCATCGAGAAGCTCACGCCGCCCTCCCGCCAGGAGCCGGGCAACCGTTTCTACCAGGCGTACGAGAGCCCCGAAGAGCCGGGCGTCTTCCGTCTGTTCGAGATCTACGACGACGAGGCGGCGTACGCGGCGCACGGCGCGTCGGAGCACTTCGCCGAGTACGGCCACGGCCAGGCGATCCCCGCGCTCGCCAGCCGTGAGCGGGCGTTCTACGAGACGATCGGCTGAGGTTCGATGAAGCTGGCTGCCTTCCGTCGCCGCACCGAGCCTCCCGGCGCGCGCCGCGTCGGGCTGGTGGTGGGCGACGGGCCGCGGTGGTGGATCCATCCGTTCGAGGCGGGCACCGAGATGGTGTCCCTGCTCGCCTCGGACGCCGCGAGCCGCGAGGCGGCCGCCGACACGGCCGCGCGGGCGGACGGGATCCATCTCAGGGATGTGGTGCTGCTGCCGCCCGTCTATCCCGTGGCGATGCGGGACTTCCTCACCTTCGAGGCGCACGTCGACGGCATGGAGCGCGGCCATGGGAACCCCGGCCCGCCCGAGGCCTGGTACGAGGCCCCGGTGTTCCTGTTCATGGCGCCTCACGCGGTGACCGGTCCCCACGACGACATCGCGATGCCGCCCGACACCGCGCGCCTCGACTTCGAGCTGGAGATCGCGGCCGTGATCTGCCGGGACGTCCGCAACGCGAACGCCGAGCAGGCTCGCGCGGCCATCGGCGGCTACTGCGTGATGAACGACTGGTCGGCCCGCGACGTGCAGAGCCGGGAGATGACGCTGAAGCTGGGCCCCTCCAAGGGCAAGGACTTCGCGACGACGATCGGCCCCTGGATCGTCACCCCCGACGAACTGGACGGCTGCCGCGACGAGGACGGCTTCCTGGACCTCGGGATGACGGTCGAGGTCAACGGCGTGAGCGTCGGATCCGACCGCTCGGGCCACATGGGCTGGTCCTTCGAGCACCTGGTGGCGCACGCGTCGCGGGCGTCGTGGGTGAAGGCCGGCGAGGTGCTGGCCTCCGGCACCTGCGCCTCCGGCTCGCTCGCCGAGTCCTGGGGCCGCAACGGCGCGCTCGACCCGCCACCCCTGCGGATCGGGGACGTGGTGGAGATGTCGATCGACCGCCTCGGCACCATACGCAACGAGATCGTGGTGCCCGCCGAGGACGTGGCTCCCCCCGTCCCGCCGGCGCGGCGCCGCGTACGTCAGGAGACCTGATCGACCATGGTGTTTCCCACCGAGAACGAGGTCGTCACCCGCAACCCGGCCACGGGTGAGGTGCTCGGCCGCTACCCGACCCACGACGCGGCCGCCGTCGAGGATGCGCTGGCCCGGACCCACGCCGCCGCCGCGGCGTGGCGCGCCACCCCGCTCGCGCAACGCCTCACGCTGCTGGGCAACATCGGCAAGCTGCTGCTGGAACGCCGCGACGACTACGCGGCGTTGATCACCGCCGAGATGGGCAAGCCGGTCTCCGAGTCCCTCGCCGAGATCGACAAGTGCGCCTGGAACTGTTCGGTGGTCGCCGAGAAGGCCCCCGAATGGCTGGCGGACCACGAGGTCGAGGCCGGCCGGTCACGCTCGTGGCTCTCGTACGAGCCACTCGGTGTCGTGTTCGCGGTGATGCCGTGGAACTACCCGTTCTGGCAGGTGATCCGGTTCGCCGCGGGCGCCGTCGCGGCCGGTGACGCGGTGCTGCTCAAGCACGGTCCGGACGTCACCGGGGCCGCGCTCGCGATCGAGGGGCTGTTCACGGACGCGGGCGCGCCGACCGGGCTGCTGCGCTCCGTCGTCGTCGCGGCGCCGGACGTGCCCGAGGTCAGCGAGCTGATCATCCGGGACCCGCGGATCGCGGCGGTGACGCTCACCGGCAGCGAGCGCGCGGGCACGGCGGTCGCCGCGGTCGCCGGTTCCGCGATCAAGCCGTCGGTGCTCGAACTCGGCGGCTCCGACCCGTTCGTCGTGCTCGCCGACGCGGACCTGGAGGCCGCGGCGAAGGCCGCCGTCACCTCGCGGTTCGGGAACGTCGGCGAGAGCTGCATCGCGGGCAAGCGGTTCATCGTGCACGAGGCGGTCGCCGACGCGTTCGTCGCCGCGTTCGTCGAGCGGGTCGCCCTGCTGGACGTCGGCGACCCGACGCTGCCCTCGACGACGCTCGGTCCGATGGCCCGGGCGGACCTGCGCGAGGGCCTGCTGCGCCAGATCCGGGAGACCGTGGCGCAGGGCGCCACCCTGGTCACCGGAGGGGAGGCGCTGGAGGGGCCCGGCAACTTCGTCGCGCCCACCGTGCTCGACCATGTCACCCCGGGCATGACCGCCTTCGTCGAGGAGACGTTCGGACCGGCGGCCGCGATCGTCCGGGCCCGCGACGACGAGCACGCGGTCGAACTGGCCAACGACACCGCGTTCGGGCTGGGTTGTGCCGTGTGGGGCGCCACCGAGCACGCGCTCGCGGTGGGCCGGCGCATCCGGTCGGGCGCCCTGTTCGTCAACGCCGTCGTGGCCTCCGACCCGCGGCTGCCGATCAGCGGCATCGGCCGCAGCGGCTACGGACGGGAGTTGTCGGCCGAGGGCATCCGCGAGTTCACCAACGTCCGTACCGTGGTGGTCGCGTGAGCGGCCCGGCCGCCGGCCGTCTGGACCATGTCGGCCTCAACGTGGCCGATCTGGCGGCGATGAGCGCCTGGTACGGCACCGCTCTGGGCCTGGAGACCGAGTTCTCCTTCGAGGTCGAGGGGGTGAGCCTGCGCGGTGTGATGCTGCGCGGCCCGCACGGTCACCGGATCGAGTTGATCCACCGTGCGGACAACCGGGCCGGGATTCAGGCCTCGGGCCCGCTGGAGGCCGCGCTGACGCGCGGGTTCGGGCACATCGCGCTGGACGTCGAGGACGTCGACGACGCGTACGGCGCGCTGATCGAGGCCGGCGCGACGGACCGCATGACCCCGCGGCCCTCACCCGAGGCGGGCGTCCGCATGGCCTATGTGGCCGACCCCGAGGGCAACCTGATCGAACTGCTCGACCGCACCTCCGCCCGGGCGTCGTCGACCGGGTGATCGGCTCGACTCCCCTGGAAGACCGCCTTGATCGAGGTCATGTACGTCTCGATGCACGTCCTGCGCATGTTCGACGGCAGGCTCCAGGCGTCCCAGATGTTCAACAGCCTCACCGGCTCGGGCGCGCGGTCGGTCTGGGTCCGCTGATGCCCGCCCGACCGCCCGACCGCGATCAGGAAGGGGTGCTGGTCGTCCTGGGCGGCGCGTCGGCCAGGCCGAACTGGGCGGCTTCGAGGGTTCCTGTTCCGGTTCCCGAGGTGTGCACGTCGGCCAGGTCGAGGGTGAGGCTGTTGGCGGAGGCGTAGCGGGTGTACCAGATCTCGTCGATGCCGAGCTTGTCCATGGCGCTCTTCTGGGCCTGTGTGGGCTTGGTGACGTACTGCCGGGCGACGATGAGCCGGTCGGTGTCCGTGAAGGTGAAGTCGGCCTTGTCGCCGCCGTTGTGATAGCTCCAGTGGACCTTGCTGTAGTAGGCGTCGGGGTAGGCGGCCTCGGGGTGCGGCTCGGGGTCGGACTCGACCGCTGTCACGGTGTCGGTGCCGTACGCGCCGACCACGCGCTTGCCGGTCTTGGTGTCCTCCACGAGGAAGACGGGGACCGTGGCGGAGTCGTACTCCTTGCGCAGATGGAGGTCGGCGCCGATGACGGCGTACCGGTCGACGCTGCCGCGGCCCCAACGCCAGTGTGCGACACCGTAGGGGAAGGGGCGGTTGCCCCAGTTGTGGTCGTGGTAGCCGTGTCCGGTGAAGGAGCGCTTCTTCCCGTCGACCGTGACCGTGCCGGTGGCGGTGCCCGACGGCACCACGCACAGCCAGCCGAAGTGGTAGTCGGTGTCGCCGAAGTAGATGATGCCGGTGCCGGGGCGGAAGGGCTGTACGAGGTTGGTCAGTGTCAGGTCCACACCGACATCGCTCGACTGGCCCTTCATGTGGTACGTCTTCAGGTCGCCGGTGAAGGTGAAGGGGCCCAGACGGACGTCGCAGCGGTCCTTGGCACTGGAGAAGTCGCTCCACTCGTAGGTGTGCGCTCCGCCGTGGCCGGTGCCGTCGGGGCCGGTCACGATGACGGCGGACTTGGGTCTGCGTCCGGCCTCGCCGGGTTCGGGGACGAATCCGTCGTCGAGCCGGGTGCTCAGGGTGAAGGAGACGACGGTGCCGTCGTCGCCGGTGAAGTCGGAGTACCACCACTCGAAGACGTTCGGGTCGTCGTTCTGGCCGGCGGTGCGAAAGCCGTCCTCCCACTGCTGGATCCGGTCGGGTTGCAGCCCGGCGCGGGCGTAGTCGGCGTCGGTGTGGCCGTAGCCGTTGGAGGTCAGTCCGACTGCCGACGAATGCGGGCCGGTCCCGGTGGGGCTCGGCGAGGCCGCGGCGGCTTCCGTCTGCCGGGGGCCGGCGCAGCCTGCCAGGGTCAGGCCGGGGACGGCGGCGCCCAGCCCGGCGGCCATGGTGGTGCGCAGGAGGGCGCGGCGGGAGGGGACGGGCCGGGCGCACATGGAGGGCCTTTCACAGCGGGCGGCGGCAGGGGCGTCGTACCCGGGCCTGCAGACGGGGTGATGCTGACGCTTGTCGGCACGTACACGTCTGCACGCACACGTCTGCACGTGGGCGGGTGTGCGTGGACGGGTGCGCGTGGACGGGTGCGCGTGGACGGGTGCGCGTCCACGACGCGGACCCGGGTCTAGCCCGCCTTCGTCGTGGACGCACGGCACACTCGGGGTCAGCCCTCGAAGACCTCGCGGAGCTTCGCCTCCTGCTCACCGCTGAGGTTGGAGCGGATCAGCTGTGCGTGGCCCCCCGGCAGCTCCGCCTTCACCCGGTCCACCACGGCGTCCTGGGTGAGCAGGAAGAGCGCGGAGGTGCCGGGTGTCACCTCGGCCTTCACGGTGTCGATGAGGTCGTCGTCGATGCCGACGTCGGCGAGGCTGCCGCCCAGCGCGCCCGCCGCGGCCCCGATCGCGGCACCCAGCAGCGGCACGAAGAAGATCAGGCCGAAGAGCATGCCCCAGAACGTCCCCGACAGGGCGCCCACGCCGGTGAGGTCGCGCAGCTGCCTCGTCTTGGGCTTCTTCGCTCCCTCGGGCCAGCTGACGACGGCCGCATCGACCACCTTGATCAGTTCCTGCTTCTGCAACCGGAGCAGAGCGTCCTCCGCCTTGTCGGCGCGATCGAAGGAGTCGAACTTCCAGACGGTAAGAGTCGCCACGTTTTTCCTCCAGTACGAAGGGGAGATGCCCAAGGTCGGTGCGACCAGTAAACGATCCGGCTCGAAATGGCGCATCTCGGGACACAGGGCACGTGTCCGGGCGGCGAGCCTTCTTCACAACGCCCCGAGACCGCCGCCGGGGTCGTCTGCGAGGCCACCTCGTGCTCCTGCCGCGGCGGGCGACGGCAGGTAGTCGTCGACGGTGACGGAGTCGTGGAAGCGCGCGCTCCTGGTGGTGAGCCGAACGAGGGCGCGGCTGGGGCGGGCGGGCAGAGCCGAGATCAGGCGGGCGCCCTGGGCCAGTCCCCACACGCCGAGGCGGGACGTGGGGATCAGGGTCTTCGCCGCGCCCAGCGCGACCGCGCGGCTGCCGTGCACGTACTGCGTCATCACCCGCTCGTAGGCGGGGAAGGCGCGCTCGTGGTCGCCGCCCGCCCGGGCCAGCTCTCCGGCGAGGACGTACGCGCCGACCACGGCCAGGCTGGTACTGCCGCCGACGGCCGGTCCGGGGCAGTAGCCCGCGTCGCCGACGAGCGTCACCCTCCCTCTCGACCAGGTGTCCATGCGGAGCTGGGTGATCGAGTCGAAGTAGAACGCCGGGGTGCGGTCGAGTTCCTCGAGCCAGCCGTCCACGTCGGCGTGCAGGCCGGCGAACGCGCCGCGCAGCAGCTCCTTCTGCCGGGGCACGTCGTGGTGGTGGTCGAGTTCGCGCTCGCTGCGGAACAGGAACAGCGCGCGCGCTTCGCCGAGGTGCCGCGCGCCGTACATGCCGGCCGTGCGGCCGACGCCGACGTGGAGGACGAGTTCGCCGTCGAGGCCGGTGGCGTTCGGCAGGGTCAGCACCCCGAAGTGGGCCCCGGTGAAGTCTTCGGCGCGGGACTCCGCGCCGAAGACGAGGTGGCGCACGACGGAGTGCAGCCCGTCCGCGCCGACGACGAGGTCGAAGCGGCGCGGCGCGGCGTTCTCGAACCGCACCTCGCCGTTGGGCGAGATGGCGGTGATCGAGTCGCCGAACACGTACTCGACGTCGTTGCGGGTGGCGTCGCAGTAGATCTCGCTCAGGTCGTCGCGCATGATCTCGACGTGCCGGTCGGAGGTGGCGCCGAAGATCTTGGAGAGGTCCGCCCGGACGGGGCGCCGTGAGCCCTCCCGGTGGACGGTCATCCGGTTCGTGCCGGTGGCCCGCTCCTCGACCCGCGGGAGCACGCCCATCCTCTCCGAGATGTTCACCGCGGGCCGGAACAGGTCGACCGCGTGACCGCCGGTCCTGCGCAGGGCCGGCGCCCGCTCGACGACGGTGACCGAGAAGCCGTGCCGGGTGAGCCAGTACGCCAGCACCGGACCGGCGACGCCGGCGCCGGAGACGAGAATCCGCATGACACTCCCCCAATCGATCGGTTCCGCCGTCGGAACCGACCATGGGTCCACTGTGTCCGCCGCCCCTCGCCGCCGGATTGGACGAATGTTCCCCTCAGCCGGACGGCTGTCGCCGGCCGATGCTGTCGACCACGGCGACCTGCTGGAGGCTCCTTGTCTCGTCGTACACGCCGGTCTCCCGCGGCTTCCCGTCCACGACCTTTGTGGTGAAGCCGCCTCGCACGCGCATGCCGAGGTAGGCGTAGGTGTCGCGGTCGAAGAGGAAGGCGAATTGGGAGCCCGGCCGGGACACGGCGATTCCGGGCCGGCCGAGGACGTCGACCTCGTCCTTGTCGATGCGCACCCCTCGGATCTTGGCGAGCGCCTCGAAGGCGGCGGACTGAAGTCCCGGCGGCATCACGCGCGGTCCCTCCATGAGAAGACACACCTCGATGAACGTCATCATGTCCTGTTGCGGCGAGTCGGGCATGTCGCGACGGAACAGGGCGAGGAGTTCGTCGGGGTCGGTGGGCAGCTTCTCGAGCTTGGAGTAGACGGTGGGCGGCCACGCCACCTCATGGGGGCCGAGCGGCGGATCGTGGTGGACCTTCCCGTACTCCTGTCGGCTGGAGGGCTTGGATCCGTCGACGGACATCCAGCTCTCGTCCGTCCAGGTACGTCTTCCGCCTCCCTTGCGATACGTCCGTTCGACGTACGTCCTGGTGTAGAAGTACTGGTCGTCGCGCGGGACGGGCAGCCGGCCACGGTCGGCCCGCGTGGTGTCGGCGGCCTTGCGCAGGAGCTGGGCCGCGCTGAGCGTGGTGAGGTTCGGCGTGCTCGCGTCGTCGCCGTCCCGCGTGAGCGCGACCGTGACGCCTGCCGCGGCGGCGGCGGCCACACCGACGAAGGCGCCGCGCAGCACAAGGCGTCGGGGCAGCCCGCTTCGTGCGCCGTGACGCGTCTCGTGGTCGATCGCGTCGAGAAGGCGGGACCGGGCGGCGGCGCGCGCCCGGGAGGTGAGCCGGACGTTGCCGGCTTCCCATTCGGGCAGCCCGGTGAGTTCATCCATGATCGTGCTCCTTGGGGGGCGCGGCCGCGCGAAGGGCGTCCTGGGTGTCTATGGACCCGCCGGATCCACGTAGTCGGGTCCGTGCCCGGTGCAGGCGTGAGCGCACGGTGCCGACGGGGATGCCCAGGGATCGCGCCGTCTCCGTGTAGTCGAGGCCGCCCCAGGCGACGAGGAGGAGGACGTCACGGTGGCGGGCGGGCAGTTCGGCGAGCGCGCCCGCCAGGACGCGCGCGGCGCGTTCGGCGCTGTCCCGCTCGGCGATCCGGTCCTCCATCGGCTCGCCCTCCGCGTCGCCCCCGTAGGCCGCCGCGCGCGACAGTGCGCGCAGGCGACGGGCCTCGACCCGCCGATGACGTCCCACGAGATTGGTCGCGATGCCGTACAGCCATGGGCGGGCCTGAGTCTGCGTCAGGTCGTAGCGGCGACGCCGCTGGAACGCGATCACGAACGTCTCCGCCATCAGATCGTCGGCCGCGTCGACGCCCAGCCGCCTGGCCACATAGCGGTGGATGTCGTCGGCGTACCGGTCGAACAGCACGGCGAACACGTCCGGTGTCTCCCAGGACTTCTCCACGACCGAGGCGTCGGAGTCGTGCTCGTGGCCGTCCCGGTCGTCGGACCAGGTACCGACGCCCGGCGAGAGCGTCACTCGTTACCTCTTCGGTTCATGTGCTTCCCCTGAAGTCGTTGGCGTGGACACCAGTGGTTCGCCGATACCACCCTGCGAGTTCCACCTTCACCATGTGACCTGCACCACACCATGCGGTCCACCGCGTCCCAGCCGGGATGAAACAGCGGCAGTACGGGGGTTGACGGTGGCGACAGGGCGATCGCCGATCGCCACATCACCGATCGTCACATCGCCGTCGGACCGCCGTCGAAAGGCAACCTCATGCCCTCACTGCGCCTCGGTGTCTCCCTCCAGCCGCGCTGGCCGCTCGACGACGGAGCCGGCGTGCTCCGCGCCGCACGCCTCGCCGAAGACCTGGGCCTGGACCACGTCGCGGTCGGCAACCGCCTCCTGGACAGTGGCTTCGGCCTCGACACGGACCCGCTCGTCCTGCTGTCGGCCGTCGCGGGAGCGACAACTCGCTTACGACTGCTGACGTCCGTGCTCGTCGCGCCGTACTACCCGGCGCTGGTGCTCGCCAACCAGGCGGCCACCCTCGACGCCGTGTCCGGCGGCCGCCTGATCCTGGGCGTCGGCACCGGCTGGAACCCGGACGAATTCGCCGCCGTCGGCGTACCCGCCCAGGAACGCGGCGCCCGCACCGACGACCACCTCGGCGCCGCCAAGGCCCTGTGGACCCGGCGCCCCGCCGACTTCGACGGACCGTTCACGACATTACGCGCCGCGCGCCTGGGAGTACCCCCGGTCACCGCCGGCGGTCCGCCCGTATGGGTCGGGGGCCACAGCGACGCCGCCCTGCGCCGTGTGCTGCGGTTCGGCGAGGGCTGGTACGGCACGGGCGCGGACGCCGCGGAGGTCACCGACGTCCGGCGCCGCCTGGGCGACCTCGCCGACGCACAGGACACCGACCGGCTGACCCTCGCTTCGGCCGCGTTCCTCACTCCCCCGGGTCTGCCCGCGGCGATTCCGCCGCCGGGACGACCGCTCGGCGGCACCGCGCCCACCGCGGCGAGCGTCGTCGACGACCTCGGCCGGCTCGCCGGGGCAGGGCTCACCGCCTGCACCCTGTGGCTGCCTCTCGCGGCCGAACATGTCGAGCAGGCCATGGAATGGGTCGCGGCCGAGGTGGCACCGCAGCTCACCTGACGTTTCGGCCGGGAGGGCCGAGCCGGTCGCGGCACCGCGGCTCACGGCAACGACCCGCCGACCCGCCGATCCACCGACCCGCCGATCCGCCGATCCGCCGATCCGCCGATCCGCCGATCCGCAAAAACCGGTCGGAGACGGAATCCTCGGCCACGCCACGAGGTTGTGACAAGCATGGCTACTCTCGGACTCATCGGCAGTGGACACATCGGCGGCACACTGGCCCGGCTGGCGGTCGACGCCGGCCTGGACGTGGTGCTGAGCAATTCGCGCGGCCCCGAGACCCTCGGCGACCTGGTCGCGGAGCTCGGCCCGCACGCCCGCGCGGCAACCCCGGCGGAGGCCGGCGCGGCGGGCGACTGGGTGGTGGTGACCGTGCCGCTCAAGGCGTTCGACCGGATCCCGGTGGCTCCGCTGGCCGGGAAGACGGTCATCGACACCGGCAACTACTACCCGGAGCGCGACGGCGAGATCACCGCACTGAAGGACGGCGCCACCACGGAGAGCCAGCTCCTCCAGGGCCATCTGCCGGACGCGCATGTGGTGAAGGGGTTCAACAACATCTTCTTCCGCCACCTGGGCGCGCTGGCCCGCCCGAAGGGGGCACCGGACCGCACCGCGCTGCCCCTCGCGGGCGACGACCCCGCGGCGGTGCGGCACGCCGCCGAACTGCTCGACCTGCTCGGCTTCGACGCCCTGGCGTACGGCGGCCTCGCCGACAGCTGGCGCTCGCAGCCCGGTACGCCGGTGTACGGGCTGCCGTACGCGGGTGACGCCGCCGACTTCATGAACGCCGAGGCCACCCCGGCCGGAGCCGACACCGTCCGCGCCCGCGTCGAGGCGGCCGCCCGCTGACACCTGGCACGCGCCTGTCGGTACGCGTACGGCAGCCCGTACACCGGCGTACCGGGCTGCGAGCGCCAGCTGTCGG
>NZ_JBSFIA010000082.1:0-15560 GCF_053597355.1 Streptomyces sp. NPDC001443
CCGGTGTCCAGGATGCCGACCGTGACGGAGGCGGAGCCCGGGTTCACGGCCCAGGCCTGGTCGGCCTTGATCTGGCTCATGTCGGCCCGGACCGGTTCTCCTGCCGGGGTCGAGGCCTGGGCCGGATTGGCCGGGAGCGCCGGGTTGTAGGCGTCGGCCGGGACGTCCGAGGTGCGCGTTGCGCCGACCTGCTGCACGCCGGCGACGCCGCGCATGGTGGCGGCGAATGCGCTGGACGCAGAGTGGGCGACGATCACGCCGATGGCGTCGAAGCTCGAGAAGACGGTGCCGCCGTTGGCCGCGATCGCGGAGCGGACCGCCGAACTGTCACCGGGGGCGGTGATCACGAGGTAGGCACGCGTGCCGGCCACCCAGGCCGCACTCGGGGAAGCCGGCACGGCGGCCGCAGCGTGCGCCTTGGCGGCCGGCGCGGGGGAGCGGTCGATGGGCAGCGTGCCCGCGAGGGCGCCCGGGGCGCCGAACGCCAGGGCGGCACCGAGCGTGGCCGCCAGGGCCAGCGTGCGTCTAGTCCGGCTCGATATGTGGGATATCAATGCGTCCTCCGGAGACGGCCCGGCCGCGCTGAGGGTATTGGCGGGGCCGTACGAAACGAGTGGTGGATGCAAGATGTCAGGCGCGTGCTCCCGTACGGAAGTACCTTTCCGTACAGGGGCGTTATAGGGGAATGGCTGAAAAAGACGTCCTTAGGGCATCGGGGGTCGGATCCACCGGGAGCTCTGCGACGTCGACCGCGCCCTGGCGACGCCGCCGACCTGGTGCCGGGTGACCTCCGCGCTCGACAACCCCGACGGTGATGCCCTTTACCTCCGCCAGGCCGCCCGCGCCGACGCAAAGAGGAGCAGCACCAGACTGCTGAGCGCAAGGCGCAGCGGCCGGTGTGCACGCGGTGCGGGGAGAAGTTCAGCGACCAGCGCTGGGCCACCACACCCGGGTACGCCTGGGAGGCCGGCAATGCGTTCATGTGCCGCAACTGCTACGCGGACT
The DNA here is from genome assembly GCF_053597355.1 of Streptomyces sp. NPDC001443. Lineage (NCBI taxonomy): Bacteria > Bacillati > Actinomycetota > Actinomycetes > Kitasatosporales > Streptomycetaceae > Streptomyces > Streptomyces sp. NPDC001443. The sequence goes on from NZ_JBSFIA010000082.1 coordinate 1,006, forward strand.
ACCTCGCAGACAGGGAAGCCGCCGCCGGAGCCCCCCGTCCGTCTCCAGGCTGCCGCACCGCGGGAGCCGGAGGGCGACCACGACCAGGAGCCGGGCAAGCTCCGCGGCCTGTTCCGCCGCCGGAGCTGACGGTTTTCCCAGGCGGCGCCCCGGACGGGCGGGGAGCGTCAGCTGCCGAAAAGTCCGGAGGCTTCCTGCTGTTCTCCGCTAGCGTCCGTTCATGCTGTATCGCTCACGGCGTCTGGAGGCGCTTTTTGGCGGCTCCTTGGACGCCGTCACCTACGCGGACCTTGCTGCTCTGGCGAACAACCCGGAAGCCGCTGAGGCTGAGGATCTGGACTACAAGCGGGAACTGCTGGCCGCGGATGACAAGGGCAAGGAAGAGCTCGCCAAGGATGTCGCCGCATTCGCCAATCACATCGGCGGGATCATCGTGGTTGGAATGGCAGACACGAAGGGCATCCCGACGAAGGTCATGGACAGCGATGTATCCGATGCTCATCAACGCCATCTCCAGCAGGTCGTAGCCCACAACACGGCGCCCCCAGTGCGGTTCGAGACGCGGGCCGTGCACAACCCGGCCACTCCGGGCAGAGGATTTCTCATCCTCGCGGTACAGCGGAGTCCGCAAGGACCGCACGCCGTCACCGCCCCGCCGACCAAACCGACCGAGAAGGCCCTGCGCTATCCCCGCCGGACAGCCAGCAAGACCGACTGGCTCACCGAGACCGACGTCGCCACGGCCTACCACCGCCGGTTCAGCGCCGCCGCCGACCGCGGCCAGCGACTGGAGGACACCGAGCGGGAACTGCTGACCGGGCTGCCCGCGAGTAACGTGGCCCACCTGCTGGTGTCGGTGACCCCGGAAGTCCCCGGCGACATGCAGATCACACAGGTGTCCTACGCCCGCCACAAGAATGAGCTGCTCACAACCACTTCGTTCCTGGGCGAGGATGAACCGCTCTTCACCGAGGTGCGGATCGGTTCCCGGCGCCTCATTGCTCAAGGTGGGAACCCGGGCGGGTACTGGTACAACCGCTGTGAACTGCATCGCGACGGATCCGGCGGCACGACCATGCGCATGGGTAGCCGCACCGACATGGAACAGATGGTCGAATTTGCGTATGCCGAGCCCGACGTCGTGGTCTACGAGCTGTTGTCCGCGCTGTACCTGCTCGGCTCGCATGCCCGTGACCGTGCTGGAACGACCGGCACTGCCCTGATCAAAGCGGCCCTCGTGGACGCTCCTCACTCACATCCCCAGGGACCGCCCACACCGAACATGCATCCGCTGCTGCCGTTCCGGATCGACAATGTCAGCCCCGCCAGCGGCCGGCGAGTGACACTCAGCACCCAGTTCTGCACCTACGCCGACAGCCAGGCTGCAGCACTGTTGGACGACCTCGCCGACGGCGGCACCGGACTCGTACAGACAGCGTCGGCTCTGGCAGACGAGCTGTTCCACGCGTTCGGGATTGCTGAAGCGGTACCCATCACCCGCGACGGAGAGATCCAGTCCACCGCGTGGTCAGGAGACCTGAAACCCCGGATCCTGCGATGGGCTAAGGCTCACGGCATCGCCGTGCTGAGCGAGTAGATCAACATCCCCCAGGGCTCACCCGTATCCCTGTCCTGCCATTCATGCCTTCTCAGGAGGCAAGGACATCCCGCAGCTGCCGTACGGCGCGCTCGCGGTGGTGTTGGGCGGGGATCGCGTCGTACAGGTCCAGGGCGCGGCGGCGGACCAGACCGGTGCGGTAGTCCGCGGGCAGCGCTGTCAGGGCGGCGACCGTACGACGGCACGCCTGCTCGGTGTCGCCGTCGTGATGAGAGCAGGCCGCCGCGTCGATGTTCAGCAGAGTGCGCGTCATGGTGCTGGTCGGCGCGGACAGCTCCAGGGCGCGCTCCTGGCTGACGTGGGCGAGGCGGGTGTCCCCGAGCGTGGTGAACGCGTGGCTGAGATGGACGTGGTGCTTCTGCTCGCCGTACGTGAGCCAGGTGTCCGACCGCTCGCTCTCGGGGAGTCGGTCCATGAGGGAGTCGGCGGCCTCGAGCGCGGCGCGGGCCTGCTCAGGTTGGTGGCTGAGGGCGTAGGCGCGGGCGGCGACGGCGGCCGCCAGCACAGCGGCGGCGGTCGGCCGGGTGCCGGCGGCAAGCCGGGCCTGGTCGGCGAGGTCGGCCGCTGCCCTCGGAGCGCCGTAGTTGAGCGGGACCATCGCCTCCCGGGCCAGCACCCATGCGTGCAGCTGGCCGTCGCCGGATTCGGCGGCGGCCCGCGCGGCGGTACCGAACCAGGCACGGGACTCGCGGCGGCTGCCCAGGTCGTGCAGCACGATGGCGGTCATCCCGGCCATCTGCCCGGCTGTCCGGCACAATCTGGCCCGTACCGGTGCGGGCTGCGGGACGGTGAGCAGCGGGCGCAGGGTTGTGAAGTCCGTGACCAGGTCGGCCAGCACGCGGGTGGGTGCTTGTCCGTGGTAGCCGTATCCGTAGCTCTCGGCTGCGGCCTCGAGGTCGGCCAGGTCCTGGGGAGTGTCGGGGGAGAGGGTCTGGTCGACGTCGGTCCGGACGGCGGTGAGGGCGGCGAGGGCCGGAGCGGTGAGGCCGGCGGCCAGTGCGCCGCGCAGCAGGTTGCGGCGCTTCATCGGATCTTCTCCATGGTCGGACTCCGTGCTGAGAACGGCGGTGTCCTCCCAGGGTTGCGCAGCAAGCCCCAGTAAGGCACCGGGAATGCGCAGTCCGCCGGCGATTCGCTCGACAGTCGTGAGCGCGGTGACAGATGTGGTGCCCCGGGCGATCTGGCTGACCCGCTCGGCTTTGAGCGCGCACGCTTCGGCGATCCGGTTGAAGGAGATTCCCGCGTCGTGGGCCATGGCGAACACGGTGGTGAAGTCCCGTTCGCGCAGGGCCCGGACGAACACCGGGTCGGTGAGCAGGCGGTGCGGCACTTGGGCGGGTGACGGCGGTAAGTCGTCCACAAGTCCCCCAGAACTCTCGTGGAATGACAGCGCGTCAGCCCAACGACCATACCCACCGTGGGGGCCCCATCACGGGGTTATCGCCCGTGTGGTTTGCGGCTGTACTGGCGGTGTTCGCGGCCGTGCCGTCCAGAGCCCGGCCGCCCGATCAGGAGGAGGGTCCTCATGCAGAGTCCCGCCACGCCCCCGCCCGCCGCGCCGTCGACGGGCGGCCTGGTCCGCTCTCGTCGGCTGATCGTCGCCGCCCGGGGCCGCAACGCCATCCCCTCGGACGGCGGCGGCACCGGCAAGAGCGACGGCAACGACTGACGATCGGGAGCCCTACGCGATGACGCGCCTGTCCATCGCGGCATGCCTGGGCGAGGACTTCCTCGCCCAGGCACTGCACTGCGAACACCGCCACGTCCCCGGCGCCCTTGATGTCGCCGGACTGATGACTTGGGACGACCTCAACCACATCCTCGGCAGCCACCGGCTGGAGCCGCCGCGCATGCGGCTGTCCCGCAACGGCGAGACGCTGCTGGTCGGCGGCTACACCACGGCGGTGGCCACCCGCCGCCACACGGTGTGGCACCGCCTCCACCCGGCCGAACTGCAAGCCCGCCTCAAGGAGGGCGCCTCCCTCGCCCTGGACAGCGTCGACGAACTCCACCCGCCCCTCGCCCGCCTCTGCGAAGCGATCGAGCGCGAGCTGCGCACCCGCGTGCAGGCGAACCTCTACGCCTCCTGGAGCGCCACCGAGGGCTTCGGCATCCACTGGGACGACCACGACACGGTCATCGTCCAGCTGGACGGCGCGAAGCGTTGGCGGATCTACGGCACCACCCGCCCGTTCCCGCTGTACCGCGACATCGAGGACCCGGGCGAGGCGCCCACCGAGCCGGTCGCCGACCTGGTCCTGTGGCCGGGTGACGTCCTGTATGTGCCGCGCGGCGTGTGGCACGCGGTCTCCGCCGACCAGGGCACCCGCTCCCTGCACGTCACCTGCGGCCTGCAGACCCACACAGCGACCGACCTGATGGCGTGGGTGTCCGAGCAGCTGCTCACGCACGAGGACTGGAGGCGCGACCTGCCGCTGCTCGCCGCACCGGACGTCCAGGCCGACGCCGTGGACGGGATGCGCAAGCAGCTCGCCGAACTGCTGGACGATCCCGGGCTGCTCGCCTGCTACCGGGCCGCGATGGACGGGCAGGCCGTGGGCCGGATGGTGCCGAGCCTGCCGCATATCGACACCGTCCCCGTCGACGGCGGTCTGCGGGTGCGGCTGACGACCGCCCGCGCGGTGCTGGACGTCGGCGAGGACACGGTGACGCTGTCCGCCGCCGGCACCGTGTACGAGTTCGCGCCCGAGGCGGAAGCGGTGCTGCGCCCGCTGGCCGACGGCCAGACCATGGACCTGGCCACGCTCGCCGACACAGCCGGCCTCGCCCTGGAGGACGTCGCCGCCCTGGTCCAAGAGCTCGTTGCCGGGCAGGCTGCGACGGTGGGGAGCCTGCTGTGACAGCGGAGCTCGCTTTGGGCACCTACCGGTGCCGGGCGATCCCGGAGGCGGCCGTCCGCGCGGCCGCCTCCGGCGCGCAGTGGGTCGACACCGCCCCCAACTACGCCACCGGCCAGGCGCAGACCCTCCTGGCCCCGGCCCTGGCCGCCCACCCGTTGCTGAACGTCTCCACCAAGACGGGGTACTTCACCGCGGCCACCGGCACCGACGCCGTGAACGACGGCATCCTCAACCAGGACCAGGCCGCCGCCGGGCATAGCCTCGCCCCCGACTACGTGCGCTGGCAGACAGGCCGCAACTGCGCCCAGCTCGGGCGCGACCGCCTGGACCTGGTCCTGCTGCACAACCCCGAGCGCGCCCACCCCGGCGACCGCCCCGCCCTGCACCGCGCGATCCGGGACGCCTTCGCCGCCCTGGAGGAAGAGGCCGCGGCTGGGCATGTGACCGGGTACGGCGTCGCCACCTGGGCGGGCCTGGAGGAGGAGGCGTTCACGGTAGGGGAGCTACTCGCCCTGGCCGCCGAAGCCGCCGACGGACAGCACCACCTAGCCGCCGTCCAACTGCCGGTCAGCCTCGTGATGATGACGCCGATCACGCGAGCTCTGGAGGGCCGGGGCCCGCTCCCGGCTGCCGCGGACGAGGGGTTGCGCGTCATGGCGTCGGCCCCGCTGCACGGCGTGGAGCTCCCCGACATGGTCGGCCAGGAGCTCGCCGACCTCATCCGGCAGGGCCTGACCCCCGCACAGGCGTGCATCCTCGCGGTCGCGTCATGCCCAGGAGTGACAAACGTCCTTCTCGCCGCCTCCGGTGCGCCACACTGGAAGGAAGCGGCCGACGCCCTCACCCACCCCTCCCTGACCGCCGCCAAGTTGCGGGAGATCACCGATGTACTTGCCTCCCTCTGACCCGGGCACTGAACAGCGCATGCGCGCCCACCAGGTCCGCGCCGCCCAGGCCCTGGATGTGCAGACCGAGCCGGGCGAAGAGTTCTGGGGATGGGCCGGGCGCACCCTGGGTGCCCCGGCCCGCACCGCTACGGGCGCGCCCGTATGGCTGCGCCTGGTGTCCGCGCCCAAGGACAAGGCGTCGGGGAAGTTGTGGGACGGCGCCCTCGACGCACAGCACGCCTTCGGCGACCTCGACGGGCACCGGCCCGCCCTCCTGGCTGTCCACGACGCCGTCGACGAGACCACCGCCTACCGGGCAGAGCTGTCGGTGCGCGTAGATGAGCCGGTCCTGTCCGACGACCCGGTCCTCCGGCACGAGGAACCGATAACGGACTCCTGGTGGAAGGACCTCGCGAGCGTGCTGGGGAAGGTGTCGGCCGTCGACACCGACCGCGTCGCCGTACGCCAGCAATACATGGAGCGGGCCATCCCCGAATTCGTCGACATCCCCGCACCGGCCGTCTCCCGCTGGGCAACAGCCCATGCGGACGTGCACTGGGCGAACCTGACCCAACCGCTGTGCCTGCTGGACTGGGAGGGATGGGGGCGAGCTCCGGAGGGCTTTGACGCAGCCACGTTCTACGCCTACACGCTGCTCCAGCCGGACACCGCCGCCCGCGTCCGCGACGCCTTCCCCGTCCTGGGCAGCCTGGCCGGCCTCGCCGCCGAAGCGACCGTGTGCGCCCAACTACTCCAGACTGTGGCCCGCGGCGACAACCTGGTTCTCGAAGACCAGCTCCAGAACTGGGCTGAGGAACTCCGCCACCGCTGATCGGGCTCGCAAGGGAAGTGGTCAGCGCGCTCACCCGATGATACGGACCTCGATCGCTCCGGCGTGCGGCATGAACTGGATCCAGCACTGCCGGCCGAACGCCTCCCGGATCTCCTCCACTGATCCGACGTCGCGCACATCGGGCCAGGCCCGCGGATCCATCCGCGCGACCTCCACGAGCGCCATCACCTCCCGCCGGGCCCGGCTCTCCTGCCGTCGGACCGAAGAGATCTTCGAGGAGAACACCCGGTTGCCGGCGAACCGCCTCGCCTCGCCCGGGGACATCGAGGACCTGGACGGCTGGACGCTCCACCGGCTGCGCCACAGCGCCCTGACTCATGATGCCGAGGACGGCACCTCCACCCCGATGCTGCTGGCCCGCTCCCGCCACGCCTGCGTCCGCTCCCTGGAACGGTACGCCCGTCCCGGTGTCGACGAACGCGCCAGCGGCCCCGGCGTTCCGGCGACTCTGCGCGAGCGCATCTGCGAGCTGCAGGGCGAACTCTGCGAAGCATGTCGCGCCGGCCACGAAGAGTTCACCGGTCTTCGCCGGTCCGTCGGCACCCTTGCCCAGCGCGTCCAGGCTCTCGCCTTGGACAATGAACAGCTGTGATCCGAACTCGCGCGCTGTGGCACCGTCACCAATGTCCTCAGCCGCGCGGGAAGAGATAGGTGATGATCCCGACGATCGTGCCGATCACACCGGCTATTCCACCCAGTACGCTCCAGACGAAGAGGACGACCTCTCGCTGACTGCCGCCTGTCACACGGTGGTTTGCACTCCTTCGAGCAACGAAGCCCTGCAGTCCCTTCGGCTCGTTGAGCAAGATCGTCCGAGTGAGGTATGTGTCAACCTGGTATGCAGCGGCCAGCATGAAGAAGGCTCCGACGCCGATGGCCCCTCCGGCCCCGGAGGGGTAGTAGACCAGGCTCATGCCGGAAACGATGATGCACAACTGTTCAAGACGGTCGAGCCACTTCGTGAGACCGGCCCCGAGAAGCCGTGCTTGAGCAAAGGTGTTGGCAATACGGGTCGCTGCCCCTAGCTCCCAGGTTTCACTGCCGCCACTCAGGCAAGCCTTGGCGAACGGCCGCCTGCCGAATAGGCGCCAAGTGCGCGTGGTCTTCCCGATCTCGATGGTGATTCGCGGGTCCTCAGCGACTGGTGAGCGACGTTCGATCGCCACACCTGTGATCACTTGGGAGCCCTGCATGTCGGTCTTGAAGGCATCGAGGTCAGTCCACCTACGCGTCGTCGTCGTCCTCCATCGGACTCCGTTCTGGTCGGTCGACTCAGATAGCTCCTGGCGGGATATGGCCAACTGGCCATGCGGAACTTCCTCTTCCAGGATCTTGACCAGTTCCTCAATGTTCCGCCAGGAGAACCAGCAGCCGCGTCGTCTGAGACTCATCCCCCACTCGACCATGGCGGGAAGATAGCGGCTGCTGATCAGCTCGGGAAGACGACCCCCGGAAGTCCCGATGCTTCCTCACAGGCACTGGAGTCATCGAACAGTGCCCTTTTGGGCAGATATGCCTTCACTCGGTCGAGCGGTCATTTTCCGAGGGCCCGAAGACATATCATCGCTGGTGAGACAGGTATCTGCCCAGATAACGGTGTCCAGGACCGCGTACCCGTCCGGGTCGGCGAGGATCTTCTGCGCCCACGTGATGGTGGGCCCGAGGCCGTCCCGCCGGGCACGGTCGGCCTGCCGCTGCGCCTCGATGCGCTCCTGCTCGATCTCCTGGTCACACGGGGTGTAGTGCCAGGCGGCCATCGCCCGCTCGCGCCCGTGCATTGCCGCCCGCACCGCGGGCGGGAACAGTTGCACCAGGCACTTCCGGCAGGAGCGTTTCACCAGCGACAGCGCCGCCTGCCGTCCGCGCTCAAGGCGTTCGTCGCACGCCAGGTACATCCCGTCGCCGTAGCTCCTGGCCGGCGCGGGGGTCCGGAAGGCGGTGCCGCAGTCCTGGCACGTCCGGCGGCGCAGATCCTCCCGGCGCCGGGCTTCCCGGTCCCGGCACACGCCGCACATCCCCCATACCGGGACCTCGAACGCCTTGCCGCGGTCGGTGCGGGTACGCCGCTCCTGCCTCTGCCGGCGCTGCAGAGCCGACAGAGGCCGCATCTTCACCGACTGCTCCGGGTCCCACAAGGCGACCCGGGTCCCGTACCAGTGGGCGCAGACGTACGCAGCCGGCTGCTGTCCCGCAGCGGGCTTGCGCCGCACCGCGCCCAATTGGGCCTTTGACCGCAGGTACGCCGGCGTCCTGCCGCTTGCGTACACCGGCACTCCCTTCACGAACTTCAGCGGCTTGCCCCGGGCTGCCCGCTCCGGGGCGACGTCGTCCTCCTGGCCCGCCGACGCGGTCAACACCTCGTTCACGAATTGCCTCCTTCGGCCTGGCGGCGACTAACCGCAATGGGACGTGACATAACGTATGAATCAGTGTTAAATATCAAGAAAAACAGGCAAGTTGGGTGTATGCGCTTAGATACCCGCTGGCGTACGCGAGGGAAAAAAGTCACCCGTCCGGGCGTCCGGTGGAGCCCCGGGAGCCGCCACGTGGTAGGCAGCGTGGTCGCCCCGACCACGACCCCGACCGCGCCTCCCGCCGGGCCGCTTCCAGCCCCGACCACGGCTGGTCAGCGCACCGCTGACGCCCGGCGGAGACCGCGACGCGGCCGGTTGCTTCTCGTATTGCCCTTCTTGGCGTCCCTCGTAGCGCTTCTCGTAGTGCCCCTCGTGTTGCTTCGACCGGTCGGCTGTTGGCGCTCGGGCACGTCGCTGACCAGGTCGACAAGGGGCGGATGCGTGCTGGCCCGGTGGCCGACTGCTTCGCTACGGAGGGTCCGTCAGCGGAGCGGAGTACAGACCCGTGCCGCGTCTGCGGCGGCCGCGCTTGGTGTCGGCCGGTGTCTGGGCTCGGTCCAGTGGACTTGTCGGCTGGGGTTGTGGGCGGGGTGCCATAGGGGTGCGGAGGGGCTGTGGTGGGGCAGGTTGGCTAGCGGCGTTGCGTGGGCGGGGATGTTGTACGGGAAGCGGGGCGGCGTCAGCAGGCTGGCCCTCGCGCGCAGGGCGCGGATCCGGTTCTCGGCACCGGTGGGGCCGGTGCTGTCCAGGAGGAACAGGATGCGGGGGAAGAGCGGGTAGCGCCGTCTCCACTTCTCAACCGCCGCTTCCTGGAGGGTCGGCCGGAGCATCGGCATCACGGGCACGTAGTGGTGGAGGCGTTCGTACGCGGTCAGCTTGGCGGCGAGGCGTTCGGGGCCCGTGGTGGCCCGGTCGAGTTCCACGAATGCCCGCAGCATCGAGTCGTTGTCGCCGTCGGCGGGACGGTGCCGGTAGTACAGGAGCGCGTCGGGGATGACGGCTTCGCCGTTTTCGATCGGGTGGTGGACCTCGGGGATCCAGTCCAGCGGCTGGCATACATTGCCGCGGCGGGCGTCCTCGGGGAAGACGAGCGCGGTCTCGGTCACGGTTAGCGTGTGGCCGGCCTTCAGCCGCACGGCGGTCGGATCGGAGATGGTCCTGGAGGGCCGGTGCCCGCGCAGCTCGGGCCACTCCGAGGCGAGTTGCACGCTGTACGTGGTGGGGAACCACACCCGGGTCCGTCCGGCCTGCGGCAAGGTAATGCGGTCGACCAGCCCCTCCACGCGCAGTCTGGCCAGCCGCCGCCGGGTCTGCTCGATACGCACCTCAGATGCGATCACCTGGTGCATCTGTTCGGTGGTGGCCATCCGGTACTGCACCAGCACGGCCAGCGCCATCCGGTCGCCGCTGCCCGCGTCCACGCCGATCATCACGGATCTGCTCGCTTCCCGCTCGGTGCGGCGCCGCTTTGCCGGCGCCGCGCGTACTGGTCACAGCAGCAGCCGGCTCCGATCAGAACCCCGGCCGCGAAGGCCCGACCACGGTCGCGAAGCGAAAACGCCTCCGTGGACCAGGTCGAAATCCCCGCCGACAACGTGTCCGGCAACCGTCCGCAGCCTCTGTCGCGCCCGTCCGTGAATCTGCAGGTCACCATGCTGACTCTGCCGTGGTCGGGAGGCCGACATCCCCTCTACGCCCCCGAGTCCGCGCCCCACAGCAGGAAGAAAGAGAAGTGGGTGGGTGGGACAGGCCTCGGGCGGCGGGCGAGGGGGTAGGGCGCTGGTGGTGGTCCTCGTGCGCGACGGCGGGGCCGCGCGCGAAGCCGGGCAGGCAAGTTGCCCGGGCTGGGGCGTGCCGGTCAGGCGAGTGTCCGTCGGTTGATGCCCGACGGTGCTGTGCTGCGCTGGCTAGTCGAGGGTGAACGCCTGCTGTGCCTTGCCTCGGCCCTTCGTCGCCCTTGACCGCCGGAACGGGAGACGGCGCCTCAGCGGGCTTGATGCCCAGCCTGGATAGCCGCTCCTGCTGCTCGGCCGACAGCTGCGCCCAAGTGGCCGGCTGCTTCTGCCGCTGAAGCCACCGCCCGATGCCGTCGCCGTCCATGAGTACGCCGGGTGCGATGTCGGGCAGGACGCCGTCGGCGTCGACCAGGTCCGCGAGGACCCCGGAGGGGAACTCCTGATCAGCAAGCTGCCTCCCGACTACCAGCGAACGCTTGCCCACTGGGGCTCGTGACAACGGCAGTCAGCCCCAGGCTTCCTCGCCTGGGGCTGACTGCGCGTACCGTTGCCCGGCTTTGAGTACCGCGAAGGCATCTCGGGCGTCGTACGTCGATGAGTTGGCTGACGATCTGGTGAGGACGTTGGCGATGAGTGTCCTCCGGGTGGGGGCTCAGGCGGGGAGGGGCTGGTCGAGGTTTTCTCCGATTTGATCGAGGAGGTGATCGAGGATGCGGTGTGCCAGGGTGAGGCGTTGCGTGGCACTGTCGAGAGTGTCGAGGGCATCGTCGAGGAGCACGGCGTAGGAGTCGGCGGCAGGGCTTTCAAGCGTCTGCGCCACGGTGGTCCAGGCCGTGTTGACGCAATCGTGGATGTCGTTGAATGCCGAGGTGTTCTGCGTCCTCGTCAGTGTCCTGCCTTGCGCTTTGGTGATGACTCGCGAGATGACGAGCTGAGCGTGGGTCAGCTTGGATCGTGCGGTTTCCAGGGAGGACGGGCCGTCGTCCGTCATGGTCACGAGGTTGTGGAACTGGTCGCTCGTGTGCTGCAGGAGATCGAGGGCCTCTTGCAGTGGCTGGTTGTCGTCGATTTGGGCGTGCTCGTCCAGACGCCCAGTGATGGGCAGGCTCGAACGGTGCGTGGCATACCCGTCCTGGCCGTCGGTCTGTCGCGGTGGACCGGGGCAGGCAGGAAGGGAGGTGAGCTGTTGAAGACCGCCTGTGAGATCGAGGGCGTCGTTGAGACACTGGGACAATTCTTCGTTGGCATCCGCAAGAAGCTGATCCAGACGCGTATCGTCAGCAGTGGGGCGGTCATCTCCCGGAGTAGTGTCAACCTCGGGAACAGTTGTCTCCCGGGGCATGGTGTGTTCACTCATCGCGGCCCCCTGTCTCCTCAACGAGAGTTTGCTGCAGTCGAAGCCGGGCACGGCTCCGGTTCTTCCTGACGGCGGCTTCTCGCATATCAAGCGCTTGGGCGATCTCCCGATCGGTGAAGCCGTCCTGGGCCCACGCCATGACGTGCCGCTGTAGTGGCGGCAACTGGGCGAGCGCGTTCAGAACTCGCTGGTTTCCCTCTTTGAGAGTCACGTAGGAAATGGGACAAGTACCGCCCGGGCGGTCGGGCACTGGGTCGTACGGGGTGTCCCGCTGGCCTGTCTGACGCAGGTAGCAGCGGTGAGCGACCTTACGCAGCCATGCCCGTGGTTCTCGGATACTGTCCCATTTCTCGATGGCCACCGTGAACGCCTCATGCGCGGCATCGGCAGCTTCAAAAGGGGTCGCGCCGACACGGACCAGGAATCGAGTCAGTTGCGGCATCTCTACGCGATAGAGGTCCTCAAGACTGCTGGTCGTTAATGCAGGCGACGTGCCGTCGGTGCGTGGTGGTGCCTGTACCGTCTTCCTCACCACAGGTGAGGAAGACTCAGCCACGGCGGAACTCCGCCGGCTGCGCCCCCGTCACAACCTCAACACTGCCCGACTTTTCCAGCAGACGGCTGCCGGGCGGTAGGTGCCGCACGCGCTCGCTGAGGCCTTGCTGCTGCATCTCGGTTCTGCGTAGTTCGGTACGGCTGGCCAACCATGTGTGCAGCAGCCGATACAACCAGCCACACAGCATCAGCAGCCCTCCCCCGCGCACTGGATCCATCGCTGTCCGCCTTCCCCGGCGGTGACCCGTTCACCTGCCGACACTATGTAGTGCACGCGGTCCCGCCTTTTGTGACCTCTTCGTCCCAGGAGAGTCCAACCAGGACATTGTCCTGCCAGACGAAGAGGCCGGCCCGATCCCCGGGGCTTGGCTGTTACGCCCACTCCACGCCCAGTTCCCGCAGCGCGTCGAGCTGCTCCTGGGCGAGTTTGTCGCGGCGGGTTTTGGTGTTGGAGACCCATACGCCGAGCTTTACGGCCACCGGCTCCGCCTCGCCGTCGACCGCGATCGCCTCGCTGTGGCCGCGGGGTACCGGCCGGTGGGTGCCTTCTCGCTCCACCCACTGTGCGAGGGCGGTCAGGCCGCGCTGGAACGCTTGCTGCGCCTTGCTTGGGCTCTTCGTCGCTCGTGTGGCTGCGGGGGCGGGAGAGGGCGCCTGGTTGGGCTGTACGCCTAGCGCGGTCAGTCGTTCCTGCTGCTCGGCGGACAGCAGTCTCCATGTGCTTGCCTCGCGTTGCCGTGCGAGCCATCGTCCGATGTCGTCGCCTTCGAAGAGGATGCCGGGTGCGATGTCGGGCAGGTGGCCGTCGGCGTCGACCAGGTCGGCGAGGACGCGGTAGTGGCGTTGCCAGTCGAGTGGCCATGGGCAGTTCCAGTCCGGGTCGACCGCGGTCAGATGCTGAGCGCGCGCCTGCGCCCGCTGTGGGTCCTTGCCGAGGCCGCCCTTACGTCGGAGGTTGGCCATGTGCTGGCCGATGGGCACCATCGCCTCGCCCTCGGCCTCGCCCCAGACCGCGTCCTGCCGTGGGGCGAGGTGCCCGGTGGCTTGCCGGTAGGTGCGGAGCGCGGCGAGTTTGGCCTCCCATGCTTCTTCGCCCGGTTCCCAGACCATGCCGGCCTCCGGCGCGTCCAGGAGGATCTTGCGCCGGTCCTCCAGCTCACCCGCGCGCAGTGCTTTGCGTTGCTGGTGCACCCACCGCCCGAGGGGGAAGTCCTTGGTCGCCCCGACTTCGACTTCGACGTCGTAGGGCACGGCGTAGAGGCCGGTGATCTGGTTCTCCGCCCGCCAGCGCAGCAGGGCCTGGTAGCCCTCGAGCCACACCAGTGACTCCGGCCGGTACACGCGGGTGCGCAGGAACGCCGCGATGGTTGCCGCGTCGCGCGGGCTGGAGAAGTGCAGCAGTGCCGACTCGGCAGCCGCGTCGGTGCCGTCCTGCTCCTGGTCTTTGTCGTCACCCTCGCCGCCAGCCCCGACGATCCGCCCCTCCTCGTCACGCTGGATGTGGATCTTGCGTTTGCCGCTGGTGAGGGTGCGGGAGGCGAGCTGCTCGACTAGGCGTTCATCGTGCGAGCGCAGGCCCTGGAGGACGGCTACGAGCGGCTTGAAGCTGGCGCTGGCGACCATGTCGGTCGGGTCCTCGCCGGGCTCCAGGAAGACCGGCACGATGATCCGCGCGACCTTCGTGCTGCCGTCCTTGTTGAGGCGGAGCGCGCGGCCGATGTTCTGCACGATCTCCACTTGGGAGCCGCGGGTGTCGGCGAAGCAGACGGCTTCGACTCCCCGTTCGCCGGTGATGTCGACGCCTTCCCCGAGCACGCGAACGCTCGCGAGGAAGGCGCGGTGCACCCGGCGTCCGGCCGCGTCGATGCCGTTGGCGAACTGACGCAGCACCTCCCGTCGCTCGGTGACGAGGTGGTCGCCGCACAGCCATGCCGACCACACGCGGTCTGGTGGGACGTGGCGGTCGGCCTCGAGTTCGTAGAAGGCCGCGTCGATGGAGGACTTTGGCAGTTTGTCGGCTGCGGTCAGGTCGTCGGTTGTGGCGTCGTTGGCGTACAGCTCGGCAGCGGTTTCGGGGAGCTTGTCCGCGAACGCGGCGGCCTCGTCCACCTTCTGGTGGAAGGTCATGACCGTACGGAGGTTGTACGCCGCGGCGTGCTCCAAAAGTGCGGTCTGCAGCAGCGCCAGGCGCCGGCCTCGCTGCGCCTCCTCCGGTTCCCCGTGGACGGGGGAGGGGTCGTGTGTCGTGGCTCGTTCAATCTGATCGGTGTTCGGTGTGTTGAGCTGGGCTGATCAGTTGATTGGTTGGGGCTGGCGGTGTGCTCTGTGTTGGCG
>NZ_JBSFIA010000083.1:0-13732 GCF_053597355.1 Streptomyces sp. NPDC001443
GGCGACGACGGCGGTCACGGTGAGGGCCTTCTTCGGGCTGGCGATGCGGCGGATGGCGGCGAGGGACACGGAGGATCGCTTTCTTCGGGGACAGGAAGGTCGCTCGCTCGCCGGATCCGGGTGGTGCGGGTGGTGCGTGGGTCCTGGCGTGCGGAGGCACCGTGACCCTGTGGGGGTCGTGGTGCCTGGCGACGTCCTCAAGACAAGCAGGCCCGAGAAGCGTCCGCAATGACCCCATTTACTAGTCGTGGCCGCATTGGGGTGTTTGCCGGTTGGTGTGAGCTGGCTCTCAATCCGCAGGTCAGGGGTGGTGGTTGCGCGGGCAAGTTTCTCTTTTGATCTCCTACCGGGGTTAGTGGGTGACGTGGGTCATGTGGGGTGCTTCACCGGTTCCGTGACACTGCGTGCGCCGGGGTTCACGGTGGGGGGCCGAGAAGCCCGCTGCGCGCGAAGGGTCCCTGATGCGGTGCGGGCGGGGAGGCTTGTGCCGCCTCCCGCCCCACAGCCGCCCGTACGACGGACCGGAACTCCTCCTGACCTCGGCTGCTCTGCGGCGTCACCTGACGTACGCCATGCGGTCGACCCACTGGGACAGCGTGAGGGAAGTGGACCAGGCCTTGGCGGCGGAGCCCCGGCCGTGACGCTGGCGCGGGGCGTCGCGGTGGGAACCGGACGGGTGCGAGCGCGGCTGCGGGCAGAGCCGGGGGGCCAGGGCCTCGCGGAGCGAGGAGAGGTGTGCGGCAACCGCGGCCAGGCAGTGGTACTCGTCCCGGCACGGGGTGCAGACGCCCAGGTGGGCGACGACGGAGCCGGCCTGCTCGGGCGCAAGGAGCTGGAGCGCGTGCTCGGCCAGCAGGTCGTGGACTGCGCGGCATTCGTCGTGGTTGGTGGCCATGTCGGATCCTCTCCGTACTGCGACGCCCGACCGCCCGGGCGTTCCACAAGGTCCAGCTGGTTCAGGCGGTCGTGCAAAGCATGGATTCAGCCCTTGTGACGCATTCCAAGACTGGCCGACGACCCCTCCTGTGCGCGTCGTCCCTCCGCAGTGAATGCCGGGTACTGCGGACGCAGTACCCGGCAGGTCAGGCTGCTCCGGCCGCGCAGACAGGGGCGCCCGGCCGGGCCTCTGTCATCCGGGCCTCTGTCATACGGAGAGAGGAGAGGGGCCGCGATCCGTCGTCGCGTTGACCAGGCCGCACTGATAAGCGATGACGACGAGCTGAGCCCGGTCGCGGACCGCGAGCTTGCTCATGGCGCGGTTGACGTGCGTCTTCACGGTCAACGGGCTGACGAACAGGCGTTCGGAAATGTCATCGTTCGACAGGCCGAGCGCGACGAGGCTCATCACGTCGCGTTCCCGGGGGGTGAGGCAGGCAAGCTGCTGGTGGACCGCGCCCGCACAGGGTTCGGGCTGGGCCAGGAAGCAGGTGATCAGGGCGCGTGTGGCCGCGGGGGACAGCAGCGCCTCGCCGGCGGCCACCGTGCGGACTGCGTCGAGGAGCTCGTCCGGCTGCGCCCCCTTGCCGAGGAAGCCGCTCGCTCCGCGCCGCAGGGCCTCGGCGACGTACTCGTCGTTCTCGAAGGTGGTCAGGATGAGCACCTTCACCGCCGCGAGATCGTCGGCTTCGCTGATGGCCCGGGTGGCGTCCAGGCCGTCCATCCCGGGCATCCGGATGTCCATCAGCACCACATCGGGGTGCCGGGTGCGCGCCAGTTCCACGGCTTCGTGGCCGTCCGACGCCTCACCCACGACCTCCATGTCCTCCGTGGAGTCGAAGAGAATCTTGAAGGTGCCCCGTAGCAGCGCCTGGTCGTCGGCGAGCAGAACGCGGATCGTCATGTCCGGACCTCCGGTAGTGCGTGCGGTGTCCCGCCGCCCGCTGTCGTGGCGGAGCGCAGGGGTAGTTCGGCGATCACGGCGAATCCGCCCTCGGGCCGTTCCTGCACGGTGAGCGTCCCGCCCACGCTGGCAGCCCGCTCCCGCATGCCGATCAGCCCGTGGCCGGTGCCCTGCCGCGGTTCCTGCGGGAGCGTCCGGCCGTCGTCCTCGACGGTGATGGTCAGCCACCGGGGGGTGTAGCTCAGGCACAGCCGGGCCTTGTCCGCGCTGCCGTGCTTGCGCACGTTGGTCAGGGCCTCCTGGATGATGCGGTAGGCGGCCAGATCGGCCGCGGGGGCCAGCGGCTGGGTCGCACCGTGGCGGGTGCACAGGACGGCGAGGCCGACCCGTTCGAGCGAGGCGAGCAGAGCGGGGACCTGTTCCAGCCCCGGAATGGGACCGCGGGGTGCCTCGCAGTCGCCGGACTGCCGCAGCAGGCCCACCGTGACGCGCAATTCGTCCAGCGCCGACCGGCTGGTCTCCTGGATGTCCTTGAGGGCGGCGACGAGCTGATCCGGTTGCTGATGCCCCACGTGGGCCGCCACACCGGCCTGGGCGTTGATCAGGGCGATGTGATGGGCGACGACGTCGTGCAGCTCACGCGCGATCCGGACCCGCTCGGCCGCCACCCGCTGCTGCGCCTCCTGTTCACGGGTGCGCTCCGCGTGCTCCGCCCGTTCCTCCACGGCCGTGACATAGGCCCGGCGCGAGCGCACTCCGTCCCCGACCGCCGCCGGCAGGGCCGTCCACGCCAGCATTCCGACGTTGTCCGGTTGCAGCCCGGAATTCGGGTCGTGCACCAACGCCGCTCCGATCAGCACGGAGGCCGAGGCCGCGGCCACGCTCAGGGCCGTGCGGCGGTCCGTCAACGTGGCCACCGAGTACACGGACATGATGACCGGGCTGGTCACCACCGGACTCTCCCGGAACCCCAGCAACTGGAACGCCACCCCGCAGCAGACCGCGCAGGCCGCCACGGCGAAAGGGAAGCGGCGACGCCACAGCAGCGCGAAGCAGCCGATGCCGGCCAGCAGGACCGCGGGCCATCGCACGACGAATTGGTGCTCGTGCGGAAGGAACGAGGCGCCGATGACGGACAGCACGAACAGCCCCGACACGCCCAGCACGTCACGAACCGCACTCCGGGGTTCGCGCTCGCGCGCATTGCTCACTGCCATGGCATCACCGTAAGGACGCTGTTCGCACGCTGCCGGGCCGACGGACGGCGGCCACGCCTGAATCCCCGGCCCCAGCAGCCCGGTCGGGCGATCGGCGCGACTGGCCTCTTCGAGTGACGGGCCGGGACCTGACAGCCTCGCACCTTGATCCGCCGGCCGGCCCTAGGTGTATTGACCCGCAGGGTTGTTGACGCGGCGATGGCGATGGCCACGGCGATGGCCCGGGCCGGCTGACCGCGGCCGGTCCGGGCCATCGTTCGCTCCAGGATTCATAACAAAAATGTCCGCTAGATCGCTGTGCATATTGTTAACAATCTTGTAGCGTGCGTGACGCCTTCGCTCGACGCATCTGCGAAGCACTCGGCTCTCAACGAGGGGAGACCCCCATGCGGCGGCTCTCGGCGTCCCCCGGACGCCGCGCACGCTCACACACCTCACCGGTATCGAGGAAGGACGCCCTGTGACCCGGAAGCAGCTGCTGAGAAGCGTGGCGATCGCGGGCTCCCTCGCTCTCACGGCCGTCGTGATCCCGGCCTCCTTCGCGGAGGCTTCCGGGCCGGCCCCGGCGCACATCCGCGGCCAGGCCGCGGATCCGGAGGACGCCGCGCTGGCCTTCGACTCCGCTGCCTATACGACGATCACGGTCACCGTCGACGGCCGGCCGATGAACGTGCGCTGGTACAAGGAGATCTGCTACGTCGCGAAGCCGGTCGCGGCGGCGGCGCAGCAGTCCGGCGGCCCCGGCGGCGGCAGCACGACGATCGAGAACACCGCCTGCGGCTACCAGAGCATGAACGTGTTCGTCCCCGAGAGCGCCTTCGACGACCAGCGGGCACCGATCTACTTCGCGGTCAACAACGGCGGCTGGATGGCCAGTTACATCAAGGCGAGCGTGACCGGCGGTGCGTCCTACGACAGTTCCACGAGCAACGTCGGCGCCGCGCTGAAGGCCGGATACGTCTTCGTCGACGTGGCCAACCGGAGCCGCGGACTTGTCGGTGCCGACGGCACGGCTCCCGGCAAGGCCCCCGCCGCGGCGGTCGACGCCAAGGCCGCCGTCCGCTATCTGCGCCTCAACGACGCCGCGATGCCCGGCAGCGCCGAGCGGATCGTCATCAACGGAACCAGCGGTGGCGGCGCGCTGGTGTCGATCCTGGGCGCCTCCGGCAACAGCAAGGAGTACGACCCCTACCTCGCCGAGATCGGTGCGGCGGGCATCGACGACAAGGGCCGCAGCACCCTGCGCGACGACGTCTTCGCGGTCAACGGGTACTGCCCGATCACCGACCTCGGCAACGCGGACAAATCCTACGAGTGGCTGTACAACGTCCTCGGCACCCGTGACACCACCGGCGAGAACCCCTCGCCCGAGGACGCCGCCGCGATCGCCGCCCAGTTCCCCGCGTACGAGAAGAGCCTCGGGCTGCGCAATCCCGACGGTTCCGCGCTCACCGCCGCGACCCTGCTCGACGCCATCAGGAAAGAGGTCGTCCGCTCCGCCGAGACCTATATGAAGGCCGACCCCGCCCACACGATCCCGCAGCTCGGCGAGGACTTCGTCATCACGTCCGGTGGCTTCGGCGGCCCGCCCACCACCAAGACGTACGTCAACGACTGGATCGACGTCGACAACACCACCGACAAGGTGCTCTCGGTCGACATGACGAAGTACCTCGCCTTCGTCGCCACCCAGGCCACGCTCAAGACGACGCCCGCCTTCGACGCCGTGGGCGTCAACGGGAACACCACCAGCGGCACCGAGACCAACCTCTTCGGGCCCCCGACCCAGAAGTACATGAACTACACCCAGTACAGCTGGGACCACAACGACGTCGCGGGCGACGGCAGCGGGATCGACGACACCGGCCTGACCTGGGCCCAGTACACCCGCAGGTCGAGCACCACCGTCGACGACCAGATCCACCTCATCGACCCGATGGACTTCATCGGTACCGGCGCCGACACCGCGCCGAACTGGTACGTCCGCAACGGCACTCGCGACCGCGACACCTCGTTCATCGTCTCGGTCAACCTCGACCGGGCACTCGAGGCGGACCCGCAGGTCAAGGACGTCGACTACCAGCTCGCCTGGAACCAGCCGCACGCCGGCAACTACGACGTGCCCGAGGCGATGGCCTGGATCGCCAAGGTCGTCCACAAGGCCGGCGACCCGCTGGCACCGGGCCACCGGAAACAGGAGGACGCTCACCGCGCCTGAGGATCCATGACCTCGGACTTCTCTCCGCGGCCCGGACGCCGAGCCGCTCGATGGTGGCCTCGCGCTCCTCCTCGCTCTGACCGGCCAGCAGGACGGCGTCGTACCACGCCTCCTCACGGGGCTGACGGACAAAGCCCGTTCTGCCACCGCACACCAGGGAGAGCTCCCGTCCTGCGGCCTAGGTGTATTGACCCGCAGGGCTGTTGACGCGGGTGATGGGTGGCTGGCCTCCGAGGGCGGTGCGGCGGGCGGCGGCCCTCTCGCGGCGTTCGGGCGTACGAGGTTCAGGCCACGAGCAGCCAGAGACCGAGCTCCGCCGCGTCGAGGGCGACGAGGTCGCGGTTGCGCTCGGCCCACCGGCCCGAGGCGAGGTCCTCGCGGAGGCCGTCCACCGCCCGCCGCTCGGCCCGCGGACCGACCCTGGTCCACACCGACACCGCACGACGCACCTGTTCGTCCAGATACGCCTCGGGCCGGCGCCAGTGGGCCTCGAAGAAGCCGTCGGCGCAGTCCCACGGAATCAGCACCGGCTCCGCCCGGCCCCCGATCGCGCGGGTCAGATCGGCCAGTGAAGGCCAGTCGACCAACAGGTCGGCGAACTCGGGCAGATAGTCGCGGGTGAGCCAGAACCGCTCACGCCGCTCGGTGTCACCGGCGTCGTACGTGACCACCACCACCCGGCGGGCCACGCGCCGCATCTCACGCAGCCCGGCGATCGGGTCCTGCCAGTGATGAACGGTGCTGAAGGCCATCGCCGCGTCGAACGACTGGTCCTCGAACGGGAGGCTCTCCGCGGCGGCGGCCACGCACGGCGCCGCGCCCGCGGGCCGCTGCGCCCGCATGACCGCCGACGGTTCCACCGCGGTCACGTCGCGGTCCGGCGGCTCGTAGGAGCCGGTGCCGGCACCGACGTTCAGTACCGTCCGCGCGTCCCCGAGCGCCTCCCAGACTCGCGCGGCGATGCGCGGCTCGGTACGTCGCGTCGCCGGATAGGCGGACCCGATGGCGTCGTACAACTGCGCACCGAGCGCCTTCAATTGTTCCTCCGGGGTTGACCTGATCCCCATGGCCCGTGCCTCCAGTTCCCTGTCGATGGCCGTCACCATCGCGCCGGCGCGCTCACGCTGCTCCATGAGCAGGCCGCGCAGCCGGCGCAGGTGCGCGACCGCGTCGGTGTCCGGGTCGTCGACCAGATCCGCGATCTCCCGCAGTCCGAAGCCCAGTCGCCGGTAGGTGAGCACCTCCCGCAGCCGTTCCACGTCGTCCGCCGAGTAGGCCCGGTATCCGGCCGCGGTCCGCGCGGACGGTCGTACGAGGCCGACGGCGTCGTAGTGGTGCAGCGTGCGGACGCTCACGCCGGCCAACTCCGCGACACGTCCCACGGTCAGGTGCTCTTCCACACCACCGACCATGCGGCATGACGCCGCGTGAGGGTCAAGCGGCCTGTCCTGGAGGCGCGTTGGCCCCCGTCACGTCACTGCCGCGCGCCGCCGCCCGCGATACCCTCCACCGGGTGATCAACTCCTATGCAGGCCTTGACGATTCCGCGGTCGCGCTGGCTGCCGCCCGGGCCGGGGCGGACGTGGTGCGCACGCTGTACGGCCGACAGCTCACCCGAATCGACAAGGGAGGCGGAGACTTCGCCACCGCCGCCGACGTGGCGGCCGAGAAGGCGATCCTCGCCGTCATCCGGGCCGCCCGGCCCGATGACGCCGTGCTCGGCGAAGAGGGCGGGCAGCAGGGCGCCGCGCAGGCCGCGCGCCAGTGGCTGGTGGATCCCCTGTGCGGGACACTGAACTACGCCGTCGGCAACATGCTGGTGGCCGTGAACGTGGCCCTGCGCGGCGGTGCGGCGGCGGTGGCCGATCCGTTCAGCGGCGAGGTCTTCTGCACCGACGGCGAGCGCGCCTGGGTGCGGCACGACGGTGCCGATGCCCCGCTCGCGCCCACGTCCGCCACCCGGCTCGTGGACGTCAACCTGGACCCGCCGTTCCCCGGCGCGCCCGGCTTCCGGGCCGTCGACCTGCTGGCGGAGTCCGGCTTCGTGGAACGTTTCCGGCCCCGGGTCGTGTCCACGACACTGGCGTTGGCCTGGGTCGCGGCCGGCAAGCGCGCCGCCTACGTCACCGACGGCCGTGACCTGTCAGGGAGCGTGCACTTCGCCGCCGGCATAGCCCTGTGCCGGGCCGCCGGCTGCGTGGTCACCGGGGTCGACGGCGCCCCGCTCGGACCGGCCGGCCGTGGTCTCGTCGTCGCGAGCGACCACGAGACCCACCGGTTGTTGATGTCGATGATCCGCAATTCCGGCACCTGAGACCGTACCCGTCCGGCTTTGTGGTCCCGTCCGGCCTACTGGATGCTCCAGCGGTGCGGGTGGGCGGGATTCCCGGGACAGGCGAAGATGTTGAGCTCGCCCCAGCGGCCCACGGTGACCTCGGTCGGAGTGGCATGCGGGTGCGGCGGCAGGCCCTGTTCCTCCAGCGGCCGCCAACTGCCGCTGCCGCCGTCCCACTCGGAACTGTCGATGGTCAGCAGCAGCCGCATCGGCTGCGCGCAGGTGCGGCAGTCCATGGGGGCCGGGTCGGTGGTGTGCCAGGAGGCGAAGCCACCGACGCGCCAGCCCGGGGGGATCGACAGGTCGTACTGGTATCCGACCGGAGCGGCGTCCTCCTCGTCGGCCACATCCCCGGCCTCGGCCTCCAAGGCCTCCTCCCAGGCGTCGATCCGGGCGCACAGGTCCTCCGGGAGGAGACCGGCGAACGGGTAGGTGACCACCTGCTCCGGATGCAGCACGCACGGCTCCGGTACGTATCCGTCGTAGCCGACGACCTGCGGTTGCGGCGGTGCGGCCAGTATCTCGGTGACCTCCCAGGACCGGCGCCAGCGCAGGTCGAGCAGCATGCCGTGGCCGTTCGGGCCGTGCGCGTCGAAGGGGCACCAGAACACCTGGAGCAGATCGCAGTCGTCCGGCCCGGCCGGCAGGTCGGGAAGCTCACTCCGGTAGAACTGCGCAAGGCCGATCAGGGGCAGTGGATCCGTCGCGGCAGCCCCTTCGACGCGGTGCGGCCGGTCGAGTTCGTCGAGCAGCAGGCGCTCCTCGTCGGTGGGCCCGGGCTTCGGTTCACGCCGCCACGCGGCGGCCAGGATCTGCCGTTCCCGGTGGATGTCGGCGGGCCGTCGGCCGCGTACGTGGCTGTGCGGCTCGGTGCATACCGGCCAGGGCTCGTCCGAGGGCCACAGCAGCGGACCGCCGACGGAGCTCGTCGTGACCTCCGGCCGTCCCGGGCGTGGATGGAGCCGGGTCGTGGTGCCCCGGTGTGCGGACAGCTCCGGGAAGAGCGCCTCGATGTCCAGCGGGCGCGGCGGTGTGGTCCTCGACATGCAGGTGACCTTAGACAACCGCCGACCGCCGTGTTCGGGCGCCTCGCTCCGCTGGGGGAGTCCCGCCTGCGCGACCATCGGTGTCCGGTGTCCGGTGTCCGTCGGCCACCCGGGCCCGTGCCGGTCTGTCACATGGGTGCGCCGGGGTCTCCGGGACGGATGCGGCCGCGCCAGCCGGCGATGTCGCCGCCGCCTTCGACGTAGTCCTTGAAGCGGTGCAGGTCTCCCTTGACGCGCCGGTCGATCAGGCCCAGCGCGCTGGCACCCTTCTCGGCCGCACCGGTGGGCTCCACCTCCAACGTGAGCTCCACCCGGGTGTGCAGGTCGTCCAGCCGTTCGAACCGGACCGATCCCCGCTGCCGGGTGTCGCCGCCGACCGTGCGCCAGGTGATCCGGTCGTCCGGCAACTGGTCGATGATCTCCGTGTCGAATTCGCGCCGCATCCCGCCGATGCTGGTGGTCCAGTGGTTGTGCCGGTCGTCGAGCTGCGTGACCTCGTCGACGCCCTCCATGAACCGCGGGAACTCCTCGAACTGCGTCCAATGGTCGTACGCCGTGCGCAGCGGCACCTCCACGTCGACCGCTTCCTTGACAGTACTCATAAAACTCTCCTTACCGATTTGCCAACATGCCGACTCATCGGTTCGTTGCCGTGGACGGCCGCACCACGTGGGCCGGCCGTTTTGCATGTGTATGGCACCGAGTACCCGGCAGAGCAGCGTGAACCCAGGTATCCGCCCACATTGCGCAGTGCTCGGCCGGCCCGGGCGCGCGCCCGTCGGGGCCGGGGTTCATGCCCTGGACGACAGCAGCCGGGCGGGACCACGCCTTCGGGCCGGGGCGAACGCGGCGACGGCCGCGCCGCGGCGTGCCGACTCGACCGTGGCGGCCTGCCGCCGGGCCCGCTCCAGCAGTGTCTTCAGCCTGGTCTCGTCCAGTGCCTTCGTCGGAGCGAACCGCAAAAGGGTCTGCCACAGCAGCGTCTTTCCCTCGATCCCCAGACGAAGCGTCTCCAACTCGGTGACGGTGCTCAGCGCGGACCGCCCCGCCAGTCGCCCGTTGAGTTTGAACAGGCGTGCCTTCTCGGCGACCCGCCCGGCGTAGGCCTTGTGGCGCCGCTCCGGGACGCCGAGGTCGTCCATGAGTTCCAGCAGCGTCTGCCGGTCCTCCCCGATCTCGTGTGCCACGCGGCGCAGTTCACCTCCGTACGGTGAGTGGCGGAGGCGCTCGGCGACGTGACGGGACACGTGCTGTCCGGTGGTGGCGCCGGCCAGATGGTCGTTGAGATAGATCCCCAGCAGTTTGCGGTGCATGACGGTCTCCAGGGCGTTCAGACCTGCGCGAGACGGACGTCGACGGCCCCGTCGGGACTGACCCGGCAGGTGAACGGCGGCTGGGGCGCGGTCGCGGGGCCCTGGACGTTCGCTCCGTCGGACAGGCGGAATCTGCTTCCGTGCCAGGGGCATTCGAGACAGCCCTCGACGACCCTGCCGTCGTGCAGCGGTCCGTCCATGTGACTGCACCGGTCGGCCAGCGCGCTGAGCCGGCCGTCCTGCGTACGCACCACGACCAGTGGTACCTCGTCGGCCGTACGCCGTACCAACTCGCCCACCGGGAAGTCGTCCAGCGTCCCGATCCGGTGCCAGGCCGGTTCGACCAGCACCGGCACCGCCTCGGCGTGGTTGACCCCCGCGGCCTGCCGGTAGGCGAGATGGCCACCGAGCACGCCACCGACCGTGGCGACCGACAGGCCCGCGAAGCCGAGGACCCGGCCCAGCGATCGCCTGCCACCGACCCGTGCCAGCAGCGATCCGCCGTACAGGGCCACGGCCGTGATGTTCGCCGCGGCGTGGACCAGGCCGACCCGGGCCTGCCGGGGGCGCTGTTCCGCCCAGTCCACCCAGCCGGCCAGCGCGGCCGGCCCGGCCGAGGCCAGACCGACGGCCACGAGCCGGTCGGCGGCCCGCCGCTCACCGGGGAACAGGTCGAGGAGAGCGGCCGAACTCCAAGCCCCGATGGGCAGTTGGACCAGGACCGGGTGCAGGGGATGCCCGAGCCACAGACCGCGCAGTACGTCGCGGCCGCCGCCCAGCGGCAGCGCGCGCACCGCTCGGCGGACGGCTGCCGCGGGCCTGTCCAGGGCCGCTTGGCGTTCCAACGCGTCCATGGCCTTCGGCAGCGGGCTTCGCTGTGAGGCCGTCGTCCCACTCGCTTGCGCCGTCGTCTCACTCGCTTGTTGCGTCAGTCTCATGGGAACCGTCTTTCTTGCCCGGTCACGGGCGGATCAGGAAGGTCCTCTTCATGCGAAATCACGCGAAGGCGTTGCGCAGCGCCGGCAGCAGCGTCCGGTCCGACCACTCCAGGAACGCGGGCTGGCTCTCGCCACCGATCTGGACGAGGGCGATCTCGGTGAACCCGGCATCCGCGTAGGGCCGTACCGCCTCCACGAACGCATCGGGATCGTCGCCGCAGGGTACGGACGCGGCGACGTCCTCACGAGTGACGAACTCGGTTGCCGCGGCGAAGGAGTCCGGGTGGGGAAGTTCGGCGTTCACCTTCCAGCCGCCGCTGAACCACCGGAACTCGTCGTGGGCGCGTTCGATCGCCGTGTCGCGGTCGGGGTCGTAGCAGACCGGTAGTTGCCCGACGCGCGGTTTGCCGGCGCCGCCGTGCCGGTCGAACGTCTCCAGCAGTCCCGCGTCCGGCTCGGTGGCGATGACGAGGTCGGCGAAGCGGCCGGCGAGTTCGCACGACCGGTCGCCGGACACGGCGATCCCGAGCGGTGGCGGCGTGGGCGGCAGATCCCACAGCCGGGCGGAGTCCACGGCGAAGTGGTGCCCTCTTCTGCTCACGTGGCCGCCTTCGAACAGATCCCTGATGATGCCGACGGCCTCCTCGAACATCTCGTGACGCACCTCCACCGAGGGCCAGCCCCGGCCCACGACGTGCTCGTTGAGGTTCTCGCCGGAGCCGAGCCCGAGCCGGAACCTGCCCTGGGAGAGCAGTTGCATCGTCGCGGCCTTCTGCGCGACGACCGCCGGGTGGTAGCGAAAGATCGGGCAGGTCACATACGTCATCAGCGGGATACGTTCGGTGGCCTGGGCGGCGGCCCCCAGGACCGTCCAGGCGTAGGGGGAGTGCCCCTGCGAACGCAGCCACGGAAAGTAGTGGTCGCTGGTCACCGAGAAGTCGAAGCCGGCCCGCTCCGCACCCACGACGTGATCGACCAGTTCGCGGGGGCCTGCCTGCTCCGTCATCATCGTGTATCCGAATTGCACCATGGCCTCCGCGTCCCCGAATCGCCCGGGGCAAAACGGTCAGGTGGCGGCGCAGCGCGGGACGTGTGCCCTGACTGCCGTAGGTGTCGGCTTCTCTTCCCAGGGTAGTCGGGGTGTCACGGACCCGTGCGGTCCGGCATGGGACGGCACGGGCAGGAGGGCGGCGGCAGGTGCGCACTGTGGGAGTGGAGGAGGAACTCCTCCTCGTCGATCCGGACAGCGGGCAGCCACGGGCGGTGTCGGCCGCCGTGCTCGCCCGGGCCGGCCAGGACGATCCCGGGCAGGAGGTGTTCGAGAAGGAGCTGTTCGGGCAGATGCTGGAGTTCGCCACGCACCCGCAGTCGCAGATGGCGGACCTCGGCGCCGAGATCGTTCGCTGCCGCAAGGAGGCGGCGCGGTACGCGGGCGGGATCGGGTGCGCGGTCGCCGCGCTCGCCACGTCCCCGCTGCCGGTCAGTCCGTCGCTCACCGTCAACGAGCGGTACCAGTGGATGGCCGAGCAGTACGCGATGGCCGCCCAGGAGCAGCTCGTGTGTGGCTGCCATGTGCATGTCTCGGTGGAGTCCGACGAGGAGGCCGTGGCCGTGCTCGACCGGCTGCGGCCCTGGCTCGCGGTGCTGGGCGCGCTGAGCGCCAATTCGCCCTTCTGGCAGGGCCGGGACACCGGCTACGCCGCCTACCGCACCCGGGTGTGGCAGCGCTGGCCGTCGGCCGGGCCCACGGAGCCGTTCGGGTCCGCCGAGCGATATCACCGGAGGGTGGCGGACATGGTGGCCAGCGGGGTCATCCTCGACGAGGGGATGGTCTACTTCGACGCCCGCCTGTCCGCGGTCTACCCGACGGTGGAGATCCGGGTCGCGGACGTGTGCCTGCGCGCGGAGACCGCCGTGCTGGTCGCCGCGCTGGCCCGAGGCCTGGTCGAGACGGCCTCCCGCGACTGGCGGGCGGGCAGGCCCCCGCCCGACCACGGCGTCAGTCTGCTGCGGCTGGCCGCCTGGCAGGCGGCCAAGTCGGGCCTGGACCGGGATCTGCTCGACCCCGTGACCATGCGGCCCCGGCCCGCCGTGGAGGTGGCGCGTTCGCTGCTGGAACACGTCGGGGACGCGTTGGACGCGAGCGGCGACGCGGCGCAGGTCGAAGCGGCCCTCGCCGGGCTGCTGCGCCGGGGAACGGGCGCGCGGGAGCAGAGGCTGTGCATGGAGCGCACGGGCAGCCTGCGGGAACTCGTCGTCGAGTGCGTCGGGCACACCCAGGGCGACTGACGTGGGGCGCAAGCCGTAGCGGGTCGGGAACCCTCCGCTACCGCGCCGGAGCGAAGGGCCCGGTCGGCGGAACGGGGCCCTGCGCGTCGTCCGCCGTCGACTTCTTGCCGATGTAGAACCAGACGAGGGCGGCGAAGAGCGAGCCGTTGAGCAGGAAGAGCACCCACAGCGCCTTCGGTACGAAGCGGACCCGGTCCGCGGGGGTGCGGACGCAGTCGATCAGCGGCCACAGCGAGACCGCGGCGGCGAGGGCGATCAGCGCGAGGGCGGGCAGGTCCATCGTGCGCAGCATCCGTCTTCCCCTTGCTCGGACTCGGGCGCCGTCTCGGCAGCGGCGTTCACTCCCTCATCGGATGAGCCCCGCCGATCGGTTCACGAACGAGTGCAAGTGACGCACCAGGACGTCCGGGCCGGTCGAGGCGGAAGCGGGCCCCCGCCCCTGGATACGACAAGGCCGCCGCTTCGTGTGAGGCGGCGGTCGGTGTCGTGTGGTGCCTGCTGTGGGCGGGGTGTGTCCGGCGCTGGTGGGTTTAGTA
>NZ_JBSFIA010000084.1:0-12163 GCF_053597355.1 Streptomyces sp. NPDC001443
CTCTCATGGATCCTTCTCCTCAGTGACAATCGGTGAGCCGTGCCCGACTGTCTCATGGGCCGTTTTCGAGGATGCGGGTCCGGAGGAGCTCGAACAATGCTCGGCCATCCATGGCCCGCTTGAGTGTTTTCACCCGGTTCACATGCCCTTCGACCACCCCGGAGCTCCACCGGAGGGTGAGTCCGGCAGTGACCGCGTCGAGGTCCTGGCGGAGGAAGCCGACAAAGCCCTTCATGGGCTTCGGCGCGTCCCGTTCGGCCTGTCGGATCCACTCCAGCAGCAGGTATCCGCGCCGGTGACGGACCAGATCGGCGAACGCCCGAGCGAGATCACAGGCCCGGGTGATGTCCGGGCAGGCGAGCCGGACTTGAAGGAACCGTTCGTCCTGGCTCTCGGTGGAGTTTCTCCCGTGGCCGCATGATCCACGAGGTGATCTTGCGGGGGCTCGGGATGTCGGCCCGGATCGGTTCGGCGGTACCCGCTCGAAGGGCGGCGAGGTGTTTGCAGACGACCTGGCGGCTGCCGCGGTAGCCGCGCGCCTGGATCTCCAGGAACAGTCGGGTGCTGCTGACCTGGCCTTGAGCCTCGGTGAAGCGGGCGTTGAGGTATGCCTTGAACGGCTCCAGGACGCCGTTGGGGCGGCGCTCGCGAACGGAGGCCAGCAGCTCGTCGAGGTCGGTGTCGCGGAAGCGGCGCACGGTCTTGCGGTCGAGGTGCAGACGGCGGGCGATGGCGCTGATCGTCCAGCGTTTCTCCAGCAGGCGGTGGATGTCCTCGTAGCGGTGGCGGGTACGTTCGATGATCTGGGTGCGGGGCAGTTCCGGGGGCGGCAACAGCATCGGGGGCGGCTCCGGCGCCTCGGTCACCGTCTCCTCCTCGGCACGTTCGCGCAGGCAGTCGCGGTGCTGGTGGCAGGTCTTCTCCACCGCAGCTGACAGGTTCTGCAACAGGTGCCAGCGATCAGCGACTTCCAGGGCATGAGGGGCGGCTTCCTTGACCGCCTTGGTGTAGGCGGTGACCCGGTCCCGGCAGATGATCTCGGCTCCGGGATGCCCGGTGAGCCAGGCCGCGAACGTCTCCGAGGTACGGTCGGGCAGCACGTCCACGACCCGGCCGGCCTCGACGTCGACCAGCACGGTGCCGTAGGTGCAGCCCTTACGGAAGGCAAACTCATCCACCCCCAGCACCCGAGGCGCACGCTCTGGCACCGCCGGCGCCGTCAACAGCCTGAGCAGCCGGGTCCGGCCCGCGACCAGCCGCAGTCGGCGGCACAACCGCGCGGCCGGACGTCCGCCGAGCTCGATCGCGATCGACCGCAGCCAGCCTGTCAGCCCGATGCTGGAGCGGCGGTGCCGCTCGGACAGCCCCGGCACCTGCTCGACTAACGCCTTGCGGCAACAGCTCTTCCGGTCGCATAAGTACCGGCGGACCCGCAGCCGGACTATGACCCGGCGAGACACCAACGGCCTTTCCTCTAGAACGCGTTGGTACGTGCTGTGTATGCGCCTCGCCTGTTTCTGGCAGCCCGGGCACCGGCCCGGCCGAGCCGTGGACACCGCCTCCACCACGAGGACGTCGGAGGAGCCGCTGACTCGCTCCACTCTCACATCGATTCCGGGAAACAACACCGCCTCGACCGTCTTACTCGCCATGTCGGGACATACTCTGCCGAAACGATCCCTCGCTCACTCCGCTGACCTGGGGATTCACGAAACTGCGGACAGAGCCTTGGAATCGGCCAGGGGCGCTTCCCACCTCACTCGCTCCGACATTCAACTGAGTGGGGATTTCGGCGCAATGCCTTGGCCATCGCGTGCTTTCTTGGCGCGGCCGTAGGTCCGGTCACAAGTGCGACAAGTTGCCCGCGTGGTCGACTACTTCAGGGAATGATCGCCTCATGGCCGAACTCGGGGGACGCCGTCATCGCCTGAACTGGCAACTCATCGGTGCGCTCGGTGTGTTGCTCATCGTGGTCAGCGTGGCGTACGCCACGCGGCAACTCATACACGGCGGCCTGCAGCCAGCTGACACCGCAAGCCTACTCGGCCTTCCGCTCGGCGTGGCTGGCCTGGTGACAGCCGTGCTGTCCCTGCGCAGGCCCATCGAAGGCAACGACACCGAGGTCGCGCGAGGCTGGGCCCGGACCCTGGCACAGCAGGTGAGGACCGGTGAGAGCCAGGCCCGAGCTCAGTTACTCGGGGAGGACACCGAGCGCATCAACCTCGCATACGTCCTGCACCTGTCGACTGACCGATCGGCCACTGCCCCAGCCGCAGGCCTAACCTTTACCGACTCACCTGCAGCAGTGCCGGATATCACCGCCTACTACCGGTCCACACGGCCCAGCCGTCTGGTCATCACCGGCGCTCCGGGAGCCGGCAAGACGGTTCTCGCCCTTGAACTTCTCCTCAACCTGATCGAAACCCGCGACGACGCCGATCCAGTTCCTGTGCGGATCCCGCTCAACTCGTGGGACACCGAGCAGCCACTCGACGTGCTGCTCGCGCAGCGTCTTGTCGACGCGTACGACTGGCCACGACGCTTGGCCGAAGTCCTGGTCGC
This sequence comes from Streptomyces sp. NPDC001443, assembly GCF_053597355.1. Classification (NCBI taxonomy): domain Bacteria; kingdom Bacillati; phylum Actinomycetota; class Actinomycetes; order Kitasatosporales; family Streptomycetaceae; genus Streptomyces; species Streptomyces sp. NPDC001443. Next base: position 2,563 of record NZ_JBSFIA010000084.1, read on the forward strand.
ACAGGGCATGGTCCTGCCGGTCCTGGACGGTCTAGATGAGATGGACCCTCGGCGCCCAGACGGAACCCCCGATTCGCACGCCCCACGGGCCGCCTCGGCATTGAACGCCCTGGACACATACCGAGACGGTCTGAACCCCGCACCGCTCATCCTCACCAGCCGAACCGATCACTACGACGCCCTTCCAGAGGGCTTCCGGGTTCGGGACGCAGCCCGCATCGCCATCGCTCCTGTCGATGCCGATCAGGCCCGAACGTACCTGCACGACCGTGCCCGCGATCCACAACGCTGGCAGCGGCTGCTGGATCATCTGGTCGTTCACCCTGGCGGCACAATGGCCGCTCTCTTGTCCACGCCCTGGCGACTGTGCCTCGCCGCGACCGTCTACCACCGTGAAGGCGATCCCTCCGAACTCCTCGCCCAATCCACGCCAGCAAAGCTCGATGACTATCTTCTCGCCCGCTATATCCCCGCAGCCGTCAGCGCCGCGCCCAATCCACGCCGCTACCGGGCGGGCGAAGTCGACCGCTGGCTCCGGCAACTCGCAGTCCACCTCACCAATCCCCAGCCAGTAACAGCAGGGACACCTGCCAGCACCAGCGGCACCGACCTCACGCTTCACAGGCTGTGGCCCCTCGCAGGGCGGAGCCGCGTCCGCACCGCCGACGCGCTGCTGGCCACGCTCACGGTTCTGCTTGCCCTCCCCCTCACTGTCGCGAAGGGCGCCCTCACCGGCTACTCGGCTGCCGTCGCGCTTTTCGCCGTCCTCGCCGGCTTCCTGGCGCTCGGCACACACAGTCCGCGACACCTGAACTGGAACCGCCTGCGCACGGCGGTCGGCCGGAAAACAGTGCTGGTCAGCTTGAGCACGGGTCTCGGGATCGGTCTCACGATCGTTCCGACGGCCGGCCTGGCGGTCGGTCTTCCGGTCGGCCTCCTGATCGGCGTCGCGATCAGCCTGGCATTCGGACTGCAAGGAGAACCGACCACGGCCGCCAGCCCGCGGGCCACCATCCGAGGCGACTTCGTCTACGGTCTCGTGCTCATCGTGGCGGGCGCCATCGTCGGCGGGCTCCTGGGCGGCCCGCCGGGTCAGCCCCCGGACAGCCTGGCGGACGGTCTCGCATGCGCACTCTCAGCCGGACTCGCGTTCGGACTCACACGCGGACTCAGTGCGGCGCGACGGTACACGGTGTTTCTCCTGTGCTCGCGCCGTCGGCTGCCATTTCGCCTTGCTCGTTTCCTTGACTGGGCCGCTTCCGCTGGTCTCCTTCGGTACAGCGGGCCCTCATACCAGTACCGTCACCGCGAACTCCAACAATGGCTTGCCCGTCAGCCCAACCCCTAATCCGCTTACCACTGCCTGACGGAGGCCATTGAGATCCTTGCGGAGCTCGCCCAGACCTCACCGCTCGCCGGCCCCTCTCCTGGACCAATCAAGCAGCCGATGAGCGTCAGGGCCGCCCTGATCCGTCCGTACACCGGCCGCAGCCCGCCGCTCGGTGACTGCCCGTCCACGCAAGGTACCCCGCCACAGGTCAGATGCCGTATTGACGGGGAGACTCAGCGAGCAGATGTGGAGCCGCCCTCGAGCAGGGGGCGGTCGTTTTCAACGAGCGCCATCAACCACGCGCCTTCAGCTCGGGCCGTCAGTGATTGCGCAGTCGACTACGCAGCCCTGGAATGGTGTTGCGCAGTCGGCTGCGCAACCGGCCTGGGGATCCTGCGCAGTCGAGTTGTGCTGGGGCGGCTGCGCAGTCCGCCCGGACTTCCTGAGCTTCTCTTGCGCAGGTCCGTCTCACGCACTGCGCAGGCCTGTGTCGCGGTCCGGCCGGCTTCCGTCTGCGCACGGGTGTCCGGGCCCTGTGGCCGGTCAGCATGTGATCGCGTGGCGGCCGCCGGTTTGGGCAAAGCGCGCCGGTCGCGGTGACCTGCCGCGAACTCGCGGCAGACCCGTGGTCGGGGTCATGGTCGGGCCGACCATGACCCCGACCATGGACTTCGTGTCCCCATCGTGACCGTGGTCGGGGGTTCGTGGTCGGTGCTCGGGTCGGGGTCGGCGGGTTTCCTCAAGGTCAGCAAGTACACGTTCTGACCTGGGAGTTTGACCATGTCCCCTGGCAAGCAGTCCGCACAGAGCGAGGCCGCTGCTCCGATGGCGGCCGGCGCCCGGCTGGAGGCGATGCGCCGCCGCGTACGCCTCTCACGCGTGGCGGTCTGGACCGTCATCGCGGCTGGCCCCATCGCCCTGTGTGTCGCCGTCGCCTCCACCCCGACCACGGTTGCGGCAGCCCCCGCGGCCAAGCCCAGCGCCGTGCGCACCGCGACATCCGCCGCCCCGGGCGGCTATGCGCAGGTGTTCGTCGGCGCGTGGTTGCGCAGCAACGCGAACGACGAGACGAGTGCGCAGGCGCGGCTTGCGCAGTCGATGGCGCCGGACGTCGAGCTGCCCGACCTAGCCGCCGGTGCGCAATCGGCGCCGCAGTCCGTGACGGCAGTACGCAGTGCACAGCGGGCGGACGGTGCATGGTCGGTGACGGTGGCTGCGCAGTACGCAGGCGGCTCGGTGCGGTACTACACGGTGCCAGTGGCCTCCGACAGCACGGGCTCCTCGTTCACGGTGACCGGTGCGCCCGGCGTGGTAGCCAGCCCGGCCCGGGCCCAGGTGGCGAAGTCGTCGTACTCGGTCACCGTCTCAGAGGGAGATCTGTCGTCTGCTGTCGGGCAGTTCCTCGCCGCCTACCTGACGGGGGCCGGAGAGGTCGACCGCTATCTCGCACCCGGCGTGAAGCTCACCGCCATCTCCCCCGCCCCGTACTCGGCTGTTGCCGTCCAGCAGGTGTCCGCCGTCGAAGAGGCCGCGGCCGCCGGGCAGGTGCCGGCGGACGGTACGAAGGTGCGGGTCCTCGCCTCGGTGGAAGCCCGGGACGCGACCGGCCGGTGGCCTCTGGCGTACGAGCTCGACCTCAAGGCCCGCTCGGGCCGGTGGGAAGTCGCCGCGCTTCAGTCCGGGACGGCCCAGGACGGGGGTGCCCGGTGAACACCGTGCACAGCCTGATGCTCGCCGGGCAGCTGGACGATCTGGGCAACTCGTGGATCAACATGTTCAAGGAGTGGGCGACAAAGAGTCTTCAGGCCGGTCTGATCTGCCTGGTCGTCGTCACCATGATCCAGAAGTTCTCACTGAAGGCAGGGATCGGCGCCCTGCTCCTGATGGTGATCGCGCTCGGTCTGTACAACTCGCGCAACGACCTGGCGAACATGTTCACCGACGAGGTGAAGAACCCGTCCAAGGGCGCGCCCGCCGTTCCTGGCATCGTCCGGTCCGAACTCCCCTCCTCGCACGACCACTCGCCAGGCGTCGGAGACTGGCTGTGAGCGCGGCCGCCGCGGCACGGGTAGGCCGCTTCTACACCGCCGCCCGCCGACACCCCTGGGTCCTAGGCAAGGTCGCGGACTGGAAGATCCCCCTCGGCCCGTACACCCCGGCGCAGATCGCCCTCGCCGTCGGCGGCGGCTTCCTCCTGGTCAAGACAATCAGCTGGTGGTCGTGGATGGGGCCGGTCCCCATCGTCGGGTGGGGCCTGGTCATCTGGATGGTGCGCCGGCCGAAGGTCCAGGGCCGTGCGCCGATGCAGGCCGCGTTGGGCTGGGTGCTGCTCGGCCGGCAGCCCCGCGGAGGGCGGATCGGCGGGCGGGCCGCCCGCGACCGCGCTCCCCACCCGCTGCTCGGCGGCTTCACCATCGAGGGCGCGCCCGCGCCCGCTGCCCTCCCGGCTGCGCAGGCCGCGCCTTCCCCTGCCGTTCAGCGGCGTCCAGCCCGGGCTCCGCGCCCGGTCCCGGCCGCAGGCCGCGCGTGCGCACCCCGGCGCACCCAGCCAGTTGCTCCCACGGCATCGGGGCCGGTGTCGGGCGTGCAGCAGCTACTCGCGCTCACCCAGCAGGGGGGTGCGCGGTGAGGGTCCCGATCCGTCACATCGCCGGGCACCTGGTGTGGTCGACGCAGGGCAGCGTGTGGGCCCTCTACCGCCTGCACCCGGGCCCGGACGCGCAGGGACGCCGCGAGGAGACCGTCCAGGGCACCTACGTGCCCGCACCCGTCCGCGACGAACAACTCGCCAAAATCACCCACCTGGTGCGCTCGCTGTCCGGGGCCCCGCGCCTGTACGGCATGTGCGCCCAGGTCGACCCGGGCGAGATCGCCCTCAAGATGATCGAGGGCATCGAGCCGGCCGAGCAGACCCCCGGTGCGGGCCGGCACCCGTGGGTGGAGAACGTCGAGGCCGCCCTCGACCTGCTCGACGACCAGGAGATGCACCGCCGCACCCTGTGGCTGGCCGTGCCCCTGCAGACCGAAACCGGCAGCCTGGTGCCGGCATCCCTCGGCGCGGCGTGGGCCGAGGTCGCACCGATGCTGGGCATGCGCCCGGCGCCGGTGGCCCGGCGCGAGGTAAGCGCGTACCGCGAGCAGGCCTCACGGGTGGAGGCCGCGCTCGCCGGCGGCATCGCTTTCCGCCCGGCCCGCCCGGCGGAGATCGTGTGGATGATCCAGCACGCCCTGCACCGCGGCCTGGCCGAGCCGCTGCTGGCGGAGGCCGAGACCAGCCAGATGTACGGCGGGCAGCTCCAGGGCGGGGTGCTGCGCTCCCCCAGCTACGCCGACCTCGGCCAGATGCGCCTGCAGGAAGGCGGCATCGACCCCGACCTCGATGACGCCCGTGAGCTCAAGAGGGCGGGCCGGATCACCCGGTCGGGCCGCACGGCCTGGTGGCGCGTGAACACCGGCTCGCCGCTCGGGCGGCGCTGGCTGCAGGTCGAGTCCGACAACGGGATGGGCTACCAGGCACAGTTGGTGCTGGCCGAGTGCCCGCCCGCGGTCAGCCAGGACGCCGCCGACCTGTTCGCCCAGCTGGAACTGCTCGACTTCCCCGTCGACTACACCGTCGACCTCACCCTCGTGCCCGCGGAGAAGGCACGCGAGCAGGTGCGGCGCAAGAAGAACGAACTCATCGACCAGGCCGACCAGTACGACGCCCGCCCCACCGGCATGCCCGCCTCCCTCACCGAGGCCGCCCGCGACCTCGGCGAGCTCGATGCCCGCCTCTCCCGCACCAGCGTGGAGCTCGAGGTGCAGTCGGTGACCGTGCTGACAGTGTGGGGGCCGACCGCCGCGATCTGCGACGCGAGGGCCCGCGCACTGGTCGCGCTGCTCGCCGGCGCCGACTACCGCGCCATACGCCCGGCCGGCCTGCAGGAGGCCCTCTTCACCCTCGGCCTGCCCGGCACTGTACGGCCGGGAATCGTGCGGGAGTTCACCCAGCACCAAGTCTCCGAAGACTGGGCGCTTTCCGGGGCCTTCACCGCTGCGGAGGTCGGCGACCCCAACGGCATGTTCCTCGGGATCGACCTGGACTGCGGCACCACCCGCCCCGTCATGATCAACGTGGCGGATGCGCCCAAGGCCGACGCCTCCGCCTCCATGGGCATCGTCGGGGATCTGGGCGCGGGCAAGAGCGTCCTGCAGAAACTGATCGCCGAGGCGGTGTGGGCGCGCGGCGGCTGCGCGATCTGCATCGACCGCACCCCTGTACGCGAGTGGGCCACCTTTGCCCGCACCGCCGCCCAGGGCCGCGTCCAGATCATCGACGCCGCGCAGGCCGAGGTGTCCATCGACCCGCTGCGGATGTTCACCGGGCCCGAAGGCCGCCACTACGCCCTGTCCTACCTCACCCTGCAGCTCGGCATCGGCCCGATGAGCACCAGCGGCGAGGTCCTCCACCACGCCGTCGAGCAGGCCGCCCTCAGCGACGCCTCCTCCATGCACCGCGTCCTTGAGGTCCTCGAGGAGACGGCCACACGCGAGGCGGGCAAACGGCAGGACGCGGCCGCCACGCTCGCCGGCCTCATCCGCGTCGTCGCCACCAACTCCCTGGCCCGGATGGTGTTCGACCCGACGCTGCCGCCGGTGCGGCTGGACGCCTCCAGCGCCTGCGACATGATCGTGATCACCACCACGGGTCTGAAGCTGCCCCCGAAGGCCGCGTTCGCCAACCCTGAGATCCTGCACCAGCAGCCGCTCGAGGCGCTGATCGGCCGGGCGGTGCTCTACCTGATCGCCGCGCTCGCCCGGCAGACGGCTTTCGAGGACCCCACCAGGTTCACCGCCGTCGTCTTGGACGAGCTGTACTGGCTCACCTCGTCCGCCGAGGGCACCGCGCTGGTCCACGAGATCCTCCACGACGGCCGCAAACACGGCGCAGGGCTCCTGGCGGGCTCGCACGACGCCGCAGAACTCGGCCCCGACCGCGGCCTGATGGCCTACCGGGCACTGGCCCGTACCGCCGACCGCGAACGCGCCCGCCGAGGCCTTGAGTTCGTCGGCCTCGACCCAGGCGACAGCGAGCTGCTGCGGCTGGTGACCACCGGTCTGTCCCCCGTCGGCCACAAGGGCCGCGAGGGCGAGTTCCTGCTGACCTGCCCGCGGCAGAACACCGGCCGCATCAAGGCCGTCATCCCCCGCATCCAGCGCATCACCGCCTCCATCACCACCACGCCAGGACGCCGCACGAGCGCCCCACCACGCTCCGCACCCGCTGCCGGTGAGGCCATGGGTGCCCGTCCGAAGGAGCACCTCTGATGCCCACGTCCTCCGGGGACCGTTCTGGGCGTATCGCCACGGCCGTGACCATCCTCACCGTGATCGCCGTCGTCGCCGGCGCGGTCATCCTCGCTCTCGGGGCGTGCCTGCCGGAAGCATGGTGGCCTCACACCGGGCAGGCGTTCGCCACCGATGCCCGCCCCGCGCACCACGATCCCTGCACGGCGATCGTCGGCCCGGCCAAGGCGTACTGCGAGCGCGGTGTCACGGCCAATGCCTCCGCCGGTCATCAGAACGTGGCCAGCGGGGCGTGGAGGCTGGTGCCTGCCGGTGCGGGGGTGGGTGCTCTCGTGGTGTGGCGGCTGCGCGGCGCAGCTGGGCAAAGGCGGCGCTGACGTGTTCCGTCCAGACCGCGCGAGACTGCGTTCCGTCGGCTTCGTCGTGCTGCTCACCGGTGTGTTCCTCCTGGTGAACACGCAGGTCGTGTACGCGGCCGGCAGCAACAGCGAGACCGGTGACCTGTTGGCCCCGCTGAACATCTACTCGTCCGAGGGTGTCCCGATCGACGGGTACGACCTGAACGCCGACGGCGGGTCCATCGTCGCCTTCAAGACGCAGGCCCTGGCCTTCGCCCTGTCCGGGCTGTTCACCCTGATCCGGCTGCTGGTCGGGCTGGCCGGGTGGGCGATCGAGGTGGCGTTCAGGTTCCCGCTGCTCAAGATCCTCGCCAACCCGGCGCAGAAGGTCGCTGGCACCTACGACAGCGTGGTCGTCGACACGCTCGGGCTGAAGGGGCTGTTGCTGGCCTGGGCGTTTGTGTTCGCGGGGTTCATGATCGTGCGTGGCCGAGTCGGCCGCGGTCTGGGCGAAATCTTTCTCACCCTGCTCATCGGGGCGATCGCCGCTTCGGCTCTCATCCGCCCCGACACTCTGCTCGGCCCGGACGGACCGCTGGGGCAGTCCCAGCAGGTGGCCGCCGAGGTCGCCCAGCAGAGCGTCAACTCCTACGACTGGGGCGGCAAACTCGCCAGCTACGACCCCTGCGCCGGCATGGCCGGCAACGCCGAGACCAAGTGCGAGGAGCGGGAAGGCGAGGGGCCCGTCTCCTCCGCAGAAGTGGCCCGGCCCCTCCAGGACTCAATCACCAACGCCTTGATTGTGAAGCCGTACATGCTCCTTCAGTACGGACGCATCCTGGACCCGGCCAAGGATTCCGACCGCAAAGCGTACGCCGTCCATCTGAAGTGGGTCACCGGCGGGTACATGCCTCGTGCGCAGACGGAGACGCAGACCTCGGACAAGGCCAAGGACGCCTGCAAGAAGATCGTCGGGCAGGCCAAGAAGTACTGCGAACGCGGTATCGACGGCATCCCGACCCCCGTCACCGATCCGCCGGAGCTCACGCCAGGCGGCGAACTCCTTTACGCCCCAAGCGCGATCGTCACCGACGAGGACCAGGCGTTCGCCACGTTCCTCTCGGACCTGAAGAAAGCCGGCCCGGTCGGCACGTCGTGCGCGGCCTACGCCGCAAAGCCCACCTGGTGGCGGGTCGGCGGTGCCCTTCTGCTGCTGATCGCCGCGCTGTTCATCTGCGGCATGCTGATGTCCAGCGCGATCGTTCTGCTCGGCACCCAGGGTGTGTGCGCGGCCGCGGCCACCGTCGGCGGTGTCACCTTCGTCGCGGGCATGCTGCCTGGGCCCGCGCGCCAGTCGGTGTGGAAGTGGCTGTCCGTGTGGGGCATCGCGGTCCTGGCCGTGGCCGGGATCTGCGCGTTCATTCCCTTCTTCGGGATCGCCGTAGACGCCACCATCACCCGCGGACCCGACCTGATGGTCGAGCGGATCCTGCTCATCGACGTCCTTGCCATCGCCGGAGCGGCCGGGCACCGCAGACTGCTGACCGGGATCGCCTCCTTCGGCCGGCGCATGGCCATGCGGATGCGCTACGCCAAGGTCGGCGGCACCCACCTGCCCGGCGACACCTCCGAGCTCGGTGCCGCGCTCGCCATGAACTCCCCTGCAGCAACGGGCGGATACGGCGCGGGACTGCGTGCCTTCACCGGCGGGGGCGGCGGCAGGTTCGGGCTGCTCGGCACCCGGCAGCGCTTGCTGGGCGCGCTCACTTCCCTGTCCGACGGAGCGGGCATGCCGGTGAACACCGGCAGCATCCTCGCCGATGCCACAGCCGAAGCCAGACGAGGGCTCGCCCCGCTCACCGCGGCCGCGGCCGTGGGCGGGCTGGGCGCACGGCTCGGCGTCAAAGGTGCCGGCTGGCTGCTGATCGGACGGCGGCCGGACAGAGAGCAGTTGGCCAAGTGGCGCAAGCCCACCGCCGACGGCGACCCCGGCGCGGGCGGCCCGGGCGGCGGCCCAGGCGGCGACAGCGGCAATGACGCTGGCCGAGGGCCGCGCCGGCCCGGGGGGCCGCCCGACCGCTACCGCAACGCGGACGGGCAGGTCGTCGACCGCAACACCGGCCAGGTGCTGCACGACCAGAACACCGACCGCACCCTGCTGTCGACCCGGGCCCACAACCGGCTGGTCCGCTTCCGCGGCTACCGCATCCTGCACCGCGGAGGCCGGGCCGTGTACGGGGCGACCGTCGGCCTGCCGGCCACTGTGCGCCGCACGCGGTCGGGCGGGTCGCGCTACTCCCAGGACGCCCGACAGCAGGTGCGGGTATGGGGCAACACCGTCCGAGAAGACGCCCAGACATGGGGCGACACCGGACGCCACGTCGCCCGCGTCCTGCGCGAGCACACCGACGACCGCGGCGGACCCGGGCCCTTCACCAGCCGCCGCCTGCCGGCCCGTCCAGCGCCGACGCCCCGTCCCACAGGCTCCCCCACTCCCACCGGCCGTACGGTTCCGGCTTCCCCGGCATCTGGCACACCCGCGTCCCCAGGCGACAGCAGGACACCACAGCAGCGGGCGAACCCTGCGCCCAGCAGGCCCAGACCGACCCCTCCCGCAGGCACAGGCGCGAGCAGCACCGCCCGCGAC
>NZ_JBSFIA010000085.1:0-11109 GCF_053597355.1 Streptomyces sp. NPDC001443
CGCCACCCAGATCAAGTGGGGCCTGGACTACATGAACTCCCGCTACGGCAGCCCCGCCCAGGCCTGGGACTTCTGGCAGACCCACCACTGGTACTGACCCACAGGTCATCCAGTGACCCCGGCGCACCCACCTGAGCGCGCCTCCCGCGAAGGCGGCGGCCCCCGATCCCCGGGGCCGCCGCCTTCGGGCGTTTCCGGCGTTCGACGTAATGTCTTGATCGGGAAGGTTCGTCGGGTCGGGGCGTGCGCGATGATCGCGTCATGGATGAGATCGTCTTGATGGCGGACCCGAGGGTCACTGCAATACCCGTTGTGGGCGGACGCGAGCCGGACCTGGGCACACGGATGAACGCAGACCCGGAGGAGAGCGAGGGCGCCTGCTACACCCATGCCCTCGGCATCAGTGATGAGGCGCGCACCCGTCGGAAGCTGCCGGGCTCAGTGCTCACCGCTGCGGGGCTGGTGAACTACCCGACGGAATGGTGGCACTGGTCCTTCGGCGACCGCTACTGGGCTCTGGTCACCGGGGAAGCCGTGGCCCTCTGCGGTCCGAAGGAGATCACCCCGCGTGACTGACCACAGTGGGACACCCGGTGCGACGGGGGTGCGGTGACGTGCATGGTGGTAGGGGCATGCTCTTCGACTTCACACACGACCACGACGGCGAACGGCTCAGCGGTGTGTACGGCGGTGATCCCGCCAGGGGCACCGCCGTCGTGCTGCACGGCGCAGGCAACGGCAACACGGAGCGACTACTGCCGCTGGTGCGGGAATTCGTGGCCCACGGCTGCCGAGGAATCGCCTTCGACTTCTCCGGACACGGCGAAAGCACCGGCGAGCTGAGCGAGTTGAGCCTGCGGCGACGGTTCGAGCAGGCCGTAGCGGTGATCGACGCGTACGCGTCGGCAGAAGGGCCGCTGGTCCTGGTGGGATTCAGCATGAGCGGGCAGACGGTGGCGGATCTCGTCCGGCACTATGGGGATCGCGTGACGGCCCTGGGGCTGTGTGCGCCCGCCGTGTACACCGCCGAAGCGTGGGACGTGCCCTTCGGCGACGGGAACGGTCGGTTCAGCGGGATCATCCGGCGGCCGGACAGCTGGCGGGAGGCACCCGCGCTCGAGGCGCTGCGGGCGTACGAGGGCCGGGCGGTGCTCGCCGTACCGGGCACGGACACGGTGATCCCGCCCGCGGTGACCGAGTCCGTGCAGGACGCGCTGGCCGCGCGCGCCCAGTACACGCGGTTCGACCTTCCGGACGCACAGCACCAGTTGGGAATGTGGTTCCGCGACAACGGCGACGACCGACGGGAATTCGTCGAGACGGTGCTGACGGGCCTCGACGACCGTGGCTGGACGGCCACGCGCGCGTGGGTGGCCGAGCGGTTCGGCCACGGCCGCACGCTCGCCGACTCACATCTGCTGTCCGGCGGCTGGAGCTCCCAGATGCGCCGGCTCACGCTCGACGACGGCACGACCCTGGTACAACGCACCTTCGTAAAACCGTTCTTCCGCCACCACGGACCCGGGCTGCTGACCCGCGAGGCGTCCGTCCTGGCGCTGCTCGCCGGGCAGGAAGGCGTCCCGGCGCCCGGTCTCGTCGCCGTGGACGCCACGGCCGAACACTGCGACCATCCGACCCTGTTGATGTCCGCGCTGCCGGGCCGCGTCCGCGTCGACGAGGACGACCTGGACCGGCGCCTGGACCTGCTCGCGGCCCAGCTCGTCCGCGTCCACGCCGTCGTACCGGACGAAAGGCCACGCACCTACCAGGCGTGGACAGCCCCGGAGCGCGTCCGCACCCCGGACGGGCCCCTGTGGGAGCGGGCCGTGGACGTGATCCGCCGCGACCCGCCGCCGTACGACGGCTGCTTCCTGCACCGCGACTTCCACCCCGGGAACGTGCTCTTCACGGGAGCTGGGCCAGGGCTCCGGATCAGCGGTGTCGTGGACTGGGTCGAAACCTCGTGGGGACCTGCCGACCTGGACGTGGCGCACTGCTCGACCGCGCTCGCGCTGCTGCACGGGGCCGCGCACGGGCTGGACTTCCGCGAGCGGTACGAGGCACACGGCGGCCGCGACCTCGCCGACGACCCCGACCACCTGTACTGGCGGCTGCTCGACGCCCTGCACTACTGCCCCGACGCGGCGAAGCCGGCCGGGCCGTGGCGTGACCTGGGGCGGGACGATCTGACGTCCGAGGTGCTGCGGGAACGGCTGGAGGCGTACGTGAACGGACTGCTGCAGCGATACGGCTGACCGGCCCTGGATCACTCGTCCGACACCGACCCGAGGAGGCGCGCGCATTGGCCGCCGTGGTGCTCGTTCATGGCCTCTATCACCGTCCCGAACACTTCGACCTGGTGGCGGAACGCCTACGGACCGCAGGAACCGAGGTCCTCGTTCCCGAGCTTCACCGGGGCTCATTGCCGGCTGACACAGCCGCGGTCCAAGGTGTCATCGACTCGCTGCCTGAGCCTCCCACTGTGCTCGGCCACTCCTACGGAGGGTCAGTGATCACCGGGGTGCGCGGGGCGGGACACCTGGTCTATCTGGCGGCCTTCGTGCCAGACGCCGGCGAGAGCGCGGCCGGTCTGGGTGGCGCGTCCCCGCAGCTCCAGGACGCGATCAAACCCGGGCCCGACGGCTCGACCAGCCTGCACCCCGACCGGGCCGCCGACACCCTCTACAGCGACTGTCCTGAACCTCTCGCCGCCTGGGCGGTCGGTCTCCTGCGTGCGCAAGCCCCCGGCTGCGGGCGAGGCGTCCCGGAGCGCCACGGCTGGAAACACACACCCTCCACCTACGTCATCTGCGCACAGGACCGGGCCGTCGACCCGGCCGTGCAGCGGAAGATGGCCTCACACTGCACCGACGTGCGCGAGTGGCAGACGGGCCACTCCCGGTTCGTCGGACAGCCCGGTCTCGTCGTCGGACTCTTGCAGGAACTGCTCGCCGCCGACACTGCGCGCCGACCCGATGAATGCGTCACACGCCGTGTCGGAACCGGTGGTCTGTGACTTCGGAAACGGAGGCGTCGTAGCTGAAGACGCCTGTTGCCGAGCCCTGCCGTTTTCGCGTTCGTCCGGCCCGACAACGCGGCCTCGATCGCGGCACTGCGTCCGGCTGGGCGCCCAGCCGGACGGAACTGTCCCGCCCAGTGGCCTGCATTGCCTGCGCTACCGGTTTGGCGCCGCTTCCACGGCTGCTGCGGAACATGGGCTTCGACGGAGCATCGCGTCGCACCGCGGGGCTGGGCGGTGTGCTGGTGCACCCCGACCAACGAGACCAGGGCACCGCCCGGACGGTGATCAGCGTGGCGGTCGACCACGCACGAGCAGCCGGCGCCGAGACGATGGTTCTGCTCTGCCGCCCGGACGTGGTCCCGTTCTGCACGCAACCGGGATGGAGCAGGGTCTCCGCGCCCGTCGCCTTCCGCCGGCCTCACGGCACTCGGACCTTGCCGGTGACCACCATGATCTACGGCCTGGCCGGTCGGCCTCATCCCACCGTCAGTGCGGACCTGTGGGACCAGTCGACGCGGGTTCCGCCGTAGGCGGAGTCACCCCGCCCCATGAACTGCGACCATTCACAGCTCAAGATCCACTTTCGGTGCACGGCCTAGCCGTCCACCTCGTACCGTCCGACCTCCAGGAAGTACCGCAACTCCTCCGGCGTACCGTCGATGGCATCCTCGGCAGCCGCGCGGAGGGCGGTGCTGATGGTCGGGTCCGCCAGGATGCGGGCGACGGCAACCCGGTCGTCCTCGGCCTGGGCGAGACGGTAGCCGGTCTCCCGGAAGGCGCGCAGTGCCTCCGGACTGCCGTCGTCGAGAGCCTTGTTCGCCTCCCGCACCACCGCCTTGTCACCGTTCCGGGTCGCCACGCCCAGAATGCGGAAGACGGCGACGCTGTCGTCCTCGGCCTGAGCCAGGCGGTAACCAGTCTCCAGGAACGCCCGCAACGCCTCCGGACTGCCGTCGTCAAGGGCCTTGTTCGCCTCCCGCACCACCGCCTTGCCGCTGTTCGGGTCGGCCAGGATGCGGGCGACCGCCACGCGGAGGTCGTCCTCCGACATGTCGTCCACCGCCGTCTGGGACGTGGCCGTCGCAACCGCGGACGCGGCCGACAAACCGGTGGCGAACGCCGGGGTGGTTAACAGCAGGGCAGGCGTCAGGGCGGTGGCCGCGACGAGCAGAGCAGCGCGGGTCGGTCTCATGGGTGTGCCTCCGTGGTCGAGTTGCCGATGCGAAGATCATCTCCGATGTGTGTCACGGCAGCCGATGCCGGGAATCGGCAGTCTTCATGGACCGATCGTTGCCATCCTCACACCTTGCCGGACGCGACAGAGGCTTACGTAAAGCCTTATGGAGCAAGGTTTATGACAGTTCGTCAGTTTCACATGACTATATGCACCACCCAGCCTCGAAGAATGGGAAGGACTCCTGCCATGCTGCATGTCATGCGCCCACGGATCACGTCGGCCGGGATGACCGACCTCCACCGGGTTCTCGCCGATCACCACCGCTACTGGGGAGACCGCGACCTTCGGTCCCTGCATCTTCTCGCGCTGGTGCAGGAGTTCGGTGAGACCTGTCTGGTCGCCCGCGCCGAGGACGGGATCCACGGGTACGTCCTCGGGTTCGTCACCCCGACCGGCACCGGGTACGTACACCTGATCGCCACCCGGGACGACGCCCGCGGCACCGGTCTCGGACAGCGTCTGTACGCGGCGTTCGCCGACGCCGCGCAGCGGCACGGCGCGCAGCGACTCAAGGCGATCACATCACCCGGAAACACCGGTTCGATCGCCTTCCACCGCCGCCTCGGCTTCGACGCGCAGACCGTCGACGACTACAACGGGCCCGGCCGGACCATGGTCGTCTTCCGGCGCGCTCTGCCGTTCGACGCGGTGCGGCCCTGAACGACCCGCCCGAGCCTGGTCGATACCGCGGCGACGCTGCTCGCCGGCTCGCGCCGGCACCCCCGGGGCGACCCTGGGCGGCGCCTCAGAGGCTGTGGGCGGTGATGTCTCCGTGGGCGGTGGTGGCGTGGATGTCGAGTGCGGTGGTACCGCTGTTGGCCAGGGAGTTGTGGATGCGGCCGTGGCCGGTGCCGGCGTCCAGGGCGGCCGGGACGCCGGTGGCGGCGCCGACGGTGATGTCGCCGGACCGGGTGCGCAGGACGAGGGTGCCGCGTACGGCCTCGGTGATGCGGATGGCGCCGCGGGCGGTGCTGATGTCGGCGGGGCCGTCCAGCCGGCCGACCTGGACGTCTCCGTCGACCGCGGTCAGGCGCAGGCTCGCCGCTTCGTCGATCTCGATGCGGCGGTAGGCGCCGTCGACGGTGATGTCGCCGCAGCGTCCGGCGGTGTGGAACTCGGTGGCGGCCGCGTTGGCCTCGATACGGGATCCGGACGGCAGCTGGACGGTGACCTCGACGGAGCCGGACGGGCCCGTCAGTCGGCCGTCGGCGGCCGGGGCGGTGATCTGGAGCCGGCCGTCGGCGCAGGTGACGGCGGTCCGCTCGGCGGCCCGGGTGTCGCGGCGGCGGGAGGCGTCGGCGGGGCGGACCTCGACGAGGGTGTCGGTGCGGTCGGCGGCGACGATCCGGACGCGTCCCGCGGGGATGTCCAGGACGGCGTGGACGGGGGCGGGGGTGTGGAACTTCTGCATGGCTCTCTCCTCCAGCGCTCAATGTTTCCGACACCAGAAACGCTACGTAGCGTTCGAGGGTCACGCAACAACCTTGTTGCACCCAACTAGCGTCATCGCAGGTGAAGTTCACGATTTCGTTGCAACCGTCTCGCACTCAACGCAACGTCAGCGCCAGCTCTCGTTGCATTGGATTGAA
Organism: Streptomyces sp. NPDC001443; assembly: GCF_053597355.1. Lineage (NCBI taxonomy): Bacteria > Bacillati > Actinomycetota > Actinomycetes > Kitasatosporales > Streptomycetaceae > Streptomyces > Streptomyces sp. NPDC001443. Next base: position 5,849 of record NZ_JBSFIA010000085.1, read on the forward strand.
GGTAAACGCACCGCCGGTCGTCACCCACCCCCACCGCGGCAGTCGGCCACCGGGCGAGTGCCCCCTGCCGCTTCCCCGCCGACCGGAGCCGAGGGGGCGGCCGGCGTTCCGTTCGCCCGGGTCATGCCGACACCCGCGAGGACCACGGCCATGCCCAGCACCACCCGGCCGTCGAGGTGCTCGCCCAGGACGGCCACGCCGAGAAGGACGGAGACCACCGGCAGCAGGTAGCCGACCACGGCCGCGCTGGTGGCTCCCTCGTCGTTGATGATCCGGTAGGTGAGGTGGAACGTGGCTGCCGTGCACAGGACACCCAGGACGGCGGCCGCGGCCAGGACGACGGGGCCGGGGTCGATGGATTCCAGGCCGCCGACCGGCATCATGACGGCGGCCAGTCCGCTCGCGGCGACGAGCTGGGCGGCGGACAGGGAGATGGTGGGGGTGCCCTTACGGACCAGGGTGCGGCCCATGTACGTGAACGCGACGGCGTAGCTGGCGGCCGCGCCGAGGATGGCGAGGGCGCCCCAGCCGACCGCCCCGGCGGTCCGCCAGGGGGCGAAGATGACGATCGTGCCGGCGAAACCGAGCAGAAGGCCCGTCAGCCGGACGGGCCGCAGGCCGCGTTCCGAGCCGAGGAACAGACCGAGGACGAGCGACCAGAGGGGGGTCGTGGAGTTCAAGACTCCGGCGAGACCCGAGTCGACGGTCTGCTGCCCCAGACCGAACAGCGCGAACGGAAGGGCGTTGCAGAAGAAGGCCGCGACGGCGATGTGCCGCCAGACGGTGACGCCACGCGGCAGGCGCCGGCCCGTCGCGCAGCAGGCGGCGGTGAGCACGAGCGCGCCGAGGGTGCAGCGGATGAGCGTGACCTGGAGCGGGGAGAACCCGCGCAGCGCCAGTTCGGTCCAGAGGAAGGTCGAACCCCACAGCAGAGCGAGCACGGCCACCCGTATGCCGCCCCACAGGCGCCATGTACCGCTGTTCACGAGGGCGTTCCTCCATTCGCTTCGATCGGCAGGTCCGGCGGGACCAACGGGCCCCTACGGCCCCGGCCCGGGAGGCGAGCGCCTCGGTTCCGGTCCCTCGAAGGTGCCCCAGCCGAGCTTTGAGAACAAGCGAAAGGTTCTACCGAGTTTGTTAAGCTCCACTACATGCTTGATGTGAGGCGGCTCCAGGTCCTGCGCGCGGTGGTCACCAGTGGCACGGTCACCGCCGCCGCGGCCCACCTCGGCTACACACCGTCAGCCGTCAGTCAGCAGGTGGCGGCGCTGGAGAAGCAGGCCGGTACGCCGCTGCTCGAACGCGTCGGCCGCGGAGTGCGGCCCACGGCCGCCGGCCTGCTGCTCACCGAGCACGCGGCCCTGATCAGTTCGGCGGTCGCCCAGGCCGAGACCGCCCTCGCCGACCTCCGCGCCGGACGCACCGGACACCTGACGGCCCGCTACTTCGCCACAGCCGGGTCCACGCTGATGGCCCCGGCCCTGGCCCGGCTGCGCGCCGAGTACCCGGGCGTCCGCGTCGACCTTCAACTCACCGACCCCAAGGACCCGTTGCGGGAAGTGAAGCGGGGCCGGGCCGACCTGGCCGTGGTCGTCCAGGCACGCGACCGCGACGGCGACGGCTTCCGGCTCGTCCACCTCCTCGACGACCCGTACGCCGCCGTACTGCCCCTCGGCCATCCGCTCGCCGGCGAAGAGGTCATCGACCTGGGCGCACTCTCCGGCGAGCAGTGGGTCGGCAGCGAGCCGCCCGGCCCCTGCCTGGAGCCGGTGATCGACTCCTGTGCGGCGGCGGGCTTCAGTCCCGATTTCGTCATCCAGAGCGAGGACTACGCCACCGCCCAGGGCTTCGTCGCGGCCGGTCTCGGGGTCGGCCTGATGCCGCGACTGGGACTGCGCAACCCGCACCCCGGGGTCGTCGTACGCCCGGTGCGCAATCCCGAGCCGATCCGGGTGATCTCGACAGCCGTACGGGAGATCGCCTTCGAGCAGCCGGCCCTGCGCGGTCTGCTGGCCGCACTGCGGGAAGCGGCCGGCACCGCCGAGCCGGCCGACGTCTCCCACGCGTCCCGCTCCTCCGGCTCCCAGGCCCAGAGCGGCTCGAACTGATCGAGATCGCCGTCGAGTTCCGTGCAGGGCCAGGGAAGCGGCAAGGTCCAGCAACCGGGATCCGGTCCGGCCTCCCGCAGCGCGTCCAGCAGTTGCTGCGTCGATTCGGCCATCCAGGCCAGCAGGGCCTCGCGCTCCCGAGGCGCGGCCGGGGCGTCCTGCGCCGCGGACTTGGCCGGGGCGGGCCCCGCGGCGACGGTGGCGGCCCTGCCGCGCTATCGGGATGGATCGGTGTCGTATGCGTGCCGGGCCTGCTCGACCCTCTCCAGGTTGGCGGCGGCCCATCCGGCGAGGTGCGCGAAGAGCGGGGCAAGGCTGCGGCCCAGCTCGCTGATCTCGTACTCGACCCGAGGGGGGACTTCCGGGTGGTACGTCCGTACGACCATGCCGTCTCGCTCCAGCTGCCTCAGCCGCTGGGTCAGCACCTTCGGTGTGATCGCGCCGATCCGTCGTTCCAGCTCGACGAAGCGCTGCCGACCGTGCGCGTTGAGCGTCCACAGGATCGGTGTGGTCCACCGGCTGAACACGATGTCCACGACCGCACTGGTCGGACAGGCGAGCTGAGGGTCGACCGCGGCAGCCGCCCCGTCGGTTCCAGCGGTCACATGCACCCCTCGGGATAGTCGCTTTCCTCTAGGTACCTACTATATCGGCGCTGTTAGCGTCCCCGTGTCGTCCGGAGAGCGGCTCCGCGCGACGGTCTCGCCCGCCCGGACGGGACAACCATGCTGAATCGACACGGGAGTTGTTCATGTTCGTAGTGACGGGAGCCACCGGTAACGTCGGCCGTTCGCTCGTCCAGGCCCTGGCGGCGACCGGTGCAAGGGTGACCGCGACATCCCGGGGGATCTCGGCGGCGGACGTACCGCAGCACGTCGAGTACCGACGGGCGGACCTGGTCGACCCCGAGAGCCTTCGGCCCGTATTCGACGGCGCCGACGCGCTGTTCCTGCAGAACGGGGGCCCCAGCGCACACCTGCTCAACCCGCAGGACCTCCTCGACGTGGCCAAGGCCGGCGGCGTCGATCGAGTCGTCCTGCTGTCCTCCCAAGGAGTCGCGACCCGCCCCGGGTCGGTCTCGCACGGGGACACCGCGCGCTCCATCGAGGACGCCGTCCGGCAGTCCGGCATGGCCTGGACGATCCTGCGGCCCGGGGGCTTCGACTCCAACGCGTACGCCTGGGCCGAGTCGGTCCGCACGCGAAGGACCGCCGCCGCGCCGTTCGCCGACGTGGGCCTGCCGACGATCGACCCGGACGACATCGCCGACGTCGCCGCCGTGGCCCTGCGGGAGGACGGCCACACCGGACGAACCTACGAGTTGACCGGACCCGCGCTCAACACGCCCCGCCAACAAGCCGAGGCGATCGGCGACGCACTCGGCGAACCCGTCCGGTTCATCGAGCAGACCCGCGACGAGGCCCGTGCGCAGATGCTCCGGTTCATGCCCGAGCCCGTGGTCGAGACCACGCTGGCCATCCTCGGCGAACCGACCTCTGCGGAACAGCGCATCAGCCCCGATGTCCAGCAGGTTCTCGGCCGCGCACCCCGCAGCTTCGCCGACTGGGCCCGGCGTCACATCGCCGCCTTCCGGTGAAGTACACAAGTGACCGCCCGCAAACGGCACTTGGGTAAACACTTCACCTGGTCCAGACCAAAGGCTCGTCTGGTCTAGTCCAACTAGATTGACGTGATCGCGACAGCACCCGGAAGCTGGGACTCCCCCACCCCTCTGGAGGCACAGTGAGACGTCTTCGCGCATGTCTGGGCGCGGCAGCCGCCGTGAGCCTGGCCGCGGCCGGTACGACCGCACTCGTCGCCGGCAGCGCCTCGGGCGCGACCGCCGCGCTCAGCAACCGGTGGTACGCCGCCGCCCCCTACCTGATGCCGACGGACAACGACCCGCCGGACGCGGGCGCCATCATGGACGCGACCGGCCTCAAGGCGTTCCAGCTCGCCTTCGTCCTCGCCCCCAACGGAGGCGGATGCTCGCCCACTTGGGGCGGAACGTCGTCCGTCTCCTCGGACACGGCAGTGCAGTCGGTCATCAACACCATCCGCGCCAAGGGCGGCGACGTCTCCGTCTCGATCGGCGGCTACGGCGGCACCAAGCTCGGCCAGGCCTGCTCGGACGCGACCGCCACCGCCGCCGCGTACCAGCAGGTCATCACCAAGTACGGCCTGCACGCCATCGACTTCGACCTCGAGGAGCCGGAGTACGAGAACACGGCGGCCGTCAGGAACGAGATCGGCGCCGCCAAGATCCTTCAGCAGAACAACCCCGGCCTGTACGTGTCCGTCACCACGGCCGGAACGGCGGACGGCACCGGTTGGTTCGGCAAGCAGATGCTGCTGGAGGCGAAGTCGCAGGGCTTCACCCCGAACAACTTCTCCATCATGCCGTTCGACGGCGGCTTCAACGGCGCCGCGTCCCAGACCAGCGCGCTCGCCAACTTCAACACGATCCTCCAGTCGACGTTCGGCTGGGACCAGACGACCGCGTACGCCCATGAGGGCTTCTCCGGCATGAACGGCCGCAGCGACACGGGCGAGTACTTCTCCCAGGCCGACTTCCAGACGGTGCTGGACTTCGCCACGAGCCACAACATGGACCGCTTCACCTTCTGGTCCCTCAACCGGGACCGCCAGTGCTCCCCCGCCGACAACGGCGGCCGTACGTCGGGCACCTGCTCCAGCGTGGCCCAGAACTCCTGGGACTTCGCGAAGTACTCGGTGAAGTTCGCCGGCGTGACCCCGCCCACCGGCACACCCACCCCGACGCCGACACCGACCCCCACGCCCACACCGCCGAGCAGTGGCTGCAAGACGCCCTGGAACGCGGCGACGGTCTACACCGCGGGCAACGAGGCCTCGTACAACAACCACAACTGGAAAGCCAAGTGGTGGACCCAGAACGAAGCGCCGACCGGCGCCGAATGGGGCCCGTGGCAGGACGAGGGCACCTGCTGACACGCCCACCGGCCCCAGCCTTTCCCGGCCACACCCCCTGAGAGACGGCGCCACCCGATATCTGGGTGGCGCCTGCCGTTTTGGAGACCGCGGTCACATCGACCGCACCCGCACCGTGATCCCCCGTGCGCGCAGTGTCGCGGAACCGGTGAAGCACCCCACATGACCCACGTCACCCACTAC
>NZ_JBSFIA010000086.1:0-10293 GCF_053597355.1 Streptomyces sp. NPDC001443
GCCATCAGCGCCTACGTCGCACTGAAGACAGCTGCCCAGGACGACGGCGGGATCGCCGAAGACGGCAGCGCCGCGGACATCCCGCCGCGCATGCTAGCCGCCTACAAGAAGGCTGTGCAGCAGGTCGGGAAGTACGTGCCGAAGTGCCAGGGTATGCGCTGGCCGATCCTGGCCGGCATCGCGAAGGTCGAGTCCAACCACGCCATCGGGCGCACCATCGCCGACAACGGCGACATCCGCCCGAAGATCTACGGGGTGCTCCTCAACGGCTCCGGCCAGGGCGGCAACACCACCATCGTCCCTGACACCGACGGCGGCAAGTGGGACGGAACCTCTCAGGGGGAGCGTGCGGTCGGCCCCTTCCAGTTCCTGCCCTCCACGTGGGAGTCGATCAGGGAGGACGGCAACAGCGACAAGATCGCCGACCCGCACAACGCCGACGACGCAGCCCTCGGCGCCGCGATCTACCTGTGCGCAGGCGGCCGGGACTTGGCCAAACGCGCCCAGCTCAAGGCCGCGATCTGGCAGTACAACCACTCCAACGCGTACGTCACAGGCGTGCTGGGCTGGATCGACCAGTACACGGCAGCCGCCAAGGACCCGAACCTGAAGAACGTCCCGGAAAAGGTCCGCACGGTGCTCGAGGCGGCGCTCTCCCAGCAAGGGGTGCCCTACTCGTGGGGCGGCGGCAACGCCGATGGCGCGTCGTACGGGATCTGCTGCTCACCCAGCGGCAAGAGCGGCACGACGGTCAAGGGCTTCGACTGCTCGGGGCTGACCACCTACGCGTACGCCAAGGCCGGCATCAATCTGCCGCGCACCGCGGCCGCGCAAGCCGGTGTCGGCAAGCGCATCCCCGCCAGCCTCGGCACGAGCGCCCTCAAAGTGGGCGACCTCGTCTTCTATGCCTACGCCCCCGGCCGCGATTCCACGATCTATCACGTAGGGATCTACGCAGGCAGCGGTCAAATGATCAACGCCGCCCGCCCGGGCACGGTCGTCCGGCTGGACTCGGTCAACGCCATGTCGGGCTATGCGGGGGGAGCACGGCTGCTGTGACCACCATCCCGCGCTCACCGCGTCTACTGGTGCTGAGCACCGCCCTACTCGCCGTCGCCGGGGTCGCCCTCCTCGGCATGCCGCACGGTCAGCAGCCACCGGCCCCGATGGCATCTCTGACTGCTCACGCAACCACGGATCCGTCACCTGCGGCCCCTACACCGACCACTAACGCGCCGGCCGTCAGCACCCCTGCCTCGACGCCCGCCGCGTCGACACCGGCGGCCGGTCAGTCCGCGCTGCCGCCCCACGGCGAAGGCACGGCCGGCGATGCGGCCATCCAAAAGGCGTTGGAGGCCGCGTGGCCCCCAGATCTTCCCTCCGGCGACGCACGCGAACTCCTGGCAGCGGGACTCGACCTCCTGCGCGCCGACGCCACCGAGATCGGCCGCGCGCATTGGCCCGCGGTCTTCCCCGCCTCCCGGCAGGGCCTCGCGCCGACGTTCGCCACCGCCCGTTTCCGGATCCAGGCCGCGATCGCCCGCCGCGACGGCAGCCCGGACAAGGCGGTGGTGCACCTGGTGTGGGCCGGCACCGACCGCGGCGGCACCTTCACCGACGGCCGCATCACCGACTGGCACTTCACCCGCACCAACACACCGAAGGGGGCGTCCACGTGGACTCCGCAGCCCCGTACTTGACTGGCCAGGCCTCCGCATCGGCATCCGGCCAGGTGCTCGGCCTCGTCTTGGGCATCGTTCACACCGCCGACTGGGTGATCACCTACTGGTGGGTGGTGGCCTTAGCCGCCGTGGCGGTCTGGGCCACGGGTGAGGCGGTGGTGCGCCATCTGGCGCGGAAGGCCTCGGCCGAACGGATGGTGCTGGAGCTCGTACCGTCGCGGCACTTCGACCCTGGTCTGGAGGAGATCTTCCGCCGGGGTGTGCAACTCGCCCGGGCATCTACGAGCATGCCGTGGTGGGCGCCGCGCCGGTCGAAGTCGGTGCAGATCCGGCTGCGCGCCGACGGCTCCAGCCCGCTGCGCTACCGCATCGAAGGCCCGGCCGGCGGCGAACGCCTTCTGTCGATCACGCCGTTCGGTCCGGCCGTCACCGTGAACCGGGCCCGTCCCCTCATCGACAAGCCCCGTGACCACGTGGTGCGGGCGGAGTTCATCCTGCGCGGCAAGCCGACCGCACCCCTGCGTGAGGTTCCGCTGAACCCGGACCCGTTGCAGCCGCTGATCGACGCCGTCTCGGACCTCCGTGCCGAGCTGGGGGACCTCGCCGAGATCCGGCTCGACATCCAGCGCGCCCCCAAGTGGGCACTGCGGGCCCGCCGTCTGCAGCTGATGAGCGACGCGCGTCGCGCGGAGCGGCGCGAGGCCCAGCGGGCCGCCCGGTGGGTGCGGCAGGACGCCACCGGCATCGAGGACTCGCTCACCTGGCAGCTGCAGCAACTGGTAGCCGGCAAGCAGGGCGGAGGCGGGCGCCGACTGGTCATGCCGCCCGTCCCGCGCCGGGTGGACCCGGAGGAGGCGCTGGGCAAGCTCGCCGAGGACGACCACCTGGTGCGGGTGCAGCTGCTGGTGATGTGCGCGTCGAACACCGAGGGCCGCGCCGAAGCCCGGCTCGCTCAACTCCAGGCCGCCCTGGACGTGTTCGGCGGCGGCTCGCGCTGGGCGATGCGTGGCTGGAGGGTAGGCCCCTGGCGGTTCGGGGCGGACCGCTGGCCCAGCCGGCGCGGCTTCGAACGCCGCTGGACTTTGGGGCACTGTCAGCCGCCCCGTCCGAACTGGGTCCGGCTGGAAGAGCTGACCGGCCTGCTCAAGCCGCCCACGACGCACTGCCGTCTGCCTCTGCTCGCCGGTGACCTGCCGACGTTCGAGCATGGCGATTCCGAGCTGTTGCTGCAGGGGATATACCGCGGCCCGGACGGCCGTCGGCGCCTGGTCGCCACCTACGCAAAGGAGACGCTGTTCGAGGTCGGGGTGGGCAAGGCGGGCGGCGGCAAGACGGAGCGCGCCCTCGCCCAGGCGATCGGCTGGGCGCATGCCGGCGGCGGGCTGATGTTCGTCGACCCGCACCGCGACTCGTGGCCGCGTGCCCTGCCGTTCCTCGCCCACGACCACCTGATGCCGCGGATCGCACTGATCGACCTCAACGCCAGCGGGCCTGCACCGCAGCTCAGCTGCTGGAACCCGATTGGTATGCACCAGGACCAGGTCGCGCACGAGGTCGTCGAGGCGACCGCCGACGCCTACGCGTCCGTGCTCGGCTGGGACGACGCCACCGCTCCCCGCGCGCTGACCATCTTCACTGCCGCCCTGGCGGTGCTGGTGGCTGTCAACGAGGCCGCCTGCCAGGCCGGGCGGCCAGAAGACCAGGCCACGATCTTTCACGTGCGGTCCCTGCTGACCGACCCGGACTTCCGTACGACGGCGCTCACCGCCATCGAGGGGCGTCTGGACGAGGAGACCCGCTCCTGGTGGCGGACCGTGTTCCCCACACTGCCCACCGACGCGTTCGCCGTCGTCCTCAATCCGATCGCCCGCCTGGCCGCGAACCCCGTCACCCGCGCCTTCCTCGGGCAGCCGGCCGGTATCTACAACATCCGGGCCGCGATGGACTCCCGGATGATCGTGTGGGTGTGCCCGGGCGGCAACGGGCCCACCGACCGGCTGATCACCGCGCTACTCGCCCGGGACCTGCTGCGCGCCGTGCGCTCGCGCCGCGATACCCCCGAAGCCCAACGGGTGCCGTTCCGCCCGTACTTCGACGAGCTGATCACCCTCACCGGCGCAGCCCCGGAAACGATCGCCGCGATGTTCGAGGACTTCCGCAAGTACAAGGTGCACGTCCACGGCATGACCCAGCTGCTGGCCCGCCTTCCCATCCCGGTGCGACTGTCGCTGGTGCAGAACGCCTCCACCCTGGCCTCGACCGCGGGTTCGCAGTCCGCTATCGCCCCGATCACCGCCGAGTGGGGTGACCGTCCAACTCCGGACGTCGTCGCCGCTCTGGACCGGTACGAGCACTACATGTCGCTGACCGTCGAGGGCCGCCGTGTCGGTCCCGTCCGGATCACCGGCCCTCACCTGGACAACGTCTTCGCCGACTACGCCCGCCCGGGCCAGGCCGGGGCACTGGAACGGGCCGCCCGGGCCACGGCAGGCGCCGCCCCGCTGGAGACGCTCACCGACCGGGCTGAAAACCAGCTCACCCGCGTAAGCGCCTTCCTCGCCCAGTCCTCCGCCGCCCAGCCGGCCGTCCATCTGCAGAAGAAGAGGAAGTACAAGTGACCACCGCCTTCGAGACCGCGCCGTCCGGCCGTGCGCCCAGCCCCATCGAGCCGCTGCCGCATCAGCTCCTGGCCGTACTCGGCCAGCACCGGATGGCGACCACGAATCAGCTCCACGAACTGCTGCGGCCCGGCGCGGCGCGACAGACCGTCTCCGCGCCGCTGAACAAGCTGCGCCGCGACGGCCTGGTGGACTACACCGTGCTGCCGAAGTCCAACCGGTCCCGCGCCTGGTACCTGACCAGCGAGGGCGCCCGGCTGACGAAGGACTTCCCCCCACTGCGGGGACGCCCCGCCTATCCGATCAACTCGGCCACGGCGGCTTCGCTGAAGACGCCGCATACCTTGACCGTGGTCCGCAGCCACCTCGCGTTCGTCGCTGACGCGCGCCGCCGCGGCGACGAGCACGGCCACCTGGACTGGACACCGGAGGTCTCCCACCCGCTCAGCGACGGCGAGCGGATCATCACGGACGCGGTCATGCACTACACCCTCATCAGGGGCGAGGAGCGCACCAAGCTGCGGGCGTTCGTCGAGGTCGACCGGGCGACTATGGGCAGCGAGCGGCTTGCCTCCAAGCTGATCGAGTACGCGCGGCTGTGGTCGTACGAGCCGCAGCCCGTCGGCCGGCCCCGCTCGCGGCAGCCCGCCGCCGCCGGGGCGGTGTGGCTGCGCTGGTATCCCGTGTTTCCCCGGGTGTTGTTCGTGCTGACCGGGGCCTCCCGGTACGTCCTGGGCAACCGGATCAGTGACCTGCAGGCCATGGTGGCGGAGCACCCGCTCGTGGGCACGCTGGCCCGGCATGTGCCGATGGGCGCCGCAGTCCTGGAGGACCTCGAGGACCCGGGGCCCACCGGTGACGTTTGGGTGCCTCTGGCTGGCGGCGATTCGAGGCCGTGGACCGAGCTGTGACATGGCGGCTCTGCGGCCGGTCGTTTGTCTCAGCCTCGCAACTGCCTCCGCAACCCCTTGAGATTTGCTCACGCGAACCAGTAGTTTACTGTCGCACAGTAGGGTGGCAGGCTCAAACGAACCCTTCCTGACCTGCACTTAGGGGATTCCTGATGACGCATGCAATGGAAACCATTCGCGCCCACGAAGACAGTGGCGAGGACACCAGGCCTCTCGGGACACGAGCCGTCTCCCTCATCGGCAGCCGCAGGCCGCACGGCGCCACCGCTCCCATTGGGGCCAGCCTCGAATCCGTGGGCGAAACGGGGAAGTCAGTCGCTTTCCAGCGAGAGCAACTTGCCAATGTCCCTGTCCTCGTGTGACCGCATATGACCAGCGTTACTCAGCACAACGCGCTTATACGACTGGGAACTTGACTGGCATATGCGTAGTGTTCCGATCACAGAGAGCACGAACGCCCAATCCAATCAGGGCTCACGGTCGGGTTGGGCTTCAGGGCGACTGCAGACTGGGCAGTCTGGTCGCCGGGCACTGATCAAGGAGGGATCGTGGCCCGCCAGGTAGAGGCACAGCCGCGGCTTTCACCCTGTGCGCCGCTCTGTGTAAACGGATCACCGCAGCTTGGATGGGCCATGGCCCTGGTCTGTCGCCGCAAGGCGCCCAGGGAGGCGGCCATCTGCATTACGTTCGTATGGGGAGACAACGTGACACGAGGACCACATCGTTCGTTATGGCTGTCCGCGGCCAGCATCCGATGTCGACGCACGGTGCCGGCCATGCTGGTGACCCTTCTCGCGGCCGCCGCGATGACGGGTTGCTCGTCCAGCGGTGGCGGAAAGGCTGAGGAGTCACCGAGTGCCAGCACTGCGCCCTCCACGACCTCCCCCAACGCTGAAGAAGCCCAAGCGCGGAAAGACGTCATCGCCGCTTACCGCGGCATGACCGACGAAGAGGTCAAGGCGTACGCGAAGTCGTCACTCGCCGGGAGCAACATCACCAAGTACGCCACTGGCGCAGCGCTACGGGACGCGAAGGACACGGTCTTCATCAACATGCAGAACGGCATCGTCGTCAGGGGCGAACCAAAGGTGACAGCTACCGAAGATGACGTTGCGCTCAGTGCCGCGGGCACGCGGGCGACTCTCACCGTGTGCTTCGACCTGAACACGTGGGAGTCGATCGATAAGAAGACGGGCAAGAGCGTCACCCCACCCAAGCAGGTCAAGCGGTACGTCATCACCGCTCACCTCCAAAGGCAGAGCTCGGAGTGGCTGGTCACCGACGAGAAGGCGAACAAGGAGAAGACATGCTGAGCCAGCGCGCCCTGGCTGGCGCCGTGCTGGCCGCTCTGCTCGCCTTAGCGTCAGCAGAAGTCACCGCGCATGCCGGCGGTGGCAAGGTCGTCTGCAATGAGAAGGGCCTGTGCCGGGTCGTAGCCGACGACACCACCACCACACCAGGCAGAGACGGTAACGGCGAACAGGCTTCGGACGACAAGCCCACCAATCCGAAGTGCTACGACAGCAACATGGTCGGCGACACGGAAGTCCCCTGCTACCTGGAGCACTTTGGCTACTGGGTCAACGGCCGCAATTGCTACTTCCAGAAACTCGACCCCCAACCACCTGCGGGTGATCCCCGATGGGCGGGGCACACCCCGGAAGACGGCGCGGTCTACAGCGCGTACTGCCCTGACAACCCCAACATGACCAGCCAGTGGTTCGCCCAGCCTCCGAACGGCGCCGCGGGCGTGGATCCCGAAGTGCTGGCACTGCAGGCGGTCAAGAAGATGACGCTGAGCGGTCCGGACATCGCCAGCCCGCGTGCTGCTGGCAAGTACATAGTCGGCGTTCCGATGTGGATGTGGGTCAACCAGAGCGCGACGACGTACGGGCCTCAGTCGGCGTCGGCGTCTGCCGGCACCGTGACGGTCACGGCGACGGCGAAGGTGTCGAAGATCGTATGGCAGATGGACGATGGCGCCACCGTGACGTGCACGGGCCCGGGCACGGTGTACTCCGCGTCGTCCGGCATGGCCGATTCCCCGACCTGCGGTCACCGCTACGCCAAAACCTCGGCTGAGGCCCAGGGCAGCAAGTACGCGGTGACCGCAACCTCGACGTGGTCGATCGACTGGGAAGTCACCGCCGGAGGAGGCGGACAGACCGGCCAGATGACGGAGACCCGGCAGTCCCGGATACAGGTGGCAGTCGGCGAACTGCAGGTCGTCAGATAACGCCACCGGAAGGACGAGACGTTGAGCAAGACCCAAGAATTAGACGCCGCCAGATCGAGCGGCATCCCCCAGCAGGGACGCCTGGCAGGACCCGTGGCACCGCCCCGGGTGTCGGCTCGCAGGCGAAGACCAGGTGTCATCGCGCTGTCACTGGCCCTGATCGCCGCCGGCGGCGCCGGGGTTGCCGTCCTGCTGCTGCAGGTCGGCAACCGCACCGACGTGGTGACCGTGGTCCGTGATGTCCAGGTCGGCCAGGTCCTCACCGAGGGCGACCTGGGCCGGGCATCCGTAGCCCTGGACCCGGCCGTCAAGGCGGTACGCGCCGACGATCTGAAGTCGGTGGTGGGCAAACGGGCCGCGGTGGAACTCAAGCCGGGCTCGCTGCTCGCCCCCTCGCAGGTGACCAAGGACAACCTGGTGAAGCCCGGCGAGCAGTTGGTGCCGATCGGCCTGGAGCCCAAGCAGATCCCGGCCACCGCGCTGGTGCCGGGCCAGAAGGTTCAGCTGGTGCGCGTCCCGACTCTGGGCACCACGGACGCGGACAAAACATCCGATGCTGCGCCGCAGACCATCAACGGGCGGGTCGTGAAGGCTTCCGACGCCGCTCCCGGGACGGGAATCGTGGTCGTGGACGTGGCCACTTCCGCCGCCGACGGGCCCAAGGCCGCCGCATGGGAAGCAGCCGGCACCCTGCGCCTGGTCCTCGCCGCTCCGGACGGTCACTGATGGCTGTCATCGCGCTCGCTGGCTGCAGTGGTGCTCCCGGCGTGACCACGAGCGCCCTGGCCCTGTTGCTGTCGTGGCCGCTGGAGCCAGGGCGGAACATGGTCCTGGCCGAGTGCGACCCGGACGGCGGGGCTGTGCTGCACGGACTGCTGCAAGGAACGCTCGGCGACCGGTACGGGCTGCGCAACCTGTCGGTCGCCGCCCGAAAGGGCGAGTTCAGCGACGCGTTCTGGCGCCAGCTCATCGACCTGAGCAGTGAGGACGGCGCGCAGGAATCGCCGCGCAACCGGCTGCTGCTGCCCGGTATCACCGACCCCTCTCAGTCGGCGAGCCTTGGCCAGGCCTGGAAGATGCTCGCGCAGATGTTCCGCGGTATCGAGGCCGAGAGCGACCACGACGTGCTGATCGACCTCGGCCGCCGCGGGGCGTACGGGCCTTCCGGGACCCTTGCGGAGCACGCCGACGCCACCTTCGTAGTGGTCCGCAACACCTTGCGGTGCCTGCAGGCAGCAGAGGGCCGGGTACGCGCGCTGGAAGAACGTGTCGGTGACGTCGGCGTGCTGATGATCAACGAGGGACCGTATCCGGCGGGCGAGGTGCAGCGTGTGCTGCAGGTTCCGGTGATCGCCACTCTGCCGTACGCGCCGGACGACGCTCGCGTGTTGTCCGACGGTGCCGAACAGCCCCGCCGGTTCACGAAATCGCCGTTGATGAAGGCCGCCCGCACCAGCAGCTCGCTGCTTCTCCAGCGGGCCGCGCTGCGCCGGGCCCGACTCGATCCGCGCATCCCACGCGCAGCCGGTGGGGAGGTGACCCATGCACGCTAGGCCCTTGCACCCAGACCCCATGGTGGCGCCGCTGCCCCCGGAGCGGGGACATCGGACTGCCGACGCACCGGCACCTGCCGGTGCTGCGGCCGGTACGCAGGTGCTCGGTGCCGCGGCTCCTCAGATCACCGTGGACTACCGGGTGGCCCGGGAGATTGCGTCCCAGGTCGCCAAGCAACGTGAGGAGCTGCTGAAGACGACGCCCGATATGGACCGGGCCAGCGAAGAGCAGCGCTGTCTGGACTGGATCAACGAGGCGGTCGCCTTGTGGTCGGATGCCCAGGCGATGGCACCGCAGGAGGACGAAATCCTGCGGCGTGCCGTGTACGACCTGCTGTTCCGGGCCGGCAGGCTCCAGCCGTATCTCGATGACGACCGGGTCGAGGACATCATCATCCAGGGTCCGCACGAGGTGTGGCTTGACTACGGCGACGGTCAGCGCCGGCGGGTCGGGCCGATTGCGGACTCCGAGGAGGAGCTGCTGGAGCTGTTGCGGGAGCTGGCGCGCGGCTCCGGGCACAGTGAGCGGACCATCTCTACCGCGAATCCGACGCTGGCTCTGTCGCTGCAGGACGGCTCCCGTCTGCAGGCGATCACGGGGCTGGGGCCGATGACGTATGCGGTCATCCGCCGGCACCGGGTCTCCCATGTCAATCTCGACGGCCTGGTGCGGCTGGGCACGATCGACCCGGTCCTGCGTGAGTTCCTCGGTGCGTGCGTGCATGCGGAGAAGAACATCATGATCGCGGGGAAGCAGAAGGCCGGGAAGACGACCCTGCTGCGGGCGATGCTCAAGGAGTTCGATCCGGACTGCCGGTTCGCCACCATTCAGACCGAGGACGAGCTGTTCGCCCATACCAACGGCTACCACCGCCAGGTCGTCTCGCTGGTCGGGCGGGAGTCCAACGGGGAGAAGGACGTCACGGGGCGGGGTGCCGGTGAGGTCACGCTGCTGGATCTGATGCATCCGGCGTTGCGGATGTCCCTGGAGCGGATCGTGGTCGGCGAGGTCCGCGGCCCCGAGGTCGTCGCCATGATGCAGGCGCTGACCAACGGCTCCGGCGGCAATCTGTGCACCATCCACGCGCGTCGCCCGGATATCATCTTCGACCGGATCGCCGAGCTGTACGCGCTCGCCCAGGACAACCTTTCCGAGCAGCTCGCCTACCGGCAGACCGCCAACGGGCTCGACTTCATCGTCTACGTCGACATGACGGACGAGACGCAGATCGGCGGCCGCCGCCACCGCTACGTCTCCCACGTGCTGGAGCTGACCGGGATCGGCGAGAACGG
>NZ_JBSFIA010000087.1:0-10159 GCF_053597355.1 Streptomyces sp. NPDC001443
GGCCCATCGCGTCGGTGACGGACAGGTGCAGGGTGTCGTGGTCGAGGGTGTAGTCGTAGCTGTCCCCGGCGACGCTGTCGGCCGGGACCAGGGCGGGAGCCTGACGGCTGGCGCCAAGCAGCGCCCAGGACTTCGATGCGCTGGGCTATGTCTCGCACCTCCGGACCAAGCCGTCGTCGGTGACCTCGTAGACGCTGATTTCGAGCAGGCTTCGCACTGAGGGCGGCACCCTCAAGGCGTGGAACACGGAGGAGGACGGCACGACAAGGGCATAGTGGGTGCCTGGGGTTGATTCGGTCATGCGGCGCAGAAGCTGTCCGTAGGCGATGTCTGCATCGGTGCCGGGTTCCGTGGTCCGCCCCTTGGCCTCGCCGACCAGCCGCTGAGTGCCTCGTACGGCTTCGATGTCGGTGTGGGGATCTGTGGGTGAGACTGGAATCCAACCCTCTGCCACCAGCCATCGCCGGAAGGCGTCGACGACTCTGTCTTCGTCGCTCGCCCAACTGGTCTGCGGTGACACGCCGGTTCCCTGTGCTGCTGCGAGAAGGCTGCGAACCGCCTTGAGGTCGGCCTCGTGGTCCCTGCGGTGCAGTCGGCCCCGGCTGTTGGCGTCCAGGTCGGCGGGCCGAATCACCAGCAGGCGCAGGCCGTGAGCGGGGATCTCCGCGTCGCGTCGCGCGTCGTAGAGCGCCCGCTGCTCGCCTCGTTCCACTCCGCTCACCGTCAGGCGCCCGGGCTTGTCGAAGAACGGCGTGGCCTGGTCGTGCCGTATCTCGCGGTACTCCACGACAAGCTTGCGCTCTGGCCAGTAGCTGTCGACCGGCAGCCCGGTCCGCCGCCCCGCGGCTCCCGGATCTCCGAGCAGCCACTCGAACCGGTACTCGCGAAGGCCCTGTTCACCGAGGGCCTCGTCACACAGATCGAGCACGTACGCCTCGTCGCTGTTCTCTCTCCCGCCCGTGTACCGAGATGCTGTCACAAGCCAGTGCAATCGATGCTCATGCTGTGCCTGGAACGGCAGTTGCCGACGCCCTCACACACCACGGCACAGCCTCCCGCCGCCTGAGGCGTCGCCGGGTTTCGATCGGTTGTCGGCGGTGAACAGGTCTCCGGACGGCCTTGCCGCGCCAGCCGCAGGGGTTTTGCGCTGCGGTGCCACCGAGTTCGTCGCACACGCCGAACGCCCGGGGCCCGTCCGCAGTGTGCGGACGGGCCCCGTGATCGAGCGCCGGGCAGGCCTTGCACCTGCATTTCCCCGCAGGAAGCGGGGCGTCTTTCCTTGGACCACCGACGCGGCACCGGAACACCGGAGTTCGGCGACCAGCTCATGGCCGGTCATAGCCCATGGGTGCGCACGGAAGTGATGATCACGCCGACGATCGGGCGGTGGCCCGACTGCGGCTGCGGCTGCGCCGAGACGGCGGCGTGGCCGTCGCCCGCCTGGTGCTCGGTCACCGGCGGACCTCCTGCGCGGGGCGCCCTAGGCGGAAGCGCGGGTGGGGTGCGGCACGGCCGGTGGCCAGGTCCGCCGCCAGTGCGCCGATGAGCGGGGCGAACTTGGCGCCGTGGCCGGAGCACGGGGAGACGATGACGAACGGTCCGTGCCGGTCCAGGACGAAGTCCTCGTCGGGCGTGGTGGTGTAGAGGCAGGTGGCCTCGGCCACCGGGTCAGGATCGAGGCCCGGCAACCGGTCACGGACGAAACCGCTCACCCGGCTCCGCGACGACGCGTCGACGACCCCGCTGCGCGTGCGGGCGGTGGTGGGCGTGCCCCGGTCGTGCTCGGCGACCTTCACCGCGGGAGACGGGCCCCCGTCGGTCCCGGACGGCAGCCCGTAGAGCTGCAGCTCTCCGTCCCAGACCAGGGTGGGCCACTGGACGTCCGGATCGCGCCGGCGAAAATGGAAGACCTGCTGCTGGGTCACCCGCAACGACGGCAGGGCGACGGGCAGTCCGAGCTCGGGCAGCCAGGCTCCGGCGGCGATCACCACCGTGTCGGCGACGGTCTCCTGGCCCGTGTCCGCGTGCAGCAGCACCCGTCCGTCGGGCAGGACGTCGATACCGCTGACCCGGGCGCCGAGGACCGCCGTCGCCCCGTGGTCCATCGCCCGCCGCACGCACGCCCGCACGGTGGCGTCCGCGTCGGCCACGCCGGCGTCCGGGTGGTACAGCACGGGCCCCGTGACACGGATGTGCGGCCACCGTTCCGCCGCGGCTCGCGTACCGAGGAGTTCATGGGACACGCCGGCCGCGCCGAGCAGCCCGGCGATCGCCTCCGGGCTTCCGCGCTCGCACAGGTCCAGGCCGCCGGTCTTGCGCAGCAGGCGGGTCGAACTGTCGTCTTCCAGTTCCCGCCACTGTTCCTCGGCCTGCCCGGTCAGCCGGATGCAGAAGGGGTCCTTGTACGCCCGCCGGAAGATGCGTGAGCTGCCGTGCGAGCTGCCGCGCCGGTGCCCGATGTCGTAGGCCTCGATCAGTGTGACCTCATGGCCACGGCGTGCCGGTTGCCAGGCGGTGGCCGCGTCCATCGGGCCGGCGCCGACGACTGTGATCACGGTTCCTCCTCAGGAACCCGGCTGGTAGCGGCGAGCGGGACGCGGGGTGTGGCCGCGGACTCGGCGGCAGGGGCAACAGCGTTCTCCGGTGTCACGGGCGTGGGCGGGACCGCGGAGCCGGATCACCGCACCGCCGGACCCGGTGGCTTCCGACGCGTGCTTTCGGCTTGTGGTGCGGCGTGGGGCGGCGAGCGCGTGGGCCGCGATCTTCTGTGGTCCGGCCGGTTCCCGGCGCCGTAGGACCGGCAGGCGGCGGTGGAGGAGGAGCGGGGCCCGGTCGGGGCGTGGAGCCGCAGGGGACCGGAAGGCCGATCGCCCCGTACCGCCGCGCAGGGACGCAGGAGGGCGTTCGAACGGGGCACGCCGCTCCGAACCGTCGCCGTTCGTTCCCGGATCGGCCCGGAACTGGACGCGTCATGAGAGCACGGGTGTGCGAGGAGCGCGAGGGGGTAGACACACCAACCGGAACGATTGCTTCCGCATCGCTGCGCGGCCCGCATCGCACGGGGATCGCGCAGGCCGGGCGGAGCCAGGAGGAGAAGAGCATGAAGTTGACGCGCCGGATCACGAGCGCAGTTGTTTGTGCCGCATTTGCCGGTGGCGCTGTTGTGGCTGGTGGCAGCTCTGCCATGGCGGCCACTTCACAGGCGGGCGAGTATCACCAGGTCTCCGTCGCCACGGCCGGTGTCAAGGGACACGGGACAGCGCAGCAGGCCGCAGATCCGTGGATCGCCGGACAGCTCGCGGCTTTCTACCCCTCGGCGGCCCACCGGCTGGCGGTGTTCGATCCGTGGGTCGAGGACCAGCTGGCCCTGTCACGACCGGGCCGGTGAGGGCGGCGGGCTGTCCGGGAGTTCCCGGTCCACCCGCGGCGATCGCCGAGCTGTCGGCATCGTCCTCCGGACCGGACATACCGCCGAGGCCGTGTCCGGCGCGGCGCGCGATGCCGAGCCGCACGAGGCCGGAGCGGACCGAGCCCCGCTGGGGCGGCGAAGCCGCCCGGGGGCTTCACTCGCCGGGCCGGACCTGCGGTCACCCGAGCGGGTTCGTCGTACCAGCGGTGGACCCGCCCGGCCGGTCTGTACTGCGTTTTCAGCAGGGGGAACGGTCGGCAGGCGCACGACGACAGGACAGCCCGTTCCCGGAGAGCCCTGGGCAGATCGTCAGCACAGATGCTGAGACCACCTGCCGTGGCTGCATTCCTCTATCAAGTGGGTCGTCCGGCCTTCCGACGACGTTGGTACGTCGCTCTGGTCTGGGCGGCTGTCCTGGCCTTGGCCGGTCTTGGCGCGCTGAAGGCTCCGGGAGCCGCCGCCGAGGGCTTCTCCATGCCGGGCATCGAGTCCCAGAGGCCGTTCGACCTGCTGGAACAGCGCTTTCCCGGAGTCGGCGCCGACGGCGCGACCGCCCGGGTCCTGTTCGTCGCGCCGAGCGGGGAGAAGATCACCACCGAGGAGAACAAGCAGGCCGTCACGGAGGCCGTGACCGATCTGGCGGACGGCCCGCAGGTGGCGAGCGCCGCCGATCCGTTCAAAACCCACACGGTCAGCGGGGACGGCACCACGGCCTACGCGACCGTCACCTACAAGGTCGGCGCCAAGGAACTCACCGATTCCAGCGAGACCCGACCTCGAACAGCCCGACGGATACGAATACCGCCGCGGCAGCGGCGGCCGCCCCCGTCAACAGCGCTGGAAACGCTCCCGCCTCGACGAGCTGGCCGCCCGTCGGTCCTCGACGCCCTGACCACAACGCCGAACCGCGTCACACGCGGGACACCGTAAGACCGCGGCCTCCGGCTCAAGGACCGACGAGCTCCCGGCGGACCGGGCACCGCACGATGGCCGACACGGAGAGACCATCCACCTCTCCCCCGCGAAACCGCACGGCTTCGCGGAACCGGCCATCGCCGCTTCCGGAACGCTCCCGCGGATCCTGCCCCGAGTTCCTCTCCAGGTTCCGGAGTGATCACATGCCCACCAGGCTTGTCCTGTCTCCCCTCTTTCCGTTCCAAGGCGCGCGGCCCGGCATCAGGTCGAGTGATCGTTGACCCCGCCGTGCCGGACAGGCAATGCAGGAGGCAGGCTGCCGCCGGAGCCCCCGGACGGCCCTGACCAGCAACTGCGCACCCCAAGGTCCGGCAGGACGTTCCCTGCACCCGCGGCACGCAAAGCGCCTTCGTCGCCGCGCCCGGCGGCCCGGGCTGGTCTGTGCGGGCGGCAAGGGGCGGATGCGGGTTCAAGACGGCCATGGGCAGCTGGGACAGCCGTCTCCACGGCCCGGGACAGGGGGCGCCGCAGCCGGTGCCGTGGGCGAGATGGAGCGCAGACGCAGGGGTGTGCGCGGGTGCGGGCTCGACGGGGAAGAGGCGTTCTTCGACGACCGTGGCCAGGGCAGGCCACGAGCGCGGGCAGGCGCACGTCCATTCGGGGCGTTCCGGGGGTGCGGTCATTGCCGGTCTCCGGCCGGGCGGCGGCCGTCAGGCGCACGGTCGGTCCGCGGGGCCACAACCTCGATCTCGGCGCTGCCTCATGCAGTGCGGATGCCGGAGGCAGTCATGCCACTCACGGCGGCGAGAGGGCCGAGCTCGTAGGGGCGGTTGCCGTGGAACTCACGCCCGTAGGAGCTCCGGACAGAAGTGGGGTCCGATCAGCGGGCGGTGTCCGGTGCGTGCGACCGCAAGGCGCCGGAAGGTCCTTGCAGCGGAGCTACCAGGGCCTTTCGGCAACGCGGCTGGGGGTCCCCCCTCTGGGGGAGCGCGTGCCGGGCGCCGCCCGCCGGGCCCCGCTTCTGTCCGGAGCTCCGAGCGAGCAAAAAACGCATCTCCCGGTCAGCGGCCTCCCGCCGGGCACGAGCATCGGCGAGCGCCAGGAACAGGAGGTCTTCCTCCGGACCGTCACACCGGGCCTGGGGGCCGGCCGCATCCTGGACGCGGGCCTGCTCGGCCTGCTCACGGGCGTCGACGTAGAACTCCTCGGGCGTGACGTCCCCGGGCCGAGGCAAGGGGATACAGATCACCGTGATGGCACCGACCAAATCCATGAATGCGACTACCGCAGAAAATCATGTTGATCGCATAGGCGACTTCCCTACCGGAATGACCAGTTGCCGTGCGGACGGGCACCGCGGACGCGCGCTTGCAGGCGGGCACTCCGGCCGACACCCGACGGTCCGCGCCTCGAGTGCTCCGGCAACCTCGATGGCCGGCGTGGCGATCTCCCTCGACGGCACCTGGCTCGCCACCACCTCGAGACCATGGCCGACGCCGGACTCCTCACCCGCGAAGGCCGCGGTACCTGGGCCTGGTACACCGTCGACCAGCACGGACTCGACGCGATCCGCGACATCCGCGCTGACCACCAGCGGGCCATCGGCAGCAACTCGGCAGACGCGGACGGCGAACCGGTCCGGCGTCGCAGGGGACCCGTGAGCATGCCCGGGATGACGGCGCCTGCGCCAACGGGACGAACCGTCGGTGTTTCGCTATGCGCCGGAGGACAGCCGGCTTGCGGCCTGGTCCCATGGTCGAGGCTCGACCAGGTCGTCCCTGTCGAAGGCGTCCTCCTCGAACCAGCCCGTCCCCGCGAGCCATGTCTCCAGCCACGCCGCGAGGCCGGCGGAGTCGAGGAACCAGCACTGATCCCACGATCCGCCGCTGTACGGGTTCGGCTCGAAGAGCAGGACCTGACCGTCCTCGCTGAGACAATCGACGCCTGCGTACATGGCACAGCCCCAGGTCAGGATCGGTACGACGCCTTCGGGCCACTCCGGGTGCTCCACTCCGACAGACGCCTCACGTCGCGACAGGTATTCGCCGGCGACGCTGGAGCCCGGACCAAGCAGTGGCAACAGTCGGTAGTCAGGGCCGAAGCCGCCGTCAGCGACCTCGCGGTACAGGCGCGCAAGCAGGGGATGCAGCGCGAAGCCCAGTTGCGCCTCGGCCTCCGTGATCCGGGCATCGTCAGCAGGCGCGGGAAGCTCCTCGTTGTCCGATGCGGCCCGGATGGCGACGCGTTGCACGAGGTCATCGATGTCGGTCATGACCATGATGCTGTCAGAGCCCACCGACATGCCGACGGCCGAGGCCACCGGGCGGGCTGTTGAGCTACAGGAAGTTCAGGGAAGCCTGCGTCAGAGGTCGTTCTCTTTCCGGACCTCGTGTGCGGATTCCGCTGGTCAGACATGTGATTGCGCCTGTCGCGGAAGCCTCGACCCGTTGCTGATCGAGTTGCCGAGGGGGTGCCGGATGCCGTCGATGCGGGCGGTTCCGGAAGCACGGCGGAAGGCCGCGGTGGTGCGGGTGGAGGAGCTCGAAGCCGAACCGAACCGGAGCGGGTGCGGGCCGATTTGGCCGATGCGGAGGAGGTCCTCAGGCGCCGGGCGATCGGGCTCGAGCAGTGTCTGAAGGCGCTGGCCGAGGAGGAAGCACCCGCCGTGGTGGCTGGCGGTCGCTCGCGGAGGAAGCCGGCAGATCCGCGCCGTGCGGTGCCGCATCGGAGGGAGCAGCATCCGCGGTGTCCTCGTCAAGCGGCCGGAAGCCGCGTAGCCGGGACGGCTCGTCAGCCGGCGAGACCGCCATTGCTCTTCAGTAGCTGGCCGTTGATCCACTGGCCCTGCGGTGAGCACAGGAACTCCACCAGGTGAGCGGTGTCCTGCGGACTGCCAAGACGCCCCAGTGGTGTCTGGCGCAGCACGTGGTCGCGGATGTCGTCGGACATCCAGCCGGTGTCGACCGGGCCCGGGTTGATCACGTTGGCGGTGATCCCGAGGTGGGCGAGTTCGTGGGCAGCGGCCAGGGTGATGCGGTCGAGTGCGCCCTTGCTCGCCCCATAGGGCAGGTTGCCGACGGTGTGGTCGCTGGTGAGGGCGATCACGCGGCCGGTTCCTGGAGTCCCCTGGAATCGACGGCCGAACTCGCGGATCAGCAGCCAGGAGGCGCGCGCATTGACCGCGAAGTGGCGGTCGAAGCTCTCCAGAGTGGTGTCGAGCAGGCCCGAGTCCACCGACTCGCAGTGGCACATCACCAACGCGCTGATGTTGCCGAGACGGCCTTGAGCCTGGTCAAAGACCCGCGCTGCGGTCTCGGGATCGGCGAGGTCCGCCTCGACCGCCACTGTGTCGGCGCCCCGTTCCTCCAGGGCCTTGGTGATGGTGGTCGTGGCGTCGGTTTCGACGCCCCAGGCCATGCGCGCGTCGTATGGCGTCCAGTACGTGAAGGCGACGTTCCAGCCCGCCTCGGCGAGTCGGCGGGCGACCCCTGCACCGATCCCGACGGACCGGCCGACGCCGGTCACCAACGCGACCGGCCTGGTGGTATCGAACAGCGGCTTCTCATCAGCAGTCGTCACAAGGCGCAATCGTTCGGCCTGCTACGCGGGAACGGCAACCCCATTTTCCTTCGGCTGATCCACAAGTCTCGACGATTGCTCCCGTGTACGGCACCCGCGCAGGCCGGCGTCTGTGCCTGGCCGGCGGCCACGCCTGTCACGACGACGTACGGGGCGCCCGACAGACCGTCGCCACCACCTGGTGAACTCGGCCGACGGCTCGGATCCGGCCCGGCCTCGACGGCCCGCTCATGCCAACCCCGTAGTGAGGACCTGTCCCGCGGCTGGGGGAACCGGCTGTACTTGTCGCCCCGTCGAACCGGTACAGGGGTCCGGGCTTACGGCTGGCCGACCGTGAGGAGTGACTTGATCGCACGGCGCTCGTCCATGGCGGCGTAGGCGTCGGCGATGTGGTCGAGGTCGGTGGAGTAGTCGAAGACGCGTCCGGGGTTGATCGTTCCGTCCAGGACGTGCTGCAGCAGCTCGGGGATGTAGTGGTGGGCGGGGGCGACGCCGCCCTTGATGCCGATGTTCTTCCAGAAAAGGGTCTTGTACTCGAACTTCTCGTAGAGCGGGACACCGACGGCGCCGATCATGCCTCCGGCGCGGACGATGCAGGCAGCCGTCTCGATGGACTGGTCGGTGCCGACGCATTCGAGCGCGGCGTCGACGCCGGCGCCGTCGGTGAGACCGAGGACGGCCGTTACGGCGTCGTCCCCACGTTCGGCGACGATGTCGCCGGCACCGAACTCCTTCGCGAGAGCCTGCCGGTCGGCGTGACGGCTGAGCGCGATGATCCGGCCGGCGCCGAGGAGCTTGGCGGCCAGCACGGCCGACAGGGCGACCGCGCCGTCACCGACGACGGCGACGGTGTCGCCCTGCTTCACGCCCGCGCTCACGGCGGCGTGGTAGCCGGTGCACATGACGTCGGAGAGTGCGGTGAAGGAGGCGAGCTGGGCGTCGGTGAACCCGTCGGCCGGCGCGGGAACCTTCACAAGGGTCGCGTCGGCGTAGGGCGCGCGGACCTTCTCCCCCTGTCCGCCGTCACTCTCGCCGTCGCCGAAGGCTCCTCCGTGCTCGCAGTTGGACTCGAACCCGGCCCGGCAGGCGGGGCAGGTGCCGTCGTTGTAGGTGAAGGGGGCGATGACGAAGTCGCCGACCACCAGGTCCTGCACGTCCTCGCCCACCGCCTCGACGACGCCGACGTACTCGTGGCCGATGCTGCCCACCTTGTGGGAGTTGATGCCGCGGTAGTACCAGAGGTCGGAACCGCACACGCAGCCCCGCACGACGCGGACGACGGCGTCGGTCGCCTCCTGGATGGTGGGATCAGGGCGCTCTCCGAGCACAGCGGCGGCGCTGCGGCGTCCGGGTCGAGGGTCTCGGGGACGCGTACGACGAAGTCCTCGGGGGCGACGATCGCCTCGGATCAGCCGCCTTGAGTGTGGGCGCCGGGCTCGGCGGGGTCGGGGCTGCCGAAGACGAGGGTGTGGCCCGTGAGGCAGTACTGCTCCTGCCCGGCCCGGCAGTTCTCGCACTCGCGGCAGGAGTTGGCCATGCAGCCGATGCCGACCAGGTCGCCGACCTGGTGGCGGGTGACGGTGGAGCCGGTTTCGGTGACGCGGCCGACGATCTCGTGCCCGGGCACGAGCGGGCTGACCGGGAGCGGGCCGAAGGAGCCGTCGACGAAGTTCACGTCGGAGTGGCAGATCCCGCAGTACAGGATGTCGAGCCTGACGTCGTGGGGGCCGACGTCACGGCGCTCGATGGTGACGGAGGCGAGCGGCCGGCCGGCCCCGTGGGCGCCGAACGCGCCGACGGTGGTGGACATCGTGGTTCCTTCTTGCAGGTCGTACGGGGTGAAGGTCAGGCTTCGGGGATGGCGCGGCCGTAGTCGGCGAGGGTGACGTTCTCGGGCTCGGGCCCGCCGCGCCGGCCGGTCTCCAGCGCGTCCAGGGCCGACAGCTCGTCCGCGGCGAGGTCGAAGTCGAAGACGTCGATGTTCTCGGCGATGCGGTGCCGCTTGGTGGACTTGGGGATGACCGAGCGGCCCTGCTGGAGGCCCCAGCGCAGGAGCACCTGCGCGGGGCTCTTGCCGTGCGCGTCGGCGATGCGGGTGACGGCCGGGTCTTGAAGGACGCTTCGGCGGTCCTCGCCGTAGCCGGGGTAGAAGGTGATGCCCGGGACTGTAAAACGAGCGGTGTAACTCCCGATCATGGAAGATGCATCGATGACCAGCGACAACATGACCGAGGCTGAGCCCGTCGAGCCGTCTGA
>NZ_JBSFIA010000088.1:0-8294 GCF_053597355.1 Streptomyces sp. NPDC001443
GGGTCTCCTCCCCCCCGGCCGCGGGATCCACCCGCCGGCCACCGTGGTCGGGGGTGGGGGGCGGCCTTCCCGGGAAGGCCGCCCCCATCGCCGTACCCCCGGCTACGGGGAACTCAGAAGAACACCGACCGGCGCTGCACCAGCAGCTTGTACAGCGTGTGCTGGATCTGCTCCCTGACCTGGTCGGTCAGATTGAACATCAGCATCGGGTCCTCGGCCGCCTCCGGCGGATAGCCGTCCGTGGCGATCGGCTCGCCGAACTGGATCGTCCACTTCGTCGGCAGCGGGATCGCGCCCAGCGGACCGAGCCACGGAAAGGTCGGCGTGAGCGGGAAGTACGGAAATCCCAGCAGCCGCGCCAGCGTCTTGGCGTTGCCGATCATCGGATAGATCTCCTCCGCCCCGACGATCGAGCAGGGGATGATCGGAGTGCCCTGGCGCAGTGCCGTGGAGACGAAGCCGCCCCGGCCGAAACGCTGAAGCTTGTAGCGCTCGCTGAAGGGCTTGCCGATGCCCTTGAAGCCCTCCGGCATCACTCCCACCACCTCGCCCTGGGCGAGCAGCCGTTCGGCGTCCTCGGTGCAGGCCAGGGTGTGGCCGAGCTTGCGCGCCAGTTCGTTGACCACCGGCAGCACGAAGACCAGGTCCGCGGCGAGCAACCGCAGATGCCGACCCGCCGGGTGATGGTCGTGCACGGCGACCTGCATCATCAGGCCGTCCAGCGGGAGCGTGCCGGAATGGTTGGCCACGATCAGGGCGCCGCCCTCGGCCGGGATGTTCTCGATGCCCTTGACGTCGACCCGGAAGTATTGGTCGTACAGCGGCCGGAGCAACGACATCAGGACCTGGTCGGTGAGCTCCTTGTCGTAGCCGAAGTCGTCGATCTCGTAGTCCCCGGTGAGGCGGCGGCGCAGGAACGCCAGCCCGCTCGCCACCCGGCGCTCCAGACCGCTGCCCGCGTCGTCCTGCGGTCCCTGGAAGGGCTGTTCCTCGTGCGTCACAGGAACATCATCATCCTGTCCGGCCGCGGAGGTCGGCAGGGGCTGCACCTGCTGCACCTCGCGGACCAGGGCGGGTTCACCGCTCTTGCGCCGGCTTCCCCCACCGCGGCGCCGCGACGGCCGCTGCACGGCGCTCCCACGGGACCGGTCGTCGTCGAACGGAATGACCTTGGCGTCCGCCATCGTTGGTGCGCTCCTCAGTTGGCGCTCGGCGTCTGGGGGTGACCGCCGCCCGCGAGGGGCAGCGCGGCGATCCGGTCGACGGCCCCCGCGAGGGCCTCCGGCGGCAGCAGCCCGGGTCCCTGGCTGCGGGCGAAGTCCGCGAACGTCTCCGCGGTCGTGTACTTCGGCGTGAATCCCAGCGTCTCGCGCATCTGGTCGGTCGACACGACCCGGCCGTGGGTGAGCAGCCGGATCTGCTCGGGCGAGAAGTCCGTCATCCCCAGCGTACGCACCAGGGACCCCGCCCAGGTGACCGCGGGGAGCAACAGCGGCACCGTGGGGCGGCCGAGCCGCCGGGAGCACTGGGAGAGCAGCAGGACGCCGTCCCCGGCGATGTTGAACGTCCCGCTGTTGAGGGTGCCGCGGGCCGGCTCGTGCGAGGCGATCCGCAACACCTCGACCACGTCGTCCTCGTGCACGAACTGGAGCCGCGGGTCGTAGCCGAGGACGGTCGGCAGCACGGGCAGCGCGAAGTACGACACGAGCGGCGTGTCCGCGGTCGGGCCGAGGATGTTGGCGAACCGCAGGACGCAGACGGCCACGTCGGGCCGCCGCCGCGCGAACCCCCGTACGTACCCCTCGACCTCGACCGTGTCCTTCGCGAAGCCGCCGCTGGGCAGCGACTTGGGCGGCATCGTCTCGGTGAACACGGCCGGATCGCGAGGCGCGGACCCGTAGACGTTCGTACTGGACTTCACCACCAGCCGTTTGACGGTCGGGGACTTCTGGCAGGCGCCGAGCAGCTGCATGGTGCCGATGACGTTGGTCTCCTTGACCGTGGTCCGGCTGCCGCTGCCGAGGGCGGTGGCGGTGACGTCCAGATGGACGACCGTGTCCGCGTTCGTCTCGGCGAGCACCCGCGCTATGGCGGGCTGCCGGATGTCGGCCTGGATGAAGTCGGCGCCCCCGAGATGGTGCTCGGGCGGAACGGCGTCCACGGCGACGACCCGGTCCACCTGTGGGTCGCGCTGGATGCGCCGGACGAACCGGCCCCCCAGTTGACGGGCCACCCCGGTCACGAGCACGACCTTGCCCAAGATCAGCGCCTTCCTTCCCGACCTCGCACCCTGCCCGGGTCTCGTCACCGGCCCAGGCCTCGCACCCTGCCTGCGTTCCCCGTCTGCGGCCAACTTAGCGGGTCGATATTGCGCTGTGATGACCGCGCAATGCACGAAGCGACGGCGAGTGTCGCAAAACAGTGGTTCCGAACACGGGTTCCGGATAGGGCTGTGGCCCCCCACCGATCGCGGTGGAGGGCCACAGTGACACGCTTTCGCGCTGTCGCCTACTTCTTGTTGCGACGCTGAACGCGCGTGCGCTTGAGCAGCTTGCGGTGCTTCTTCTTGGCCATCCGCTTGCGCCGCTTCTTGATAACAGAGCCCACGACTACCCTCGCTCACTTCTCATCACTCGGTGCTGGGCGCCATGGGCCCATACGACCTACGAGGGGCTAGCCTACCCGCCCGAGCGCTGAGGTCGTAATCGAGGTGTTTCCGGGCCTTCCCGAAACAGCCGTCAGGCTGTCTCCACCCCCACATAGCTCTCACGGAGGTACTCGTGTACCGCTTGCTCCGGGACGCGGAAAGACCTCCCCACCCGGATCGCGGGCAGATGACCGCTGTGCACCAACCGGTACACGGTCATCTTCGACACTCGCATCACCGAGGCGACCTCCGCCACGGTAAGGAACTGAACCTCGTTCAGAGGCCTCTCGCCGGCTGCACCCATGACACCCACCTGAACCTTCCGCACTCGACGGCCACCGGCTTCCCCTTCCGGTGACTCTTCGTCGTTGCGTGCTCACTCCCCAGACTAGGGGCGGGTGATGCGAGTGGGGAAGAGGTGCACCCATCCGCGGCCTACTGTGACAGACACGCTCGATTGAGTACGTAGCGGGTAAGCGGACGGTAGTAATCGGATCGCACGGCGTCATCAAGTGGAACTACCACGGACACGGACCCCTCGGCCTCGCCCACGAAGGGCGCGGGGTCGTCGGTGTCGGCCAGGCCGATGGCCTCGAACCCCAGCTGACCTGCCCCGCAGACCCATCCGTGGTCCCCGATGACCAACTCCGGGAGGGGCCCGCCGGCGTCGGCAGCCCCGGCCAGAGCGGTACGAACCGGGAGCGGCGAGTGCGTGTGTGCGCCCGGCTCACAACCGGGGCGTTCGGCGTCCGGTTCCCTTACGAGCGCGACCCCCTGTACGTAATCAAGGTTGTACGTGCGTAGACCGAACCGGGTCGTTATGTCGACACAGTGACCCTTCGCTGGGACGATGACGGTACATCCGGCCGCCGACAGCGCGTCCGCAAGCGCGGCGTAGAAGCCGAGGAGACGGTGCGGGTGACCGGTGCCGAGAAGCACGGGAGCACCGCGCCGGGCGACCGCCGCGAGCCGGTCGGCGAAGGCGTCGAGGGCAGCCAGGGTCCGCTCCGGGTCGATCACGTCATGACCGGAGACGCAATCGGGGTCGCCCGAGACCCCGCACTTGTCCGCCATCAGCCCGATCAGGTCACGCTGCGACCAGGACCACTCGGGATCGAGCCCGATCAGCACCCGGGGATCGCGGGCGGCGAACAGCCGATAGCTCCGCAGGCTCTCCTCCCGGGAGGTGGCCACGGGCCCGGCCAGATGCGCGGTCAGCAGATGGGCGCGCAGAGCGCCGGTGCTCAACACGACAGCGATGCTGACGCACCCACCCCACCCCCACCCCCGAAAACCCAGGAACACCGCACTGTTGGCCTAACCTCAGTCCGCCCCCAGGGGCCCGGGGACCTACGCACTGGGGGCACGGGGAACTGCGCAATCAGGGGCGCGGGGAACTGCGCGACAACCCACGACGGACCCGCAGCCCACCCGCAACGCCAACCCCCACCCACCCAGGGGCGCGGGGAACTGCGCGACCAACCACCTCGGACCCGCAGGTCCACAACACCGCCAGCCCGAGCAATCAGGGGCGCGGGGAACTGCGCGACAACCCACGGCGGAGCCGCAGGTCCACAACAACGCCCCCGGGAATTGGCTACGCCAACATCCCCCGCAACGGAAACACCGCCCGCCGCGTGGCAAGCACCGCCTGGTCCAGACGGTCGGCCGGGTCGTATCCGGACTCCCAGTCCGCCCAAGCCACCGGCCACCGCCCGTCGGTCATCCGCATCGGCGCCAACTGCCGGGTCCGCGCGAACACTTCCTGCCGCCAGCTCTCCGGAATCACCGTCTCCGGGGCGATCTCCCGCCCCGCCGCGATGCTCACCAGATGCGTCCACGACCGCGGCACGACCTCCACCACGGCGTACCCGCCCCCGCCCAGCGCGACCCAGCGCCCGTCGGCGTACGTGTGCGCCAGCTCGTGACAGGCCAGCTGCACGGCCCGCTGCGCGTCCAGCGACACCGCCAGATGCGCGAGCGGGTCCTCGAAGTGCGTGTCGGCCCCGTGCTGGCTCACCAGCACCTGCGGCCCGAAGTCCGCGATCAGCTCCGGTACGACCGCGTGGAACGCCCGCAGCCACCCCGAATCCCCGGTCCCGGCCGGCAGCGCCACGTTCACCGCCGTGCCCTCGGCACCCTCCGCGCCCGTCTCCTGCGGCCACCCCGTCTGCGGGAACAGCGTCCGGGGGTGCTCGTGCAACGAGATCGTCAGCACCCGCGGGTCCTCCCAGAACGCCGCCTGCACCCCGTCACCGTGATGCACGTCGACATCCACGTACGCGACCCGCTCGGCGCCCAGTTCCAGCAGCCGCGCGATCGCGAGCGCGGCGTCGTTGTAGACGCAGAACCCGGAGGCGGATCCGGGCATCGCGTGGTGCAGCCCGCCCGCGAAGTTCACCGCGTGCAGCGCGTCCCCGCGCCACACCGCCTCCGCCGCCCCCACCGACTGGCCCGCGATCAGCGCCGACACCTCGTGCATCCCGGCGAAGGCGGGATCGTCCACCGTCCCCAGCCCGTACGCCTGGTCGGCCGCCGCGGGATCCGCCGACGCGGCCTTCACCGCCTCGACGTAGTCCTGCCGGTGGACGAGCCGCAGGGTCGACTCCCCGGCCGGCTTCGCCGCGACCACGTCGATGTCCTTGTCGAGCCCGAAGGCACCGACCAGGCTCCGGGTCAGGGCCAGCCGGACCGGATCCATCGGATGGTCCGGACCGAAGTCATAGCCCGTTACTGCCTCGTCCCACATCAGCTGTGCGCGGCCGCTCATGCCCGTCACCGTATCGGTCCGATCGCGCGGCGAACGACTTGGCGTACGCCAACGTCACCAGCACCAACACCATCGGTACGAGCATGGCCCCGCGGTAGCTCCAGGCGTCCCCGAGCGCGCCCACCAGCGGCGAACCGATCAGGAATCCGACGTAGTTGAAGATGTTGAGCCGCGCGATCGCCGCGTCCGACGCCCCCGGGAACAGCCGTCCGGCGGCGGCGAAGGTCTGCGGCACCAGCACACACAGCCCCAGCCCCAGCAGGGTGAACCCGAGCATCCCGACCCATGCCCCGGGCGCCCCGGCCACCACGGCGAACCCGGCCGCCGCGACCAGCGCGCCCACCCGCACCACCGCCGCGGCCCCGAACCGCCGTACGCCGAAGTCCCCGATCGTCCGCCCGAGCAGCGTCGTCACCATGTACACGTTGTACGGGACGGTCGCCAGCTGCTCCGAGCTCCCCAGGGTGTCCTGGAGGTACTTCGCGCTCCAGTTGGAGACGGTCGAGTCACCGATGTACGCGAAGGTCATCACCAGGCAGAGCGGAAGCAGCAGCTTGAACACCAGGCCGCTTCCGGCGCCCTTCTCGGCGCCGCTCTCGCCGTCCACCGGCGAGGGGTCCCCGTCGACGTACCACCGGCTCCCGACCAGCGCGGCCGGCAGCAGCACCGCCACGACCGGCAGATACGACACCCACAGGGTCAGATGCCAGTGCGCTCCCGCCCATGCCAGCGACGCGCCGACGATCCCGCCCAGGCTGTACACGGCGTGGAAGCTGAGCATGATGCTGCGCCCGTACGTCCGCTGGAGGCTCACCCCGAGCATGTTCATCGACGCGTCCAGCGCGCCCACGGCAAGCCCGAACGCGGCCAGCGCGATCGCCAGCTCGACCATCCGGTCCCCGGCGCCGACGCCGAGCAGCGCCAGCAGCACGACCGGCTGGGACCAGCGCAGCAACAGGCTCGGCGGTATTCGCTTCACCAGCTGCTCGGTCGTCACACTGCCGACGCCCGCGAGGACGGGCACGGCGGCGAGGAAGGCGGGAAGGAGCGCGTCCGAGACGCCGTACCGGTCCTGGATGGCCGGGATCCGCGTCACGAGCAGGGCGAAGGCGGCGCCCTGGGCGAAGAAACTGAACGCCAACGAGGCCCTACCGCGCCGCAGCACATCTGTCATGGCGGCGAGCGTAGGGCCCCGGGCTACCTGTGGGTAGATCAAGCCAAAGATGAATTTCGCTCAGTTTTACCTGGTGGCGGCGACCGCGACGGCGGGACCACAGGTTCCGGCGGGCGTGGCCGGGCCGCAACCGCCGACCACCGCACCCTCGGACTTGGCCTCGGCGATGACCATGTGCGCCATGGGACCGGCGGCCAACGCGCCGCTGACGAGGAACCCGAGGGTCATCGCGACGACGAGGATCACCGAACCGAGCCAGACCATCGTGTCCACGGGGAGCGTGTACGCGCCCACGACCCGCACGGCGCACTCCGCCAGCAGCACCACACCCCACACCAGCGAGAAGACCCGCTCGGCCCGCCGGAAGGCCGGCGATCCCGCCTGGAGCCGCGCCCAGGCGGCCTCCCGCCCCGCGTCGCCCTTCACCAGCCAGGGCTTCATGCCGGCGGTCATCATCGGCTTGCCCAGGGCCACGGAGACCAGGACACCGATGGCGATGACGCTACTGACGCCGCTGTCCTTGGCCAGCATCAGCCGCGGGTCACCGGCGACGAAGCTGAGCAGCAGGGTGACCACGTTGACACAGAGGATCAGCATGGCGAAGCCGTTGACCGTGCGCTCCTTGGCAAGGCTCCACACGGTGCGCACGGCCGGCGCGACGCTGCTGAGTCCGAGCGCCATCAGCGTGCTCGTCCCGAACCCGTTCTTGAACAGGTAGTACGACCCGATCGGCACCGCCACGTCCACGAGGAGCGGCGCGAAGTTGGCGGCCTTGCTCTGGCTGCGGCTCTTGCTCTCGGTGTTCGTCGTCATGCCCTCAGCTTCCCGCTCGGGACGGGTCCGCCAGTAGAAACGATCGTCCCGAGCTCCGCATGACAAATGTCAGCGCGCCGCGCTGCCCGGGGTCACACCAGCAGGTCAGCCAACTCGCCGTGGTCCGAGAAGAGTTGGGTGGCTCCGGCGAGCCGCTCCGCGGGTGTCATGGCGGTGAACCCGTACACGTCCATCCCGGCCGCGACGGCCGCCTGCACCCCGAGGGGGCTGTCCTCGATGACGACGCACTTCTGCGGCGGGACGCCCATCCGTTCGGCCGCGTACAGGAACAGGTCCGGTGCCGGCTTCCCCCGCCCGACGTCCTGGGAGCTGAAGATCCGGTCCTCGTCGAACCAGCGGTCGAGCCCGGTCGTACGGTGTCCCACCCGGATCCGTTCGTGGCTGCCCGACGAGGCCACGCAGTAGGGCACGCCGTCCACCGTCAGCTTCGACAGGACGTCGGCGACTCCGGGCACGGGCTTCAACTCCCGCTCGAAGGCGGCGAACACCCGCGCATGGAAGACGTCGTCGAAGTCCGGGGGCAGTTGCCGGCCCGTGCGCTCCTGGACGAGGTCGTGGATCCGGTGCATCGCGGATCCCATGTAGTCACGGATGGAGTCCTCGTACGAGGTGGGGTGCCCGAGTTCCGTCAGATAGGCCGCCAGCAGCCGGTTGGAGATCGGCTCGCTGTCGACGAGGACTCCGTCGTTGTCGAAAATAACCAGGTCATAGCGCATGGGATCGAGCCTAGACGCAGAAAACCCCCGTGCCGAATGGCACGGGGGTTTTCTCAATATTTGTTCGGCGGCGTCCTACTCTCCCACAGGGTCCCCCCTGCAGTACCATCGGCGCTGTGAGGCTTAGCTTCCGGGTTCGGAATGTAACCGGGC
>NZ_JBSFIA010000089.1:0-8291 GCF_053597355.1 Streptomyces sp. NPDC001443
CGGATCCAGGTCAGCAGCAGGTCGAGGGCGAGCAGGACACAGATGCCCGCGTCGATGCCGATCGGGAAGACGTAGGAGAAGTTCCCGAAGCCCTTTCTGGCCGCCAGCTCTCGGACGGCGACGTAGGAGCCGGCGAAGCCGATGCCGGCGACGGTGAGGGTGGCGGTGGTGATGAGGCCGGCCAGGGCGCGGGGTGCGCGGCCGATGGGTGCTGTGTCGGGACGCGCGGCAGGTGGGTGGAGAGCTCTGTGTGGCTCGTGGCCGTTCGGCATCGGCTGGGTTCGTCTGGGTGGCGATGAAGTGCCGGGGGTGGGGTGTGCGGCAGCGTGTGCCTTGTGGCCGGCGGGCGCTGTCGGGGTGCCCGGCGGGGGTCGGTGTACGGGGGTCACGGCTTGGGTTGCCGTTCGTGTCCGGTGGTGTGGAGCAGTTGGTGGATGAGGTGCTGGGTTTCGGGCTGGAGGGGGGCGTCGAGGGTGTGGGTGAGGTGTTGGATGCGGGTGATGGCGGTGTGCAGGCCGGGGCGGTTGCCGGCTGCGTCTTCGATGCGGATCCAGTCGCGGTAGAGGAGTTCGGCGGTGTCGTCGGTGTCGAGGCCGGTGGCGATGGCGTGGCGGGCGGCGGTGAGGTTGTGGTGGGGGCCGGGCGGGGTGCGGTGGGTTGCCACGGTGTGGGCGGTGTGGACGATCCGGGTGATCATTTCTTGTTGGTGGGGCTGTGCCCAGGCCAGGGGGCGGGTGCCGAAGGGGCGTCCGCGTACCAGGGCGAGTGCTTCTTCCAGGTCGGGGAGGCCGGTGGGGCCTTGGGTGAGGGCGTGTTCGGTGAGGTTCAGGAAGCGGGTCCAGTCGCAGCGCACGGCGGGGGCGAGACGGTAGGGGGCGTCGCCGGAGCTGCGGCGGGGCACGTAGGGGTGGCCGGCAGGGTCGTTGCCCAGGGCGCGGCGCAGGCCTTGCAGGCGGGCGTTGAGGGTGGTGGTGGACCAGGGGTTGGCGGGGTCCATGTCGGTGCACAGGATGTCGGCGCTGCGGCCGGGGCGGAAGTAGAGCAGGGCGGCGAGCTGGGCGCTGCGGGGGCCGTGGCCGGTGGCGGGCACGCCGGTGACTTCGACCGGTCCCAGGACCCGTATCTCCGGGGCATGCGGGTCGTGCACGGCATTGTTCGTGCCGGGATTGCGGCCGGGCTCGGGCAGGGCGGCTGGCGGAGCCGGGACGGTGAGGGGTGCGGGTTCGCTCTCGTGCGGGTGCTGGCTGTGCTGTGCCTGGCCGGGGGTGCGGTTTCGTGTGCCTTGGGGCGGCAGGTGAGGTGAGGCCGGGGCGGGGGCGGCGGGCAGGGCCCAGAAGCCGGTGCTGTCGCGGGTGTCCGGTGCGGTTGCGGGGGAGGGGGAGGAGGTTGTGCCGGCCGGGCGCGCGGCGCTGTGCCCCGTCGGTCGTGGGGAGCGTTCGGCGGCGCCGGGATGGCCGGCGGTCTCCTGCGGTGCTGGTACGACTGGGCCGGTGTGCCGGCCGGCGCCGTACAGGGTGGTGATGATCTGCTGGTAGGCGGTGTGTTCCAGGCGCTGGAGGCGTATGTCGGTGACGGTCAGGTGCAGGTGCTGCGGCCCGGGCAGTGAGGCGTTGAGGAGGACGGCGCGGGGGAAGTGCGCAGCTGCCGCGTCGGCCGGGGCGATCAGAGTGACGGGCATGGTGTGTGCCCTGGCGATGACGTCGGCGAACTCGGCAGCGGTGGCGGTGTCCAGTGGGCTCGCGCACAGCACCACGTACGGCTGGTGGACGGTGCCGGGCATCTGGTGGGCCTCCAGCAGCCGCTCGTTGAGGTCGCGCAGTGCGTGTGCGGCGTGGGGTGTGTGAGTGATCTGTTGTGGGGTCGGCAGCTGTGGCAGGTCTTCGCCGAATCCCACGGTGACGATCTCGACGCCGTCTGCCCAGGGGCTCAGCGCGAGTTCCAGGGCGAGGCAGGTGCACACCTCGCTGATCTGGGAGGTGCTGCCGTCGAGGAGTACGGCGGGCGTACGGGCAAGGTTGAGCAGCACCAGGTCGCCTGTCTCGGTGCTGCCGATGGTGACCAGCGCCGGATAGGGAGCCGGCCCTGAGGGGGCGTCGGTGTCGTGCGAGAGGTCGGTGTCGGCCGACAGGGTCCACCATCCGTCGGGGCCGTCGGTGAAGGGCGTCGGCGGCGTCAGGTTGTCGGCCTCGGGCAGGAGGCGGACGGTATGGGGAGTGATGAGCGCTGCGCGCACGGCAGGTACGGTGCTGGCCCGGGTGCGGGCGGCGTGGTGGGCGAGGGCGCGCAGAGCCAGATCCAGCCGGCCGAGGCTGGCGTGGGCGGTGGGGGCAGACATCGAGCCGGAGAGCGCGGGAGCCGGGGCGGTGGCGGTGTGCGTGCGGCGGGTGTGGGTGCGCCTGCGCAGGTGCCGCACGCCGAGGGCTGCGGTGACGGCTGCGGCGGCCAGTGCGGCGCCGGCCAGTGCCTCGTACCCGGTCCGGGAGCTGGAGCTGGGCGCGGTGTGGGGTGCGGGAGTGTGCGCAGGGGTGGGAGAGGCGGGCGAAGTGGCTGGGGCGGGTGTGAGGGCGGGGAAGGCGCCGGTGGTGGGCTGCTGTGTGGGCAAGGACGCGGGGGAGTGGGAGCCGGAAGCGGTTGCGGGGGTGCGTCCGGCGCCGGGGTGGTGGGGTGAGGCTGGGGTGAGGTCCTGGTGGGCTTGGCGCAGTGCGCGGGTGGGAGCGGTGAGAGGGAGTGTCAGGGGTGGTGCGAGGGTTGCGCCGGGGCTCAGAGCGAGGGTGTCGGCGGGCTCTGGAGCGGGGTGTGGGGGTGTGCACGCGCAGGTGGCGGCGGGGGAAGGCGGCTGGGTGGAAGAGGTAGCGGAGGGCAGGGCGGCAAGGGTGGGCAGCAGCAGGAGCAGCCAGGCTGCGCGGCGTGGCGGGAGGCGGGCCATGACGCGGCTCACTTCGCCAGGGTGATCATCGCGGAGTCGAAGAGGGGCAGTTCGAAGTCGACCTGGGTGGTGGAGGGGGGCGGGGCGGGGAACTGCAGGAAGACGGGCACGGTTTCGCCGGGATCGAGCTGGGACAGTCCGGTGGTGGTCAGCGGGCGGGCGTCGGTGTCGCGCAGGACGTAGTAGCGCTTGCCGGCGGTGAAGTCCACCAGCGTGGCGCCGGCGAGGGAGGGGCCGTTTCTCAGTACGGCTGTTTCGTTGCCGCGTAGTTCGGCGGGGACGATGACGAGGGTCGTGCCGGTGTTCTTCAGTGTGCCGCGCAGGGTGACGGCGCCGTGCGGGAGGCGGCGTGCCGAGGTGAGGGTGAGCTGGAGGCGGTGCTGGCCGGTTAGGACCGCTAAGGGTAAGGCGGGCCGGGTGCTGGTGCGCGATGGAGAGGGCAGGGTGCTGGAGGCGGCCACGGTGCGTGCGTCGGGGTGGCTGCCTGCCGAGCATCCGGCAGCCGACAGGGTCAGCCCTGCCGCCAGGGTGAGCAGGGCACGTCGCGGCAGGGGCGTAGTGCGGGGCGAGGATGTCATGATGCAACCCTTTTCTGAAGTGGCACAGCGGCTTGGGGTGTTCGCGTTGGATGCTGCAGGACCGTGCGGCCGGTCAGGCGGCACGATGCGGACGCACAGGACTGGTGCGACGGGCGTTTGACTCAGGGGGAGTTGCGGCCCCGGGGGCCCGGCGCGGGCGGCTGGCCGGGAGGGGTGCGGGGCCAGACGGTGATCGTGTCGCCGTCGAGGGTGACGTGCCGGGCGGGGAACTGCCGGCGTACGAGGGTGAGGTCATCGGGGGTGAAATCGGCGCTCGCGGTGGCCACCCAGGCGTCACCGAGCTGGGCCACCTCCCGCGCGCCGTCCGGCCACACCAGTGCAGTTAACTCTTCCGTTGCGCGAATATCTGTGAGGCGTCGATTCGTGAGATGGGTCATCAGCTTCCATTTTCAGTGATTCTGACGGAGCGCTGGACGCTTGCGGTGCAACAGTAAAGCTTCGCGTGAGCAAATCTCAAGAGGGTTGGGGAATTCTGCCGGCGGGGTGGGGATGCGCCAACCCGGGCCCAGGGAAAGGTTGTTGACGGGTGGAGGGGGCTTGTGGGGGAGCTTCTCGGTTGAACGGGCAGGGGTTCGGCGGTGTGGCCCGGCCCGGGGCGGTGGGGAGTGGCCATGCGGTGGTGGGCAAGCACGGTCAGCGGCTGCGCGGGCAGGGCTTCGATGCGGCTCCGCCTGGACCGGGCCGCCGGGCCCGGCAGGGCTGGTGAAGCAGGCAGGGTAGACAGAGCGGGTTGGGCTGGTGGGGGTGGTGTAGAGGCGGGGGTCATTGGTAGTCCTTCTCGGCCAGGCTTGTCGGCGGTGAGAGGGCCGGGGTGTGCTGGGTGAGGAAAGCGGTCAGGCGGCTGGTCTGTGTTGCGACGTGGCCGGTGAGCTGCTCGAGCGGGAGGGCTTCGGCGTTGGCGAGTGCGGCTCGTTGGAGTGCGGGGGTGTGGCGGGGGCGGGCGTGGGAGGCGTAGAGGGTGTCGAGGTGGGGTCCGCGTAACTGGACGGGTCCTACGCGGTGTCCGCGCACGTTCATGGACACGTAGTGCTCGAACCGTTCCATGACCGCGACCCGGTCCGGGCTCGGGTTGTCGCCCCACTCGGCCGTGACGGGTGCGATCGCGGATTTCGATCCGGCGGTGGTGGCGAGTGTGGAGGCGTTCTGGATCAGGGACAGCCGCACGGGTGTGGGCAGGCGTGCCAGCAGCTGGGTCATGCCGTGGGCGTGGCAGCGGTATTTGCGGAAGTCCTCGAACATCGCGGCGATCGTTTCTGGAGCTGCGCCGGTGAGGGTGATCAGCTCGTCGAAGTACGCCCGGAACGGCACCCGCTTGGCTTCCGGGGTGTCACGCCGGGAGCGCACGGCTCGCAGCAGATCACGGGCCAGCAGCGCGGTGACCAGCCGGTCGGTGGGCCCGTTGCCGCCCGGGCACACCCACACGATCATGCGGGTGTCCATGGCGGTGCGGATGTTGTAGACGCCGACCGGCTGGCCGAGGAAGGCACGAGTGATCGGGTTGGCGGCGAGGCGGGCGATCGGGTTGAGGACGACGGCGAACGCGTCCGCGGGCAGGGTCGGGAACACGGTCTGCCACCAGGCACGGCTCTCCTCGTCGAGACGGTCGGCCACGGCTTTGAGCGCGGCTGCGCGCAACGCGGGATCGGTGAGCAGTGCCCGGACGTGGAAGATCGTGGCCTGGTCCTCGGGGCGGCCGGTCTGGCAGGCGGTCTCGTTGACGGCGACCAGGACGGCCAGCGCGGCGGTGAGGATGGTGATCGCGCGGGGTGCGGTTGCGTCGTCCCAGGCCAACGCGGAGGCGTAGGCGTCGGTGATCGCCTCGACGACCTCGTGCGCCTTCTGGCCGTGGTGCATGCCAAGCGGATTCCACGAACTCACCCGCGGGTTGTCGCCGAGGCCGTTGAGGTCGACGAGCGCGATACGCCGCATGAGAGCCTCGTGGGCCAGGAATGGGAGAACGCGTGGCCAGGAGTCGCGGTGCGGGTCGATGAACAGTAGGCCGCCCCCGGCATGTGCCCAGCCGATCGCCTGGGCCAGCGCACGTTCGGTCTTGCCGCCCCCGGCTTTGCCCACCCCGACTTCGAACAGGGTTTCCTCGGCGTAGGTGGCGACCAGGCGCTGGCGGCCGTCCGGAGTGCGGTAGAGGCCCTGCAGCAGCAGATCAGGGTTGCCGAACTCGAACGTCGGCAGGCTGGCGGCGAGCACCGGCAGTCGGCAGTGCACGGTCGGCGGTTTGAGTAGGCCGACCAGCTCTTCCAGCCTCACCCAGTTGGCGCGGGGCGGCTGGCAGTGCCCCAGTCTCCAGCGGCGCTCGAAACCGCGGCGGGTGGGCCAGTGGTCGGCGCCGATCCGCCACGGTCCCACCCGCCAGCCGCGCATGGCCCACCTTGAGTGGCCGCCGAACACGTCGAGAGCGGCTTGGAGCTGGGCGAGCCGTGCCTGGGCGCGGCCTTCGGTGTTCGAGGCGCACATCACCAGCAGCTGTACGCGCACCAGGTGGTCGTCGTCGGCGAGTTTGCCCAGTGCTTCGGCCGGCTCGATCCTGCGGGGCACGGGCGGCATGACCAGCCGCCGTCCGCCGCCTGGACCGGGTCTGTCGCTGATCAGTTGCTGGAGCTGCCAGGTCAGGGAGTCTTCGATGCCGGAGGCGTCCCGGCGCAGCCAGCGGGCGGCCCGCTGGGCCTCGCGCCGCTCCCTGCGGCGCGCGTTGCTCAGCAGCTGCAGGCGGCGTGCGCGCAGGGCCCATTTGGGGGCGCGCTGGATGTCGAGGC
This sequence comes from Streptomyces sp. NPDC001443, assembly GCF_053597355.1. Taxonomy (NCBI): domain Bacteria; kingdom Bacillati; phylum Actinomycetota; class Actinomycetes; order Kitasatosporales; family Streptomycetaceae; genus Streptomyces; species Streptomyces sp. NPDC001443. The sequence continues at coordinate 6,297 of NZ_JBSFIA010000089.1, forward strand.
GGAGCTCGGCGAGGTCGCCGAGCTCGGCGCGCAGGTCGGACACGGCATCGATGAGCGGCTGCAGCGGGTCGGGGCTGAGCGGCACCTCACGCAGCGGGGCCGTGGGTCTGCCGCGCAGGACGAACTCCGCACGCACGGTGTGGGTGCGCGGCTTGTCGGTGATCGGCTGGGCCGTGTGCACGGTGACGTCGGGCCCGAACGGGGTGATGGACAGCAGCCGTTGCCCGCTGGCCGGGCCTTCGATGCGGTAGCGCAGCGGGCTGGAGCCGTCCGCGCGCAGCCGGATCTGCACCGCCTTTGATCTACGGGGCGCCCACCAGGGCATGCTCGTGGAGGCCCGGGCGAGCTGGATGCCGCGCCGGAAGATCTCTTCCAGGCTCGGTTCGAAGTGCCGGTTGGGCGCCAGTTCCAGGGCCATCCGCTCGGCCGAGGCGCGCGCCGCGAGTCGGCGCACCGCCGTCTCGGCGGTTGCTGTAGCGGCGGCTATGGCCAGGGCGGGCAGGTACCAGTGGCCGTAGAGCCAGTCTGCGGCGTTGGCCAGACCGCAGAGCAGGCCGCGTGCCTGACCGGTGGCCGTGACGCTGGTGCTGTCTGTCAGGTACGGGGCTGGGGAGTCCACAGTGTTGCTCCCTTCTGGAGGGTGCGTGCGAAGTGCCAGTTGGTGGTGTGGAGGTCGGTGAAGGTGCCGCCGCGGTCCATGCCGGCCCACACCGGGTGCACCGCCGCCTGCGGGCTGCCGTCTTGGCGGGCGGCGGCGGCCTGGACACGGAAGAGGGGGTGGCGAATGCCGGTGCGATCGCCTGGTCTGGAGCGCCGAAGACCGCGGGTCAGTGGGCCCGCCCGATCCCCGCGGCGTCTGCCCGCAGCAAGCCGCGGCCGGCCGCGAGGGGTGTGCTGTCTGTCAGGTACGGGGCTGCGGATTCCACGTCGTTGCTTCCTTCTGCGAAGTTGTCCGGGTGAAGTGCCAGTCGGTGACGCGGAGGTCGGTGTAGGTGCCGCCGCGGTCGGTGCCGGCCCACACCAGGTGCACGACTGCGGTGCCGGGGGCGGGGCCGCGGCGTGCGATCGCGGCCTGGATGCGGAAACGAGCGGTGGCGAATGCCGGGGCCAGCGCCTGACCTGTATCGGGGAAGACGTGCGGCCACGCCGTGCGCCCGATGCCGGTGGCGTCCGCATGCAGCAGCGCCCGTCCGGCCGCGAGCAGCACGCGCTCGTCGGCGGTCGGCAGGTCGGCGGGCCAGGCGGTCTCGAGGTTGTGCTGGATGGCCCGGTCCCCGGCTACGCCCTCGCCGTGCGGCGGTAGAGCGGACTGGGCGCCAGGCGGTGCCGATGAGGTGGGCGCGGCAGAGGAAGGAGTGCTCGTGGCCGACGGGCCGGTGCCGGCGGCAGATACTGCGGCCGTTGACGGCGCATGGGTAGTCGTGTGCCCAGCTGGCCGCGACGTCGGCCCCGATGCCGGGGCCGGGAGCCTGTGACCGTGCGGCCCGCCCAGCAGCGCGACCGCGGCGACGGCGAGGATGACAGTGCTCAGTACCAGCAGGCGCGGCGGACGCGTCGGGGTGGTGGTCATAGCAGGCGTGCTCCGCCCGCGTAGCCCGGCATGGTGTTGACGGCGTCGAGGCGGACGACGGTGCCTGGGCGCGGCGCGTTGATCATCTGTCCGTTGCCGAGGTAGATGCCGACGTGGTGGATGGTGGCGTCGTGTCCGGGGGCGGTGGCGTAGAAGACGAGATCGCCGGCCTTGAGCGCACTGGTGCCGAGGCTGGCGGGGATGCGCCGGCCGGTGCCGGCCTGGGCGGCCGCGGTGCGTGGCAGTTGGATGCCGGCCCGTGCGTACGCGTACAGCGTCAGTCCGGAGCAGTCGAAGCCCTTGATCGTCGTGCCGCTTTTGCCGCTGGGGGAGCAGCAGATCCCGTACGACGCGCCATCGGCGTTGCCGCCGCCCCACGAGTAGGGCACCCCTTGCTGGGAGAGCGCCGCCTCGAGCACCGTGCG
>NZ_JBSFIA010000090.1:0-7543 GCF_053597355.1 Streptomyces sp. NPDC001443
GCCACTTCCCCCTGGGGGAAGTGGCCCGCCGCCCATCGCCATGACTGCGAACCTCGCGGGTCACCGCGGACCGACCGGACGAAACGGCGTCCCGCCCCTTCTCCCCGGCGTCAGCGCGTCAGCGCCTCGATGTCCGGGACGAGGTCCGCCGGCGCAGGCATGCGGGCGACGGTCCGGCCCAGCCGGGCGGCCGTGGGAAGCACCCGACCGCCGTTGACGAGATCGGCGATGTGGAAGCGCAGCCGCAGCATGCTGGGGTCGCCCGCGAGCTCGTCGTCGGAGAGGCACCGACCGATGCCGGCCTGTTCCAGGCGCGCACCGGTCCGCCGTCCCTCCTCCCCCGTCGGCAGCACGAGCTGGGAGACCCCGTACCGGGCGGCCGCGTACACGACCCCCTCGTCCCCGCCGTGCACGACGAGAACGCAGCCGGGCAGCAGCAGGCTCCAGGGGTGGTCGTCGCCGGTCAGCACGAGGAGTTGCAGGCCAAGGCTTTCGACGCCCTCGGCGACACGCCGGAAGAGCCGCGCCCGGCGGCGGTCCTCGGGCCGGGACCCGGTCGGCACCCCGGTGACGCAGACGCGCGGAAGCAGCGACAGCCCGGTGAGCCGGGGCACCGGCCTTGCGGGCAACTCGTAGGCATCGCAGCGCACATGCCAGGCACCGCGCTCCGGCCGTTCCCGCAGCGGCGGGGGGCAGGGGTCGATCCAGACGGTCGGCCGCGGCGACAACGGCGGGTGGGCGAACGGAAGGTAGCCGATCGTGGGCACCCCGGACATGGCCGCCATGGCGGTCGAGTCGGGGCACAGCGGATCGTGGACCACCAGGTCGGGCCGCCAGGCCCGGCCGAACTGCTGCGGATCGGCCAGCACCGGCACGAGTCCGGCCCGGGCCACACAGTGGCGGGCCCGGGCCGGACAGCAGAAGCGCACCTCGTTGCCAGCCGCCTGCAACGCCCTGGCGAGCAGGACCAGTCGCAGTACGGCCGGCATCCCGAGGCCCGCCGAGAACAGCACTCGCACGGCTCCTCCCTGGGCGGTCACCCGGCAAAACGGTCGAGCACCCGCCCGGTCCCGGGGTCGACGTCCAGCGCCGGGTCGCTTCCGAGCACGGCCCGCTGCAGACGCTGCAGACGCTGTGAGGGCTCGATGCCCAGCTCCTCCACGAGGTGGGTACGCAGGTTCTGAAAGACGTCGAGCGCGGCGGAGGGGCGCCCGGCCCGGTAGAAGGCCACCATGGACTGGGCGTGCAGGCCCTCGTGGAGCGGGTGCCGGGCAGTCAGCGCGGTGAGCTCGGTGAGCAGTTCGGCATGACGGCCGAGCCGGAGCTCGACGTCGTTGCGCCGCTCCATCACCCCGAGCCGGCTCTCCTCCAGCCGCATCGCCTCGATCTCGAGCAGCGGCCCGGTGCGTACGTCGACCAGGGCCGGCCCACGCCACAGGCCGAGGGCCTTTCGGAACAGCTCTGCGGCCTCCCGGTTGTCACCCCGGTCGAAGGCCCGCTGGCCGAGAGAGGAAAGCCGGTCGTACTCGTGCACGTCGATGCTGCCCGGCTCGGCCTGGAGGAGATATCCCCCGTGCCGGGTCAGCAGCAGATCCTTCGAGCCGCCGGGCTCTCCCTCCAGCGCGTTCTCCATGCAGCGCCGGAGCTGGAGGATGTACGTCTGCAGCGTGGTGAGGGCGCTGCGCGGAGGGGCGTCACCCCAGATCTCCTCCATCAGCGCGGAGACCGGCAGGACCTGGTTGGCGTAGATGGCGAGCAGCGTCAGGATCTGCCGCGGCTTCGCCGCTGTGGGCAGGATCGGAACGCCTTTCAGTTCGGCGTCCAAAGACCCCAGAACGAAGATTCGCATGCGGTCCCCCTTGTCTCTGTCGTCGGACCTCGAAACTCCCATCCGGGCGGCCGCTGGCACAGTGCGCCACTCCTCCTCTGCGAGGTGTCTCCGTCCTGCTCAGGGCATGACCGATTCATGGACCGCGGGACGGCCCGCCGATCGGGCGAAGGGCGTTCCGGACATGACGGAGGTCCCGCGTGCCCTCGTCCCGGGTACGCGGGACCTCCGGTCCCTCGGGGGAGGTCTGCCGGACCCCCCGTGACTCAGTCGGTGGCGGACGCGGGACGGCCGTACAGCGCGAGGCAGTCCTCGTAGACCGGCAGGAGCCCCTTGGCCAGCGCCTCCTCCGCGGTGGGCGCGGCCAGGTCGTCGTCGGTCATCGCCGGCGCCTCGGTCAGTCCCCATGGCAGGGCGAGAGCCGGGTCGAGTGCGCTGACCGTGTAGGCGGCACCCGCCGTGTACGGGCGGGAGCTGTGACAGGCGACAACCGTGTCGTCCTCCAGGGCGAGCCAGGCGTGGCCGAGGCCCTCGGAGACGAACACCCCGGACGCGCTGCGGTGGTCCAGCCAGACCGTCTCGTACCGGCCGTAGTCCGGGGACCCGACCCGCAGGTCCACCACGACGTGCACGGCGGAGCCCCGCACACAGCCGAACAGCCTGGCACGGCTGTCCGGGCCCGTGGTGCCGTGGATGCCGCGCAGCACCCGGCGCCGCCCGACCGTCAGGTCGCTGTACCGGATCGCGAAGGGCCGTCCGATCGCTTCCTCGACGTAGTCCTGGCGGAACGCCTCGTAGCGGACCGCAACGCCGTCCTCAACGGCCCGGGGCGAGACCAGGAACGTGTCCGGGAGGCCGAGTTCGCTGATTTCCAGGCTCTTGAGATCCATACCGACGACGGTAGTCGCCGCAGCTCAAGACCGGCTGGAGCACCGGCGGCCTCGCGACGACAGGCTCAGGACACTGCCGTCTCCCGGCCGCCGGAGCAGAACTCCGTCGTCAGGCGCAGGCCCTCCTGGAGGGACGCCTGCGGTTGCCGGCCGGTGGCGGCCCGGACCGCGGCGCCGTGCGCCGCTGCGCCCAGGCCGCCGCGTGGCGGCGGGCCGCCCCGATCCGGGCCCGGCGGGTCGGCGTCCCGGACCCCTGCCGGGGCCGTCCGCACCGCCGCCGGGCCGAGGGCGGGCACGGCATGGCGGGCCCGGAGCCGCGCCCTTTCCGTCCGGTGCTTCAGGTCAGGTCAGCCAGCAGTCGGGGGCAGGGCCGCCTCGACCGATCGGCGGGAAGAGTTCGTCGAGCTCGGCCAGTACGGACTCCGGCAGCGCACACTCCAGAGCTTCGAGTGCGCCCTCGATGTGCTGCTCCGTGCGAGGTCCGATCACCGCACCCGTCACACCGGGGCGGGACAGCACCCAGGCGATCCCGACCACGGCCGGGTCCAGGCCGTGGTCGGCGCAGAGCTTCTCGTAGGCCTCGATGGTGTCGTGCTGCGCGTTCAGGGCCTCCATCGCACGGCCCTGCGCGGACTTGACGGCGGAGTTGGTCCGCATCTTGCGGAGCACGCCGCTGAGCAGGCCGCCGTGCAGCGGTGACCAGACGAACAGGCCGAGTCCGTACGCCTGGGCCGCGGGAATCACCTCGAGCTCCGTATGGCGGGTGACCAGGTTGTAGACGCACTGCTCCGTGACCAGGCCCAGGCTGTTCCTGCGCTGCGCGACCGCCTGCGCACTCGCGATGTCCCAGCCGGCGAAGTTGGACGAGCCGACGTAGCGCACCTTGCCCTGGGCGACCAGGAGGTCCATGGCCTGCCAGACCTCGTCCCAGCCCACGGACCGGTCGAGGTGGTGCATCTGGTACACGTCGATCCAGTCCGTGCCCAGCCGCCTGAGCGATGCCTCGCAGGCCGCGACGATGTTGCGGGCCGACAGGCCGCGGTCGTTGAGGCCCTCGCTCATCGGGTCGCCCACCTTGGTGGTCAGGACGACCTGGTCGCGGCGGGCGGGGTCCTTGCCGAGCCAGCGGCCGATGACCTCCTCGGTGTGGCCCTTGTGGACACGCCAGCCGTAGATGTTGGCCGTGTCGATCAGGTTGATGCCCCGCTCCAGGGAGTGGTCCATGAGGCGGTGCGCCTCCGGCTCCTCCACCCGGCCACCGAAGTTGACCGTGCCCAGGGCCAGCCTGCTGACCCGCAGACCGGTACGGCCCAGCTGTGTGTAGATCACGCGACCTTCTCCTCCTTCAGCGATGAATGCGTTGCGCACCGACAGGTTCAGGACACTTCCGTCTCCCGGCCGCCGGAGCAGAACTCCGTCGTCAGGCGCAGGCCCTCGTCGAGGGACACCTGCGGTTGCCAGCCGGTGGCGGTCCGGAACGCGGAGGAGTCGACGATCGCACTCCGGAAGTCGATGGCCTCGGCGTACTCCGGCGGCTCCACGCAGACCACCGGCACCGGCTCCTTGCCCGTCTGCTCGGCGACCAACGCGGAGACCCTGGTGAACACGTCCCCGAGCGGCGCGCCTTGACCGGTGCCGATCAGCCAGCGCCTTCCCGCGAGCACGTCCATGCGGGCGATCGCGGCCCAGAAGGCGCGAGCGGCATCGTCGACGTGGAGCAGGTCCCGGCGGACCGTTCCGTCGTGCCACATGGTCAGGGGCTCGCCGGCCACTGCGCGGCGCGTCATCGTGGAGACGATGCCCTTGTCCCGGGCGGTGGACCCGGCGCTGTAGCCGTACAGCGTGGTCAGGCGCAGGCAGGCGCCACGCACCGTTCCCGCCGTGTCGGCCTCCAGCAGCAGCCGCTCCGCCTCGAGTTTCAGCCGTTCGTAATATCCCTTCGGCCGGTCGGGTTCGGTGCCGTCCAGAACCTCCTTGTCCGAGGAGCCGGCTGCCGTGACCGATCCCGTGAACAGGACGGTCGGGGGCGCCTGGGAATCGGCTCGGTCGCGAAGGGCGTGCAGCAAGTCCTGCATCAGGCCCACGTGGACGCGTTCGGCGGCCGTGTCGCCGTCCGCTATGCGCCAGGTGGACGCCCCCGCGATGTACGCCAGTGCGTGGATCACCACATCGGCGCCGGCGACGGCGGCGGCCATCTGGCCGGGCTCGGTCAGATCCGCGGAGAGCACCTCGATCTCGGCACGGGCGTCCTCGGGGACAGGGCACGTCCTGCGGGAGACGGCCCGTATCCGGACCGGGTGCCGTGCCAGCTCGCGGAACACCGCGGATCCGACGAAGCCTGCGGCGCCGAGCACCACGATGAGCGGGGAGTTCACAGTCACAGCGCTGCCTTTGGTAGTCAGAGAAGACATGCGGCCAGGCTCCGGGCCTCGACGTTGACGTGGTATCCGAAATGGGTCAGACGGTTGAGCAGACCGAGGGTCATCCACCGGTAGTTCTCCGGCGCCTCGATCTCGTGGTCCTCGGGCAGTTCGACGACCAGGTGGCGTGTGTCGGCCCGGGAGAAGCGGCCGCCGTCCTCGGACTGCACGGCGTCCAGCCGGATCCAGGACGGGGGTGCGTCGAGATACTGCGTCAGCGGTGGGAAGTCCTGCGGGCCGCGGTGATAGCCGGGAGAGAACTGCACGGTGGGCGCCAGTTCGAGACGGTCCGTCAGGCCGGGCTGGACCTGTGCCTGGACCAGGAACTGCAGCACCCCGGCCCGCCGCTGGCAGATCAGGGCCACGGCGTTTCCGGGGCGGGGCTCGAGCATGGGCTGCCACCATGTGCCGACCTCACGGCTCGTGGCCTGGACCGACATGCCGATGATGTCGAAGATGCGGCCGTCGCGATGGCGGATGCTGTCGTCGTCGCAGATCCATTCGTCCATGTCCCGCAGGCTGGTCCGCCTGACGTCCAGGCTGAACTTCGCCTTCTGGTCGAACAGCCACGTCAGCGTGCCGGAGAGGTCGGACGCCGACCACGGCGTCCGGTGCGACCTCAGGAGCTCGGCGTGGAACGGGTCGGGCTGCTCGGCCCGGGGAACCGGCGGGTCGCCGTCGGCGGTGCCGTAGGAAATTCCGGAGAGCACGGTACGGGCGTTCATGTTGACGCCGTTGCCCTGGGTGAGCTGCTGGCGTATCTGGCCCAGGGTGAGCCAGGTGAAGTCGTTCTCGACGGGTACTTCCTCGTCCTCGGGCACCTCGACGATCATGTTGCGGTTCCGCTTGTACAGATACCAGTAGCCGTGCTCGGAGAGGAGTTGGTCGAACAGGACTCGTCGCCGCGTGCCCTCGAGGAAGTAGTCCAGATACGGGGTGGCCCTGCCGCCGTGGACGCGCCGGTAGTTGCTCTGAGTCGCCTGGACGGTCGCCGCGTACTGGACGAAGGTGGTGTTTCCCGGCTCCATCTTCGCCTGCATGAGGAAATGGAGCACGCCGTCGAACCGCTTGGCGAGGATCCCCAGGATGCCGATCTCCGACTGGACGATGATCGGCTGGGACCACTGCGGCACGGGTCCGAAATCGGTCCGTACGGAGAGCCCTTCCACCGTGAAGAACTTGCCGTCCGCGCGGCTGAGCCGGTCACCGAGGTGCCAATTCGGGAGAGCGGCCAGTGGCACCCGTTCGACCTCGTACGAGGCGGACTCCTCCCGTTCCTTGAGAAAGGCGCCCGCGTCGGGGGTCAGCGGGGAGTCAGACACCACCGCCGACGCCAGGAAGTCGTCGGCGCCGTTCACCTCGGGCTGCATCCTGCTACTTCCTTTCAGCTTTACGGACCGTGTTCACGGGGACGGTCTCCGTGGTGGATTGCAGGCATTCTTCGAAGAAGGCGAGTGCGCGCAGGTGGTAGGAGCGGGCGGCCAGGCCGAGGCTGATGTTGTGGCCCGCGCGGGGCTGGCGCTCGACCCGCACGAGGGGCGCCCCGGCCAGCCGGGAGACCAGATCGGCGATGTCCGCCTCCCCGTGCAGCCACCACTCCTCGTGCTCGGCGAAGGTCAGCCGCAACGGGACATCGATCCGCGGCGCCAGCTCCTCGAACATCTCCGGCCACAGCTCCACCTCGGATGCCTCCCTGACCGGAATGGGAGCGACCAGCGCCTCGGACGCCCGGAAAGTACCCTCCGGATACAGCCCCACCGGACCCCAGTTGCGCTCCCAGTCCATGTGCCGGCGAAGCCGCGGCCGGCCAGCCGGCCCGACGCCGAACCGGTGACCGACACCGGAGGCGTCCAGAGCGAGCAGACCGGGAGTGTCCGCCACCGTCACAAGAGCGAGCTTGCCGCCGTAGGAATGGGCCAGCAGCAAAAACCCCCGCCCCACCGCATACCGCCTGGCGAACACCTCCAGCGCCCCGGACAGCACGGACGACTGCTCGTCGAGGGTCAGGCCGTCGGGCACCTGCGTCGCGGACTGGCCGTAACCGGGCCGATCCAGTGCCAGCACCGTGAAACCGAGCCGGGCACCCAGCGCGAGCAGGGACAGATCAGGATGGGCCTGCCCGTCGAAGTAGCCCGCACGCATACCACCGCCGTGCACCGCGACGACGGTCGCCCGCGGCAGCCCCCCGGTCGGCTCGGCCAGGAGACCCGACAGGGTCAGAGCCCCGACCTGGAGCAGCAGCGGACGCACTCCGGCCGAGTAGGTCTGCAACGGCTTCTTCCGGTCCGTTCTGGACACGCGCATGGGTGATCCCTCGTCGGTCGGCGGCGAACTGGGTCCGGACGGCCGGGACACCCGCACCGCAGGAGCCCCGGCACACGGAGAAGGTCAGGCGAGCTGACGGG
>NZ_JBSFIA010000091.1:0-7287 GCF_053597355.1 Streptomyces sp. NPDC001443
ACCTTCGCCACCGGCCAGCTGCTGCGCGTCGCCCTGGACGGCACCGGCGCCCAGCTCGTCAACGCCGGCCACCTTTGGCCCCTCCTGCTGCGCGACGGTGCGGTCCAGGAGGTCGAGCCGGCCGTGGACTTGCCCTTCGGCGTTCTGGCGCAGGGACCGTACCTGGTGCAGGACCTCGACCTGCGCCCCGGTGACCGCCTCGTGCTCTGCACCGACGGTATGCAGGAACGCCAGGCGGAGACCGTCGATCTGCCCGACGTCATCCGCAACACCGCAGCCCAGCACCCGCGCGAGGTCGTACGCGTTCTGACCGCGGCGGTCACCGACGCCACCGACCGCCACCTGCCGGACGACGCCACCGTGCTGTGCCTGGACTGGCACGGCCCCCACCGCGGAGAGTGCGACGCGGACGCCGGAACCGACACATGATTCGGTCGGGCGACCCGAACCACGGCGCCCTCTGTACGTGGGGATCTGGGGCGGTCGTTCCGGGGCTGTGGACCGGGTGTGGAAGAAGCGGGTCCTGGAGGGCTGCTGCTGGGACAGGCGCAGGAGCGGCATCGTTCCGGTCCGGGCAACCGCGTGGGAGGTTCGTGTGTTCTTCCTTGGCGGCCCTTTTGCTGTCAGAGGGGCTGGCTGCCGTGTTCTCGCAGGGCGTTCGCCAGGTGATCGGCGAGAGGCTTGGGCAGGTCGTGGCCGTGCACGGTGCCAAGGAGGGTTTCGGCGAGCAGGTGGAGTTTGGTGTTGCTGTTCTGTGAGATGGTGACCAGGACCTGCCATGCCTGCTCGGCGCTGATGGTGTAGGAGGCCATGAGGATGCCGCGGGCGATGTCGATGGCCGGGCGGGTCCGCATGGCGCGTCGCAGTTGGTCGTTTTCTGTCTTGACGTCGTCCGCGGTCGGGGCCGCGCCGTGCTCCGGGCCTGACGGGGCTTTGTCGCCTTCCGTGCCGGGGGCTTGTGCCGTGTCCGTCGCGGTGAGCACGTCGACGGTGCCCGTCAGCTCGAGCAGGCGCTGCACGGCCGGGCTGGAGACCCGGACGGTGAGGGTTTTGGCGGCCTCGCGGGCATGCCTGCGCACGCGCAGCAGAACGTTGAGTCCGGAGCAGTCGCAGAACGCGATTCCGGCGAGGTCGACGACCACCCCGTCCGCTGACTGGTTCAGCGCGTCCTGCAGTACCTGTCCCAGCGCGGGGCTGCTGTCGAAGTCGATCTCACCGGACGCCGTGACCAGAGTGTGCCGGTCGTGGGTGCCGGTGTGGACGGTCAACGACAACGGAGGAAGGCAGGAGGCAAGGCGCCGTTGGGCGCCGCAGTCGATGCACTGCTCCTGATCGCCTGGCAGGGCGGTGACGTGACCGGACATGGTGACTCCCGAGCATCCGTCCTTCTTCCAGCATTCCCACCCCCGCCTTCCACGTCAACAGATACATGAAACACAAGTCGTGCTTTTGAAAGCGTGAAACATCCGCCCTACTCTGTAGGTATGGACGGAGTAGCGGAGCCGTATGCGAGCTGGACGTTCCTGACCAATCATGCGCGGGTGCTGGCTGCCGTCGCCGAGGACGACACCACCCGCATCCGTGACATCGCCGCGCGCTGCCGGCTGACCGAGCGGGCGGTCCAGCGGATCATCGCCGACCTCGAAGCGGGTGGCTACCTGACCCACATCCGCCAAGGCCGTTCCAACCTCTACCGGGTCTCTCCCGACACCGTGCTGCGCCATCCCGCCGACGGTGAGGCGACCGTCGCGAGCCTGTTGGCCCTGCTGGTCCGTCATGACCGCGTCGGCGCCGCCACGGGTGCCGACGCGGATCCGGGCAGTCAACGGTGAGCATCACCCGCCCGGTGACAGCAGGTCGCCGTGGTCGGGGTCATGCAGCCCCGGCCCTGCGGCCTGCACCGACCGAAGGATGTGACCGCTGCGGTGCCGGCGACAGCCGTCAGGGGAGTGCCTGGCGCGCGCGGTGCCGAGTCCGTACGGCCGGGGTCGTCGTGTCGGGCTGCCGGTCACGGCGATGGTGACCAGGATGAGGGTCAGGAGCGCGGGCTGCCCGCGATGGGGCGCGAGACGCACCGCACGGACGCACGGGAGGGGCTGTGACTCTTGGTGAAGTCGTCCTGGCGGACCTTCTGACACGGTCCCACCGGGCCTCCGCCCGGGAAGTTCCGCTGCTGGTCGACGAGGCGGGCCGACGCCTCGGGCTGTCGAGTGCACGGCTGTACGTGCCCGACCTGCAGCAGATCAAGCTGATCGCCCTCCCGCATCCCGCCACTGCCCCGGGCGAGGAAGCCCTGGACATCGACAGCTCCCTGGGCGGCCTCGCCTACCGCACGCAGCAGCTCCAGCAGTCCCGCGACGGTGGTACGGCATGGTTGACGATGATCGACGGAGTCGAGCGGGTGGGCGTCATGAAGGTCACCGCGCCCGCTCTCACCTCACAGCTCCTGGAGGACGGCCAGGCGCTGGCGGGGCTGGCGACCCTGCTGGTGGTGTCCAAGTCGGCCTTCAGCGACCTGGTGATCACGCGGGAGCGCTCGAGAGCCATGACCATCCAGGCGGAACTTCTGTGGGCGTTCCTGCCGCCGCGCACCATCGGTACCGGTCAGGTCACCTCCAGCGCCGTCCTGGAGCCCGCTTACGACATCGGCGGGGACGCCTTCGACCACAACCTCGTCGACGGAATCCTGCACCTGATCCTGCTGGATGCCATGGGCCACGATCTGGCCTCCGGAGGGGCCAGCGCGGCCGCTCTCGCCGCCTGCCGCTTCATCCGCCGCACCGGTGGCACCCTGACGGACGCCGCCATCACCATCGACCGCACTCTCGACCAGTGGATCCCCGGCCGCCTCATGACTGCCGTCCTCGCCCACCTCGACACCGTCAGCGGCTGGTTCACCTGGATCAACTGCGGCCATCCACCGCCCCTGCTCATTCGCGACGGTCATGTCCTGCCCCACGTTCTGGAGGGCGCCCCGCAGCTCCCCCTGGGGCTCGGGTTCCACACCGACACCCCTCCCGTGCAGTATCGCGCCCGCCTCCAGCCGGGGGACCGGATCCTCCTCTACACCGACGGCGTCACCGAAGCCCGCGCACCTGACGGCGACCTCTTCGGCGAGCAGCGCCTCACGGACACCGTCATTCGCTCCATGACCGAGGGCGACAGCGCTCCCGAGGCGCTGCGCCGCCTCATCCAGAATCTCCTCAACCACGAAGAACACCGGATCCGCGACGATGCCACCATCCTGCTCGCCGAATGGCACCCCACGCCTGATTCGGAAGCCGTCTCCGGGCTGAGGTGAAGCGGGCCCCGGGGTTACGGTCCTCGGCTGCGCAGTGCGCGGCGCCGTCGTCCTCACGGTGCGAATCCCGGAGGCCCGCCGTCGTCCCGGGTCCGTCGGAGCGGACGGCTGCCGCGACCGACAGCGGCGGTGCCGGGCGGCGGGACGGCAGTGGCCCGTCACCCCCGGGAAAGGGAGCGGCGGGCCACTGCCGGTCAGGCTTTGAACCGTGTCGTGGAACAGGGCTACCAGCGATACCAGCGGCCGCTACCGCCGCTCGGGCGGGCGACGAAGCCGATCAGCCAGAGGACCAGGACCGCGATAGCCACCCACCACAGAATCTTCACCGCGAAACCCGCGCCGAAGAGGATCAGGGCCAGCAAAAGAACGAGAAGCAGGGGAATCATAGTTATCAACCTCCGACGCGCCGTCTGCCCGGCCGTCCCGCTGGCATGCATTCGAATCCAAATTGTTTGCTGTTCCGTAAACGGGGCACCAGGTGCGCCTGATTTCTGGCGCAATCCATTGCTGTCCGTGCGTCTTCGGATCCGGGAGCGGCCGCGCTCGGCCGACGGCGCGCTCCGGCCCTGAGAGGGTGCGAGGGTCGGGCGCCGAGGAGCCGCCTCGTCGTTCACTGCTTCCGGTGGCGGCACACCAGCCGTGTCGCCACGGCACCGCCGGCGGTTGCCGGCTCAGGCCGCAATTGTCGTGGGCCGTCTGCGCGCTTGTGGCGGTTTCGGCCCGCCGCCCTGCATCGGTCCCAGGTCGTGGAACTGCTCAGCGCCGGCGAGGCCGAATGGTCGTGACAGGGTTCTGATGATGGCGCCGGGCAGTGCCAGGGCCGCGCGTGGCACAGACCGCCATGGGAGTCCGGGTCACCGTCCGCCGGCCGCCACAACCCTGCCTCAGGGCACGAGTCCGCGAGCGCCAGGGTGCGGGTAGTGCGGGTGGTACGGGGTGTCGCGCGTGGCCGCGGCCTCGAAGGACGGATAGTGCAGGGATGGCGTGACGGTGTCTCAGGCCGACGGCTTCACCCGAAACCGAGCTGGCCGCTCGGCCAAGGACCGGGGACTCTGACTCGCACTCTGACGGGGAGTCCGGCCAGCACACAGTGTGTCCGGCCGGACTCGGCGGTCGCAGCGCGCCCCGAACCCGCCGCGGCCGCGCGGACGGCCGCAGACCAATTTGTGGCGCCGCCCAGCCGAGTGACGAGCAGCGCGCCGTGGTGCGCGCCGGGCTCCTGCGAGGTGCCGTCGATGACGTGCTCGTCGATCAGGCGCTGGTGGGCGGACCTGCCCAGCGTTGGTTGTAACGGCGTGCCGCCCGGTCGTTGAGGGTGCTGCCGGCCTTGCGCAGTGTCCGCACCCAGACCGAGCCGGCGGAGGCATCCGGGGCGTGTCCCTGCTTCATCGCCGCACGCTTCTCGGTCTGTTCGGCCGTGTCGTCGAGAGGTGGGGGCAGCATCCGGGCGGCGAGCCCGCTCGCCCGCGTCACCAGGCGGGTGCGACTCCGTGAGCGAGCGAGGCGATGCGGGCTGCCGGGGTGAGCACCAGCCGGGTGTGCCTGCGTTCCACAGCGCACACGATCTTGTTCGCCGCGCGCTCGGCGTCCATCGACAGCAGCGGGGTTCCCGCCGGCGCGGAGAACCAGGCGAACTCGGCCTCCGGCCGGCCGCCGAACTCCGTCTGAAGGCGCGAGCCGGTTCGCATCAGCCCGGGATGGACCGTGGTCACGCTCACCGCGTTCCCGGCGGTCTCCTCCTGGAGCCCCTCGCCGAGCGCGCGCACCGCGGCCTTGGCGCAGGAGCACGGCACCGGATGGGGGACCGCCAGCAGAGCCCACCAGGCCCAGGCGACCACCCGCAGGGCTGCGCCGCAGGTACGGCAGGGCGGCGAGCGCGGTGTGCGGGGCGCCGCAAAAGATGGTTTCCACGGCGTCCCGGAACGCCTGCGGTCCCGCCGTCTCGGCGGGCGCCACCTGGATCACCCCGGCGTTGGCGATCACGGTATCGAGGCCGCCCTCCTGTTGTGCTGTCCGGCGGACCGCTGCCGTCATCGCTCCTTCGTCACTTGCGTCGCACACCAGGGGACGCACGGTGTGGCCGGTACATTCTCGTATCCGACCCACGGCCCGGCCGAGTTCGTCGGCGTCCCTGGCCAACACCGTCACCCGGTGACCGCGCGCGGCCGGCCCGGCCGCTATCAGCAGCCCCAGACCGCGGGAGCCTACCGTCACCAGGACAGAGAGTCCGTCAGGCACGGATGGGTCGGTCGCCGCCGTGTCGTCACCTCGCTGATCACAACGAATCCGGTAGGCCAGTCGAAACCGTGCATCTGGGGTCGGCCGGGAACGGGTCCCGGGCCGAGGGTGGTGTCCCGCCGGTGCGCAGCGCCCCGGCGCCACTCGGGCCGAGTACCCCGTCCGGCGGTCGGACGATCGCGTGCGGCGCGTCGGCCTGCCCGCTGTGAAAGGCGGAAGAGCCTCGGTTGCGGCCTTGGAAGCAGTACCGGTTCCCACCTGATCCGGGAGTTCGTCCCGGCGCCGGAGCGAGAGTCCGGATATGAGAACGGCCACCGTGCTGATCTCCTTCGACGTCTCGAAGGAGATCAGCACGATGACCGAACCGGACGGCCTGCCCCTGCACGCCCTGGCCGAGGACAACCTCGCCTCGGCGAGTCCCGCTCTGTTGCGCGCGATGGTCAAGACGTTCGCCGACGCGCTCATGTCCACGGAGGCCGCTGTCCCCTGCAACGACGAATCCGGGCGGGTCAGCGACGAACGCGTCGACCACCGCAACGGCTACCGCCTGCGCGGGTGGGACACCCGGGCCAGCCGGGCTCTCGAACGGGAGGTGCCTCTTGTGTCCCGGGCCGACGCAGCGAACCCGGCACGCCCGCATCAGGTCACCGGTTTACTGCACTGTCTGTCTGGGCCTCCGAGGTTGCCGACCGGTGCGATGGCGCCGGAGGTCGGGCGTTTCAGGATCTGCCGCGGCCGGTGACGAAGTCGCGAGCCCGGTCCACGAGGCCGGCGCCGGGGGCGAGGAGCTTGTTCGCGGGCGGTGTGTCGGGTGTGGAGGGGTGGGGGCGGGTGGGGGCCATGGCCTTGGCCCGGCGGATCTTGTCCCCGAGATCGTCGAGTGTCTCGGGCGAACAGGCCTGGCGCAGCCTGGGGAAGAGGTTGTTCTCCTCGTCATGGACGTGGCTGGACACCTCGTCCATGAGGAGCTGCAGCAACTGCATCCGCTGTGCGGTATCGGTGTCCGTCTTCTCCAGTTCCTTGAGAATCTTCTCGACTCGGCCGTGATCCGCGAGTTCCTTGTCCGCGAGCCGGTCGCCGCCCTCGATGTGCTCCCGGACTGCCGGGTACAGGTACTGCTCCTCGGCGACCGAGTGGCGTACGAGCTCGATGGTGACCTCGTCCACGAGGTCACGCAGTTCCTGGCTCTTGCCGGTCATGCCTTCGATCCGGCTGAACATCTCTTCGACCTCGCGGTGGTCGGTCATCAGTTCCTCGATGATGTTGCCGCCATGTCCCATCGTGTGTTCCGCCTCTCAGTGGTCGTTGTCGGGGCCGATTTGCCCCTGAGAGACAGCCATCCCCCTGCCGGGGCGACGAAGCGGTCCTGGCGCGCGGATCTCACCCGGTCGGTGGCCAACGAAGGTGGGGGGGTGCAAGCCGGACCCCGCAGCCTGGCCCTGTCGGTGCAGGAGGCCGGTCTGCTCTCCCCGAGTTCTCGGCGCCGCCCGGTATCGGCCTGCCTGCACGCCTTCGGCCCTGCCCAGCGCGGCCAGGCCGTGTCTCTTGGATCAGTTTGAGTCGGCCGTGGCGCTGGGGTCCGTTCGAGTGGGCCGATGGTCCGCACGACACGGCTTAGAGCTCCGAACAAAAGTGGGGCCCGGCGGGCGGTGTCCGGCACGCGCGCTCGCGGCGTTGCCGAAAGGCCCTGGTAGCTCCGCTACAAGGACCTTCCGGCGCCTTGCGATCGCACGCACCGGACACCGCCC
>NZ_JBSFIA010000092.1:0-4922 GCF_053597355.1 Streptomyces sp. NPDC001443
AGAAGGTGAACTGGGCCGTGTCCGCGGGGGCGGTCTGGGCGCAGAAGGTGAACTGGGCCGTGTCGGCGGGAACCGGTTCGGCGCAGAAGGTGAACTGGGCCGTGTCCGCGGGGGCGGTCTGGGCGCAGTAGGTGAACTGGGCCGTGTCGGCGGGAACCGGTTCGGCGCAGAAGGTGAACGGGGTGGTGCCGGTGGGTGCGGCTTTCGTGCCGTAGGCGAAGAGCATGGTGGAGCCGGCGGAGTGGTCGAGGGTCTCGACCACGAGGAGCGGGCGTGCCGGGGCTGTCTCGGTGATGCGCGCCGAGCGGGGGCTGATGGGCGTGGCGCTGGCGTGGCTCATCGGGAAGGTCCTCACTGACGTGGTCGGCTGTGCTCCAATGACCGGAATTCTTCGTGGGTGAGGGCTTCACGGACAGTGTCCGGTTCATCGGTGACGGGTGAAGTTCTCATTCAAGTGGAGACTTCAGCTCCGTCGGTCGCCGCTCGGGCGGTTCCCACCGCTCGCGCCCCGACGCCAGGGACAGTCGGACCAGGTGGTGCACCAGGGCGCCGCCGATGCCCCGGCCGCGGTACTCGGGCAGCGTGACGACGGCGATGACGAAGCCGGCGGCGCTCGCGGGGACTCGGGGCCGGGGAAGCGGGACCTCGTCCCGCCGGTCGCGGCGGCGACGGCGGCGCTGTCTCGTCAGGCGGCGCGGACGGCCGCTCGCGGGATACGGCGGGACGCCACCTCCGTGACGTAGGCGCCGTAGTCGGTGCCCCTCATCTCCTCGCCGAGGCGGAGGCACTGCTCGGGGGTGATGAAGCCGCGGTTGAGCGCCAGTTCCTCGACGCAGGCGATGAACTCGCCCTGCCGCTGCTCGACCAACTGGACGTACTGCGCCGCCTGGAGCAGCGAGTCGTGCGTGCCCATGTCCAGCCAGGCGAAGCCGCGGCCGAGCGGGGTGAGCTGAGCCCGGCCCTGCGCCAGGTAGGCCTGGTTGACATCGGTGATCTCCAACTCGCCCCGGGCGGAGGGGGAGAGGTTCTTGGCGATCCCGACCACGTCACTGTCGTAGAAGTACAGCCCGGTCACCGCGAGGTTGGAGCGCGGGTGGCGCGGCTTCTCCTCCAGCGACAGCAGCCGGCCCTTCTCGTCGATCTCCCCGATCCCGTAGCGGTGCGGGTCGCGCACCTGGTAGCCGAACAGCGCCGCGCCGTCGAGCCGACGTACCGCGTCGTCGAGGAGCAGCCCGAAACGCGGCCCGTGGAAGATGTTGTCGCCGAGCACCAGTGCGACCTGGTCGCCGTCGATGAAGTCGGCGCCGATGATCAGCGCCTCGGCGATACCGCGCGGCTGCTCCTGTTCGGCGTACTCGATGTTCAGGCCGAGCCGGGAGCCGTCCCCGAGGAGCGTCCGGAAGCTGTCCGAGTGGTCCTTGGACGAGATCACCAGGATGTCCCGGATACCGGCCAGCATGAGCGTGGAGAGCGGGTAGTAGATCATGGGCTTGTCGTAGACCGGCAGGATCTGTTTGGACAGAGCCCCGGTCAGCGGGCGCAGCCGGGTGCCGCTGCCGCCCGCGAGAATGATGCCCTTCATCTCAGCTCTCGCTCCCTTGCCGAATCCCGTCGGCGGTGGCCGTACTCGGCGCAGCCGGACGAAGCCACAGGGGCCGGTCGGTCGGTTCCGTTGTCATGCGCTGCCTCCCAGGGTGGGCGGATGGATGCGGTGATGGTGCTGGGGCCCGGTCGGGTGCGGGCTGAGCAGCAGTGGAGGCGGTCGCGGCCCGGGTGGCGCACATCGCGACTCGACCGGTGCTCGAGCCCGACTGCCTAGCCTCGGCGCGATGCTCTGCGCGGTCCGCAGCGGACCGTCCTTCGTCGCGACCGCGCTGCGCAAACCATTGCCCCATGGTGAAGTCGGAAGGAAATCCCCGAATGAGTACTGACAAGCTCGCCGCCGGCGATACGGCCGGGGTGGGGAAATCCCCGGGCATGGCCACACTGATCACGGGCCTGACCGCCTTCATGGCGGGGCTCGACAATCTGGTGGTCCTCATCGCACTGCCCACCATCAGGGACGATCTCGGTGGCAGCCTGAAGGACCTGGAATGGACGGTGAACGCCTACACGCTGTCGTTCGCCGTGCTGATGATGTTCGGTGCCGCCCTGGGCGACCGGTTCGGGCGCCGCCGGATGTTCGTCACCGGTCTGCTGCTGTTCACCGCCGCGTCGGCCGCGGCCGCCCTGGCACCGGGCATCGGCGAGCTGATCGCCGCCCGCGTGGTCCAGGGTGTCGGCGCCGCCATCATCATGCCGCTCTCCCTCACCCTGCTCACCCATGCCGTGCCCGCAGCGAAACGGGGCGCGGCCCTCGGCATCTACAGCGCGGTCAGCGGACTGTCCATCGCGGGCGGCCCGCTGGTGGGTGGTGTCGTGACGCAGCACATCTCCTGGCACTGGATCTTCTGGATCAACGTGCCGGTGGGCCTGCTGCTCGCCCCGGCCGCCTGGCGCGGTCTGGCCGAGAGCCGCGGCCCGAACAACCGTCTGGACATGCCGGGCACGGCGCTGGTCAGCCTCGGCATCCTCGGTCTCGTCTACGGCCTGATCCGGGCGAGCGACGACGGCTGGGGCTCCCCGCAGGTCCTGGGTCCCCTGGTGGCCGGTGTCCTGCTGGTCGTCGCGTTCGTCCAGTGGGAGCGGCGCAGCAGCGCGCCGATGCTGCCCATGCGCATGTTCCGCAACCGGGCCTTCAGCGCCGTCAACGGCGGCGCCCTGCTGATGGCCTTCGGCATGTACGGCGTGGTCTTCCTCATCACGCAGTTCATGCAGAACATCCAGCACATGACGCCGACGGAGGCGGGCGTGCGGATGCTGGCCTGGACGGCGATGCCGATCGTGGTGGCGCCCGTCGCGGGCATGGTGTCGGACCGGATCGGCGGACGTCCCGTCGCGGTCTTCGGACTCGCGATGCTCGCCGCCGGATTCGCCTACTGGGCGCTGGTGCTGAGCCCCGACGCGTCCTACGCCGAGCAACTGCCCGGCTTCCTCCTGGGCGGCGTGGGCGTGGCCTGCTTCTTCGCCCCGCTGTTCACCCTGACGATGGGTTCCGTCGACGTCTCCGAGCAGGGCATCGCCTCCGGCGCGAACTCGGCCGCCCGCGAGCTGGGCGCGCCGCTCGGAGTGACCGTCCTCACCACCGTCTTCACCCACAACGGCGGCTACGCGTCGGGCCGGGACTTCGTCGACGGCTTCGTGCCCGCCCTGTGGGTCGGCGCGGCGGCCATGGCGATCGCCGCTGTCGTGATGCTCTTCTCCACCCGGCCCGCCGGTGCGCAGGAGCAGCCCAGCGGCGCACCGGTCCAGGACGCGGCCGCACCGGCCTCCTCGGTCGCCCGCTGACACCGCATACGCCGACCTGCGGCCCGGCCCGACGACACCGCGTCGGGCCGCAGGTCGGCACCATGTCATCTCCCCTCAGAGCTCCGAACGGCAGAAAGGCCGTGTGCGACATGAAGGTTCTCTTCGCAAGCCTCGGAAACTACGGGCACGTGTTCCCCCTGGTTCCGCTCGCGCAGGCGGCGCAGGCGGCCGGGCACGAGGTCTGGTTCGCCACCCACGAGCAGTTCCACCCGATCGTCGAGAAGGCGGGGCTGCGGCCGGTCACCAGTGGGCTCACCGTCCCCGAGGCGTTCATAGAGGCGGCCGGCGGCCAGGCGTTCCTGGAGGCCAACGGCGGTGACGTACAGGCCAGTGACGTGCCGCCCGAGGTGTTGGCGGCCCTGGCCGTGAAGGCGTTCGGCTCGGTGCTGCCGCGCAGTGTGTTCGCGGATCTCACCCCGGCCCTCGACTCCGTCCGGCCGGACCTGGTCGTCTACGAGAGCCTCAATCCCGGCGCCGCCTTCGCGGCCGCGGCGGCGGGTGTGCCCGCCGTGTCCCAGAGCATCGGCCGGGTCTCGTCCGACCCGCTGATCCCGCAGGAGCTGTTCGCCACGGCGAGCGACCTGGGGGTGGCCGACAAGATCGGCCAGGATCCCACCCTGGGCAACCCGTACATCGACATCTGCCCTCCCGTCGTACAGAACCAGGAGTTCCTGGCCTCGGGCGTCCAGGTGATCCCGCAGCGGCCCGCCTCCTTCAGCGAACCGGGTGAGCTGCCCGCGAGCGTCACCCAGGGGGAGGGCCCTCTGGTCTATCTGACCTTCGGCACCGTGGTCGGCTCCGCGGAGCGGCTGCGCACCGTGATCGACGGCCTGCTGCCGCTGGACGTACGGGTCCTCGTCGCGACGAGCGCTCTGGTCGACCCGACCGAGCTGGGTGACCTGCCGGACCATGTCGTCGCGCTTCCCTGGGTGCCGCAGGCCGAGGCACTGCGGCACGCCACCGCCATCGTCCACCACGGCGGCCACGGCACCACGTTGGCCTCGCTGGCCGCGGGGCTGCCCCAGCTGATCCTGCCGGCGGAGAGCGACGGGTTCGGCAACGCGCCCGCGGTGTCCGCGACCGGAGCGGGCCGCCTGCTGCTCGGCGAGGACGTGACCGCCGAGGCGGTGGAGACCGAGATGCGCACCCTGCTGACCGACGGCGCGCACCAGGAGGCCGCCCGCAGGGTTGCCCGCGAGGTCCAGGCCATGCCCGGGCCGGCCGAGACGGTCGCGAGGTTCCCCGAGTTCGTCGGCTGACCGGCCGGCCCGCCCCGCGTTCACGGCGAGCGCGGTGCGCAGGGCGCCGGGCGCAGGGGTCTGGACGACCCGCTCCTGCCGGGCCCCGTACGCAGAACGACCTCACGTCCGAGCGGCCTGCGGGGCAGCCGGAGCGGAGCGCGAGCACCGGGCGCTCACCGACCTGCGTGGTTCGCGAGTCGGCCGGGGGTGCGGTGTTCGCGCTCCAGCGGTGCGCGAGGAGCAGGCGAGGGGAGGGGCCTAGCGTCGTTTCCC
>NZ_JBSFIA010000093.1:0-4416 GCF_053597355.1 Streptomyces sp. NPDC001443
CCGCTGCCTTCATGATGACGTCCCTTGATGTCGTGGCATGGCGGTGACGGAGAGGACGTACGGAGCCCGGCGCTCGGAAGTGCCGACGGGGTCCGTGGCTCCGCAGCCCCTGCGGGCCGTTCACCTGGATCAGATGGAACGGTCATGTGCCACCGGCCCGCCAGGCGAACCTTCGGCGCTCCGGCGGCATGGCGTCCGGGTCCCCGCCGGCCCCCCAGGCGAAACAACCACGCACCGGCCGGTCAGCGATATCTCCGGACCCGGACGACCACCGAACACTAGTCACCGGGGTCGTCCTGCAGCGCGCTGCGGCGCTCCTGTTCGCGCTTGGAGTAGGCGGCTGCCCGGATCGCCTCGTCGCTCTCCAGGCCCGATCCCAGCGCGCCGCCCACCGTGGCGACCGAAGCGACGAACCAGGACAACACCCAGTACTCCGTGGCGTTCAGCGGGGTGCGGGTCGTGGAAGCGAACACCCGGGCGTTGAGGATGAACAGCGCCCACACCAGGTTGATGACCACCAGACCCGCGTAGCAGACGATCACCCCGATACCCACGGTCACCACCGTCGAGGCGTTGTAGAGAGCCGCCCTCTTCCTCGCCTCCGGCGAAACCTCCTCCGTCCGGTGCCACAGGTTCGCGTCCACGATCAGCCAGCCGACCATGAGAGCGACAGACCCGACCATGGCGATCACCAGGCGTGGCGTGCTCAGGGAGGTGGCCAGGTTCCAGATGGTGGAGTTCACGGTGGCGACGGCCCCCGTGGCGAGTGCGGCCGCCAGGGCTTTCGACAAGCCCGGCACCAGGCGCCACGGCCGGTTGGCGCGGACCATACCCAGGAGCACCCTCAGGTAACCGCGCGGCCCCTTGACCACGTACCGCAGATCGGCGATGTCCTCCTCACCGACCTGGCCCGGATGGATAGGCGCGAGACGAGCGACGAAAGGCCCCCGCAGCGGCTGGCCTCCCGCAGGCCCCTCAGGCCCGGTGGCCTGCGGGCCGACCAGGCTGAGCACGGCTTCTTCCACGGCCTGCCGGGCCCTTGTCTGCAGCCGCAAGCCCCCCAGCGTGGGAAGAGACAGCAGCGCCAAGCCGTGTTCGTGACTCAGATCCACCACCAGCTTGCGCCCATGGGAGTGCAGCGGAAGGTCGGTGAGGGCCACCACGATGTCCCAGTCCCCCTCACTCCCGCGGTCCATGATCCGGTGCATCAAGGTGGGCGGGTCCTCGGCCCCTGCGGTGAAGGGCTCACTGACCACCTCGACGTCGAACCGCCGTCCCCCGCCTGACCTGCCGGCGAGCCGATCAGGAAGCATCCGGGCCATGCGCTGCGCGATCTCCGTCGGCGCATCCGGATCCGCCAGAAGAGCCACGACCGTAACGTCCTGAGACGGCACCCGCATGACTCCTTCCCGTCGGCTGCCCCCGCGATCGCACGTGGCCACAGGATGCCCCCCAGGCAACGCCGACGCCGTGTGACACGCTGACCCCTGCCGGCAGGCGCAGACGGTACGCTCAGATCTCCTCGTGCTCCCCGTGCAGGACCTGCTCCACCACCGGGCCACACGGTTGCGTGCGCCACCGCGAACACCAGCTCCGCGCCACCCGGTCGGCACCGCACGCTGTGCCACCGGACACCCCGCTTCGGTGTCCTGCCCGGGAGTTACGGCTCGAACAGCTCCCACGGCGCGCCCTGACCAGCGATCCGATGATGTGCCCGATTCGGTTTCCGACGGTCAGTTGCGGTCATTGCTGGTGATGGATCTCGAACTGGACTGACCCTGTTGGGAGTTGGGTCGAGGTGTTGTCGCCGGTGCCGCGGGCGCTACGAGCAGATCATCGCCGCCGCCCGGGAACTGGTCGGGCAGATGCAGCGCATCCAGTTCACCATCGGAGACCACGCTCTGAGCGGGATGGCCCGAGTCAACCGGCCCGGGCCGCACCTGACGTCGCCCGCGGCGAAGACTCCGGGGTCTCCGGTGCGGTGGGGGACGTACTGGCTGCCCTTGACCGTCCTCGGTCATGGTCGCCATGGGTGCGTGCTCGCGACCTGGGGCTGAGCCGCCGGGGCGAGTGCGCCACCAGGAGGCGAACCACCGCGTTCGCCGGCAGGGGGGCGGGCGAAGGCCCCGACTGTCTCATATGGGGATTTCTCCGAGCGCTCGGGTGAGCGGGGCCCGGTGACGGCGCCTGTCGCGCGGTTCGCGGCGCGATCGGGTAATCAGGAATGGTGGACAAGGACGCGACCGACCCCTTCGTGCATGTCCGGGGCGCCGGTGAGAACAACCTGCGGAACATCGACGTCGACGTTCCGCGGGACGCGATGGTCGCCTTCACCGGCGTCTCCGGTTCGGGCAAGTCCTCGCTCGCGTTCGGCACGCTCTACGCGGAGGCCCAGCGGCGCTACTTCGAGTCCGTGGCGCCGTACGCCCGAAGGCTGTTGCAACAGGTGGGCGCACCGCACGTGCAGGAGATCACCGGACTGCCACCGGCCGTGGCCCTGCAGCAGCGACGCGGCTCGCCCAGCTCGCGCTCGACGGTCGGCACCCTCACCACGCTGTCCAATCTGCTGCGCATGCTGTACTCGCGCGCCGGCACCTATCCGCCCCGGGCCGCGCGGCTGGAAGCCGAGTCGTTCTCCCCCAATACCGCGGCCGGCGCCTGCCCGCAGTGCCACGGACTGGGCGTCGTGCACGACGTCGCCGAGGACCTGCTCGTCCCGGACCCCTCGCTGAGCATCCGCGAAGGGGCGATCGCCGCCTGGCCGGGCGCCTGGCAGGGCGCCAACCTGCGCAGTGTCGTGAGCGGCCTGGGGATCGACATCGACCGACCGTGGCGCAGGCTCAGGAAGAAGGACCGGGACTGGCTGCTGTACACGGACGAGCAGCCCTCCGTGTACATCCAGCCGGAGGAGGACCGCGTCGACTACGGCTACCAGGGCAGGTTCTGGAGCGCCCGCAAGCACGTCATGCACGTCCTCGCCGACTCCAAGAGCGAGAAGATGCGCGAGCGGGCGCTCCGGTTCGTCAGGAGTGTGCCCTGCCCCGCCTGCCACGGCAGCGGACTGCGGCCCGAGGCACTCGCCGTGACCTTCGCCGGACGATCCATCGCCGAGATCAACGCGATGCCGCTCACAGAGGTCGTGGCGCTGCTGCGGCCCGTCGCGGGGCGGTCCGAGGCCGACGCCACCACGTCGACCGCCCGATCCGGGGAGACGACCGAGGTCGCGGTCCGGATCTGCGGCGATCTGGTCGCGCGGGTCGACGTACTGCTCGACCTGGGCCTCGGATATCTCAGCCTCGGGCGCCGCTCGACGACCCTGTCGCCCGGCGAGGCGCAGCGCCTGCGGATCGCCACCCAGCTGCGCTCGGGGCTGTTCGGCGTCGTCTACGTCCTCGACGAACCCTCCGCGGGCCTGCACCCGGCCGACGCGGAACCGCTCCTTGACGTGCTGGACCGCCTCAAGGCGGCGGGCAACTCGCTGTTCGTCGTGGAGCACGACATGGACGTCGTACGACGGGCGGACTGGGTGGTCGACATCGGCCCCGGGGCGGGCGAGGGCGGCGGACGCGTGCTGTACAGCGGCCCGGTCGCCGGCCTTGAGCGGGTCGGGGAGTCGGCCACGGGCCAGTACCTGTTCGGGCGCGCCAAGCCGCTCGACCACCGCCCGCGCACACCTCATGGCTGGCTGCACCTGAGCGGCGTCTCCCGCCACAATCTGCACGACGTGTCCGTCGACGTACCGCTGTGCGTGCTGACGGCGGTGACGGGCGTGTCCGGTTCCGGAAAGTCGACGCTGGTGACGCAGGTGCTCGCCGAAGTCGTCCGCGGCCACCTCGGACTCGTACCCGAGGAACCCGACGAGGCGCAACTGGAGGTCGACGTCCAGGACGCGTCGGGGGTCGAGTCGTTCGACCGGCTGGTCCGGGTCGACCAGAAGCCCATCGGCCGGACTCCCCGGTCCAACCTGGCCACGTACACCGGGATGTTCGACGCGGTGCGCAAGCTGTACGCGGCGACGGACGAAGCCAGGGCGCGCGGCTACTCGGCCGGGCGGTTCTCCTTCAACGTGCCCGAAGGGCGGTGCGAGACCTGCCAGGGCGAAGGATTCGTCGCGGTGGAACTGCTGTTCCTGCCCGGCACCTACGCGCCGTGCCCGACCTGCGAAGGCGCCCGGTACAACGCCGAAACGCTGGAAGTCACCTACCGCGGCAAGAACATCGCGGAAGTTCTGGCACTGTCCGTCGACGCCGCCGCCGAGTTCCTGTCCGCCGTCCCGGCCGCCTCCCGCAGTCTGCAGACGTTGCGCGAGGTGGGACTGGGGTACCTGCGGCTGGGCCAGCCCGCGACGGAACTCAGCGGCGGTGAGGCGCAACGCATCAAACTGGCCACCGAACTGCAGCGAGCCCGCCGCGGGCA
>NZ_JBSFIA010000094.1:0-3489 GCF_053597355.1 Streptomyces sp. NPDC001443
CCGAAAAGAACCCCGTTGGGTGATCATGCTGGTGGTTTGTCGCCGCTGAAGCGGCAGGAGGCGCTGCCGAAGAACCGATACGGCTCCGTGGCAACCCGAAGAACTATACGCATCCCGCAGAGTGCCGTCAACCACCCCCTGTCAAGATCTTTTGAGCCTGGGGGCTGCGAGGGGCTCCGGCACAGCACCGGGCCCCTCCCCCCGTCTCCTTGCCGAGGTGGGCCGTAAGCGGCATTGACGCACCCCTGGATCGTCCCGTCCCCTGCCGGCCTTCAGCCCTCTTGCAGCACGGTCCGGATCACGTGCCGGGCGTTGTGCGCCATCGCAGGGTTCGTCTCGCGGTAGTACGGCAGCGCGATCAGTGCCTGCGAGAGTGTCCGTCCCCGGCCGCGGATCCAGGTGGCGTCGTCCACGCTCAGCGCCTGGCGGAAGACTTCTCTCGCCTCGGCCGGCAGCAGATTCCACGCCGGGAACAGATCACAGGCCGGATCGCCCGTGCCCAGGCACCCGAAGTCGATTACCGAGGTGAGCCTGCCACCGTCCACCAGCAGGTTGCCCGGCATGAGGTCCGCGTGCAGCCACACCGGGGGCCCGCCCCAAACAGGGGCTCGCAGCGCCTCCTCCCACACGGCGGTGGCGGCCTCGCAGTCGACGCCCTCCTGCGGGATCCCACGCAGCTCCTCGATCGCAGCCCGGGTCTCCGCGTCGAGCGAGGCGAGTGGCCCTCCGCGGTGAGCCTGTGGGGCACCCGGCAGCGTGATGCTCCGCATCGCCGTCACGAACTCCGCCAGGTCCTCCGCCAGCTGCACCGGCTCGCTCAGGGCTCCCACTTCCGGGTTCTCCCCTTCCAGCCACTGGTACACCGACCACGGCCACGGGTACGCCTCCGTGGGCTCTCCCTCCCCGAGTGCCGTGGGGACAGTCGTGGGCAAGTACGGTGCGAGCCGGGGCAGCCACGCCCGCTCCTTCGGCACGTCGCCGACCCCACCCTGCTCGAGCGGCAGCCGTACGACCTTGTCATCGCCCAGCCGGAACATGGCGTTGACAGTCCCGCCGGACGGAAACCGTTTGATCGTGAGTCCCGCCCACTGCGGGAACTGGCCGGCGATCAGCCGCCGCACCAGGTCGCCCTCGATGGGGTGTACGTCGGAACGCATGTCACCTGTGTCCATGGCTCGCCATCCGACCGCCGAACACCGACAAGCGTCAATCACTCCTCCCGTTTCCGTCTTCGCAGGCTCCACCGCCGTCACCCCAGCGGGAAAGCCCCGGGGGCACGAGTTGCCGAGGCTCCCGGTCAAGCATGTCTGTCCCGTTTGCGGCCATCTCGTCGAGCAGGTCGTACGCCGGCACAAGACCCTGGTCGTGTTCGTGCCCCTGTGGCGTCCCGGCCCCTGCAAGAACCCCGAGTGCCAGGCGTACGAGGCGGAAGAGGCCGAGTGGGAGCCCGTCCTCACGACGGAGAGCGGACCGGCGGTCGACAGGGCCAAGCAGCAGGACTCCTGACGCCCTTCCCGCGAGCCTGAAAAACTTCCGCGAGTGTGTAGAGAAGCGCGGGCCGGCTCCGATGTCCCCTGTGAGAGCCGCCCACCACAGGCGGCCCGAGCCGAAGGAGCGGACTCATGAAGTACCTGGTGATGGTGCAGGGCACGCAGGCGGACTACGAGGCCCAGGCGGGCAAGCCCGCCGCGGGTCTCCCGACCTGGAGCGACAAGGACATGCAGGCGATGTTCCAGCACATGGGGGCGATCAACAACGACCTCGCCGAGACAGGCGAGTTCATCGACGCCCAGGGGCTGGCCGAGCCTGCCAGGACCCGCCTCGTCAGCGCCGGCGCGGACGGCAAGCCCGTGATCACCGACGGGCCGTACGGCGAGACCAAGGAAGTGATCGCCGGTTACTGGCTCCTGGAGTGCGAGAGCCTGGAGCGGGTCACGGAGATCGCCGCGCGGGTCATCCAGTGCCCCGTTCCCGAGGGCGCGAACACGTACCCCGTCGTCATCCGGCCGCTCGGCGAAGTGTGAGCAGGGGAGACTTTTGAGACGTACGAGCGAGGTCGAGGACCTGCTGCGCCTGCACTCGCCGCAGGTCCTCGGAGCGCTCGTACGCCGGTACGGGCACTTCGACTCCGCCGAGGACGCCGTACAGGAGGCGCTGCTGGCAGCGGCCGGTCAGTGGCCCGAGTCAGGGGTTCCGGACAATCCGCGGGGCTGGCTGATCAGGGTCGCCTCGCGGCGGCTCACGGACGCGCTGCGCAGTGATCAGGCGCGGCGCCTTCGTGAGGAGAAGGCGGCGGCGCTCACACCGCGCGACGCCTTCACCGCACCGCCACCCGGGCCCGATCGTGCGCCCTCCGAGGACGACACGCTGACCCTGCTCTTCCTCTGCTGCCACCCGGATCTGCCCCCGCCCGCCCAGATCGCGCTGACGCTGCGGGCCGTCGGCGGTCTGACGACGGCCGAGATCGCCCGCGCGCACCTGGTGCCGGAGGCGACGATGGCCCAGCGGATCAGCCGGGCCAAGCAGCGGGTGAAGGGCACGCGTTTCAGCCGCCCCGATCACTGGGAGGAGCGACTGCCCGCCGTCCTCCACACGCTCTACCTGATCTTCAACGAGGGCTACACGGCCACCTCCGGAGCCTCCCTCCAGCGCGCCGAACTCGCGGGCGAGGCCATCCGGCTGGCCCGTACGATGCACCGCCTGCTGCCCGGCGACTGTGAGGTCACCGGGCTGCTCGCCCTGATGCTCCTCACCGACGCCCGCCGCGCCGCGCGGACCGGGGCGGGCGGCGAACTGATCCCCCTCGACGAGCAGGACCGCGGGCTGTGGGACAAGGCGGCGATCGAGGAGGGCGTGGCCCTGGTGACCTGGGCTCTGTCCCAACGCCGCTCCGGCCCCTACCAGTTGAGGGCCGCGATCGCCGCCGTCCACGACGAGGCGGACTCGCCCGACAGCACCGACTGGCCCGAGATCCTCGGCCTCTACGACGTCCTCGTCCACCTTGTCCCCAGCCCTGTCGAACGCCTCAACCGTGCCGTGTCCATTGCCATGGTCCACGGACCCAAGGCTGGTCTGGTCGAACTGGACGCGCTCGCACCGGAGCTGACCGCAGGCCACCGCCTGGACTCGGTCCGCGCCCACCTCCTGGAACGCGCCGGCGACCCCCAGGCCGCCCGAGCCGCCTATGAGTCAGCCGCCGCCAAGACCCTGAGCCTCCCCGAACAGCGCTACCTCCGGGCCCGTGCGGCCCGCCTCGGCGACATCACTTGACGTGTCGCTCATGCCCGAGCCGGCGCACATCACCGAACACTCCCTCTGGGACGCGGCCCGCGAGACCGGCACGTACAAGACGTCGACGTGTGGCCGCACTCTCCGGTTCACGAATACTGAGGTGAACGCAGAAAACCCCCGTGCCGAATGGCACGGGGGTTTTCTCAATATTTGTTCGGCGGCGTCCTACTCTCCCACAGGGTCCCCCCTGCAGTACCA
>NZ_JBSFIA010000095.1:0-3333 GCF_053597355.1 Streptomyces sp. NPDC001443
CCACCCATTTCGATCTCGGTCATCAGAATGCGCCTCACGTCTCTCGGATGCTGTTCGGATTCCTTCGGCGGCCGGTGGGACGACTGTGGTCCGAGTTGATGAGAGGCGGATGAAGATTCAGATGCGGTGAACGGCGCAAGGGCGGAAGTCGGCCAGGGCTGCGATGCCGAGCGGCTCGTGCTCCGAAAGCCCGCGGCCCGAGACATCGCGGCGTCTTGCCTCCCGGCCAGGAAAGCCTCCGTGGTCGCGGATGCAGTGAGACCTCAGGAACCCATGAGAATGGTCATGGCCTCGCCGATCAAGTGGCGGGGCCAGCCGTCACACCCGCGAGCCCTTCGACCTGGAATCGCCACTCCCCTACGCGATCTGCTCGCCCGCCCCGGCGCCCCTGATCGTGGCACGGTTCACCGAGGGCCGGTGCCGGCCGGGTCCGGACCGCCCGGGGGGCCAGCTCCCGCGAGGACGCCCGGAAGTCAGGCTTCCCCGCGAGAACCGTGCGACCTGCAAGCTCCACGTACTCGCTAGGCTCCCTCGTCAAATGCCACGTCCGCATGAGCAGGGCTGCGATGGTGACGGCTGCTTGGGGTAGGGCTCGGTGGTCGTGTCGTATCGAGTGGCGAGGCCGCGCCGCTGCTTCACCCGTTGAAGCAACGTTCCCCCTCGTTAGGCCGCTTCTGACGAACAGCGCCCGGCCACCGTACCGACTGTGGCGGTGCTCGCGCATGAGCCGAGCGTTGACGACCACCAGGTTGAGGATGGCCGCCAAGCGCGAATCACCCAGCTGCGCCAGGGCGCTTCCGCGGGTGGACAGCAGCTGGACCGCGCGTTCGCGAGTGGGAGTGCCATCGAGGTCGTCGAGGTCGAGACCGCCCATGTGGAGAAGGGCCCGCAGAGTCTCCGTTGGAAGCCGCCGTGGCACGGGTCCTTCATGCCCAAGCGTGGTGGCAGCTTCCGTTGGGGCACCAGCCCCGAGCCGTGGAACTTCCTCTTCGCCTTCTCGCCACAGCCTCGGTGACTCAGGTGGCGTCGGAGAGCATGTCCTTGACCAGGGCGCAGCGGTCGATGAGGGAGAAGAGGGTCTTCTCTCGGTCCTCGCCTCACAGCAGCTTGAAGTTCGCGTCGACGGCGGCGTCGATGCTGGTCAGGTCGTCGGTCAGCGGGATGTACCAGAACCAGCCCTCGTCGAAGGCCGCCCAGAGAATGTTCCTCAGGGACGCTCAGCGTCCGGATCTGGCGCAATCAGCGCGTCCGACGACGTCGTGATCCGCTGCGAAACCGCAGGAAGTGATCATTAAGGTCACGTCACGCAACCACCCAAACAAGTTTGCACCCTGCGCACGCGGGCCGAGTACCTCATGCGAGGCGGCGCTACCTCAAGCTCCGGGCTTGGAGAAGGCCAGAGACCTCTCTCCTTCGCTATGCGTCCCCGCCCTCTACACTCCAAAGAGCCGCTCGACCTCGCGATCGAACTCCGCTCTCTCACGAAGGTAGGCATCGATGTCGGCCCTACATTTGAGGCCGATCCGATCGAACAACCACTTGTCGAACTCTCCCGCCTTTCGGGCATAGGAGTCGACCACGTCGACGATGACAACGGCCTCCCCCTGAGCGGCGATCCAGGCTCGCTGGTCACCGTTCCACACGCCAGCCCGGAGGAGAGACTCGCCGGGCAGCATGAAGGTGATCGCGAAGGAAGCGGGGCCCAGCGTCTGCTTGCTCTGCGACACGGGGAGCTGGGAATGGGTGATGTAGTTGCGCAACCCCTTGAGGAAGTTCGCCTGCACGTCGGTTTTGAACACAGAGGTGAGCTTTTCCCGGTAGTCATTCGTTAGGGCTGGGTCGTCCGCGAAGTACTGCGTCATAAAACGTCGTTGCTGATCGACACGCGTGCTCATCGCCGTCAGCACGTTATGCAGAAGTCGTTCGGCTTCGGAAAGGAGTTCGTCGTGCGCTCCGGGGTTACGGACATCGAGTATCGGCCCGGAGACCGCCGGGTTCTGCAGTCCTGCCACAAGGGACTGGTACTGCGCGACGTTTCCTTGGAACACATATCCCATCCGCTTGACGCGGTCCTGGAGCGCCAAAGCCCGATAGCCCGGAGACGCTAAAAGCTGCCCCTGCCAGTCCACCAGAGAGGGCCGCGAGCCATCTTGGGCGGCGGCTGCCTCCTCAGCGGGCTCGGACTGAACATCGATGTCGGTCATGCCTTACGACGCTACCCGGCTTGAGGGGGCTGGTGCATAGGCATATCAGTGCGGTCACCGACCGTAGGGAGCAGCTGATGCTCCTGGGAAGGCGCCCGTCGCTGCGGTGACCGCAACCGCGCCCAGCGTGCTTCTGACGAGCGTGACCAACTGGATCATCGCCGTCGCCTGGATACTTGGCTCCTTCCGGATGGACTCTTTGATCAACTTCACCAGCCTGTGGGTCCTCCGGCTCTCCACCGCGCAGGAGGCCGGCGCCAAATGCGCGGCCCTCCAGATCTCTAACGCCATCCCCTACGTCCTCCTGCTCGCCGCGCCCGGCACGGCCTTCGCCCCCCCCGGCAGCGGCAACATGACGAGGACGACCAGCTCCGGTTCCCATCCGGCCACCTTCGCCTCCGTGTTCCTGCCGATGGCCGACGTCACCCTCGTAGGGGCCTGAGTGACGACCCAGCTCCGTGAATCTACGACGTCACTCCCGCCCCAGGGTGCAGCAGACTGGTCCATGTGTCGACAGGCGCGGAACGCCGACAGGCGGGCCCGGTTGACATACATAGCCGAGCGAGGAGAAACCCCTCGAAGAATCCCTTCGCGGCGAGGATCATGGCGGGATGGCTGCGTACCTGTACGACCGGCTGGTGACCGAGGACGAATACCGCCAGCGCATCCGACGCCATCGTCCCAGCTCACTGCTGCCGCTGATCGCCGCGGCGGCAGCCCGCTACGGCACGCCCCAGCAGCCACAGCCCTGGCTGAAAAGCCCGTCGATGAAGTACACGCCCTGGGCTCTGGCTGACGCGGCCCGCGTCTGCCTGGCCTATGGCACCGAATACCAGCGGTCGGACGCCACCGAGCGTGACCTGCTGGAGATCCTGACGGCGTACTCCAGCCTGAAGGAACCCACCCTGCACGGCACGGACGAACCCACCGTCCGCCTCCGGGACTTCATGATGCGCCTGGGAGGCGAGCAGGGAGCCTGGCAGGCCCCGGAGTTCAACAGCCTGGCCCGTACCGCGGCGCTGTACCTGCACACCCTGGCTTTGTTGGTGAGTTTCAAGAACGTCTGATGCTCAGAGGCAGGAACGCTCGGTTTCACGGGAGAGTGATGTCGCCGAGTTTCGAGAACACC
>NZ_JBSFIA010000096.1:0-1342 GCF_053597355.1 Streptomyces sp. NPDC001443
CTGGCTTTGTTGGTGAGTTTCAAGAACGTCTGATGCTCAGAGGCAGGAACGCTCGGTTTCACGGGAGAGTGATGTCGCCGAGTTTCGAGAACACCTCGGTGCTTGCTTCGGGACCATGGTTGTGCTCTGCACGACGAGGGGGCCCGGGTGTTGCCGAAGTCCAAGGTCGATCTGTACGCGGCGATCCGTCGTGACGCCCAGGGCGGCACGTCGTTGCGGGCGGTCATGCGGAAGTACGGCGTCGGCTACGAGACCGTACAGAAGGCCCTGATCTCGGCGTTGCCGGAACCGCGGAAGAAGATGGAGCCGCGGGAGACACGGCTGGACCCCTACAAGCCGGTGATCGACGGCATCCTCACGGCCGATCTGACCGCACCGCGCAAGCAGCGGCACACCGTCAAGCGCATCTTCGACCGGCTGCTGGACGAGCATGGTGCCGACGTCTCCTACCAGATGGTCCGAGGCTACGTCGCTGCCCGCCGCGAGGAGATCCGGCTGGACGCCGGCAAGGGTGTGGTCGACGCGTTCGTGCCGCAGACCCACAGGCCCGGTGCCGAGGCTGAGGTCGATTTTGGGGACGTCACGGTCAAGCTGGCCGGCGAACTGGTGACCTGCTACCTGTTCGCGTTCCGGATGTCGTACTCGGGCAAGGCCGTCCACCGCGTCTTCGCCTCGGCGGGGCAGGAAGCGTTCTTCGAGGGCCACGTCCACGCTCTCAACGTGCTGGGCGGAGTGCCGACCGGGAAGGTCCGCTACGACAACCTTAGAGCTGCCGTCGCCCAGGTTCTGGGCCTCTCACGCCGCCGGGTGGAAGCCGAACGTTGGACCGCCTTCCGCTCGCACTACGGACTGGAAGCCTTCTACTGCCAGCCCGGCATCCGCGGCGCCCACGAGAAGGGCGGAGTCGAAGGCCAGATCGGCTGGTTCCGCCGCAACCACCTCGTCCCCGTCCCCGAAGTCGACACGCTCGCCGAACTCAACGCCATGATCGACCGGTGGGACCAGGCGGACGACAACCGCCGCATCCGCTCCCGGACCCACACGATCGGCGAGTACTTCGCGACGGAACAGCCGCTGCTCGCACCGCTACCGGAAGATCCCTTCGAGACCGGCCGGCTCTCCACACCGCGGGTCGACCGCTACAGCCAGATCTGCGTCCGGATGAACCGCTACTCGGTCCCGGTCCGGCTGATCGGGCGGACCGTCCGCGTCATGCTCCACGCCTCCGAGCTGGTGGTCTACGACGGCCGCGAAGAAGTCGCCCGCCACGAACGGCTCATCGCCCGCGGCGCCACCCGTCTCGAACTCGACCACTACCTCGAGGCCCTGATCCGCAAGCCAG
>NZ_JBSFIA010000096.1:1439-3273 GCF_053597355.1 Streptomyces sp. NPDC001443
GGGTGCCCTGCCCGGCGCCACCGCCCTTGACCAGGCCCGTGCTGCCGGGCGATTCACCCCGATCCACGACGCCTGGTGGCAAGCCGCGGTGAAGGCCCACGGAGAACGCGACGGCACCCGGGCCCTGATCGAGGTTCTCCTGCTCAGCCGGCACCTGCCTCACGAACACCTCGTTACAGGCCTCGCCGCCGCCCTTCAGAGCGGGGCCCTCACGTCGGATGCCGTTGCCCTGGAAGCCCGCAAGGCAGCAGATGCCGACACCGAGCCGGAAGAGACACCGCGACCCGTTTCCGGCAGCCAGCACGGCAGTGCGCCGCTGCCCACTGCAGTCCGGGCCCGGCTACCGCCCGACAAACGCCCCCTGCCCTCCGTCGCTCACTACGACCAGCTCCTGCGGCTCCGCCGACCCGATCACAACACCTGAGGAGAACGCCGTGACCCTTCCCCGCCAGCGAGGACTCACCGAACAAGCCGCCAACACCGCCGTCGACCAGGCATGCCGCATGCTGCGGCTACCCACCATCCGGTCCCAGTTTCCCGAGCTGGCCGAGAAGGCCGAACGCGAGCAGATGTCTTACCTCGGCTTCCTCGCCGAACTCCTCCTCGCGGAGTGCGACGACCGGGCCCGCCGCCGCTCAGAGCGCCGCATCAAGGCCGCCGGCTTCCCCCGTGACAAGTCGCTCCGCAAATTCGACTTCGACGCCAACCCCAACATCGACGCGGCCATGATCCACACTCTCGCCAAATGCGAATGGATCAAGAAGGGGCTGCCCCTCTGCCTGATCGGGGACTCCGGCACCGGCAAGTCCCACCTGCTGATCGCCCTCGGCACCGAGGCCGCGATGGCCGGCTACCGCGTCAAGTACGTCTTGGCCACCAAGCTCGTCAACGAGCTCGTCGAAGCCGCCGATGAGAAGCAACTGACCAAGACCATCGCCCGCTACGGCCGCGTCGATCTCCTCTGCATCGACGAACTCGGCTACATGGAACTCGACCGACGCGGCGCCGAACTCCTCTTCCAGGTCCTGACCGAACGCGAGGAGAAGAACAGCGTCGCCATCGCATCCAACGAGTCCTTCTCCGGCTGGACCAAGACCTTCACCGACCCCCGCCTCTGCGCGGCCATCGTCGACCGGCTCACCTTCGGCGGCAACATCATCGAAACCGGCACAGACTCCTACCGCCTCGCCACCACCCGAGCCCGGGCTGCAAAACAGCCGGTCAGCTGAATCGCCCTGAGGACTTGATCTCTGCCGCCAACGAGTTCTAGGGTCGGTCGACCCAACGTCATCCTCTTGGAAGTGTTCATGCCTCGCCGGTCACCGGGCGAGATCAGGACGCAGCTCCCGCAACGCCGAACGCACCACCGGCGGGCACCCGTGATCCGCGGACTGTCCGCCTCGGCAAACAGGCAGATCGCCGCCTTCGAACGAAGCCACAGCCTCCCCGCGGGTGAAGTCGCACACGCGTTCCGCCGCTGGAACACATCCGTCCGCGAGACACGCGGAGACCTCGAGGCGTTCTACGAACGCGATGACACAGACCTCCGCAACGGCGACTACCACGTCCGCACCCTGCTCGAGATCACACTTCATGCTCTGAGGTCCAAGGCACGACGCGAGCTGAGCACAGTCATCGGTCCCGCAGACGAACGCGTGCTCGACCGCACCCTCAACAATCCCTTCGCATCCCAAGACCTCCCCTGGTGGATGCGTCGAATCGGTGTCTGAACCTCCAGCCGTTCCTGGTTTTGACCGACATCTCCAGGCACCTCAAGCCAGCAATGCTGCCAGCACTGACCGACATTCGTTCTTCGTTCTCACCTATGCAGCCA
>NZ_JBSFIA010000097.1:0-1958 GCF_053597355.1 Streptomyces sp. NPDC001443
CCAGCCCACAACCCCAGGATGTCCCGCCGGCCCTCGACAGTGACCGCCAGGGCCACGTAGATGGGCCTGTTGGCTACCGCTCCGTCCCGGATCTTGGTTCTGTCGACGATCTTGTGATCCAGCGGGTTGGGATCATCGCGTGAGCAGGACGCGTTTGCGAAGGAGATCGAGGCCGGCCCGGCCGAACATCTGCCGTTTCAGCATCTTCAGTCGGTTGATGTTGCCTTCGACGGCGCCGGAACTGTAGGGAAGGGACAGTCCGTTGCGGACAGCGTCGAAGTCACGGCGGAGGTTGCGGGCGAAGCCCGCGAGTGGAGCGAGGGTGTCCCGTTCGACGCTGGTGATCCAGTCCTCGAGGCGGTCGCCGTGGCGTGCGGTCATCATGGCAGCGAACTTCCTGACGTGAAGAGTGAGCCGGTCCAGTTCGGGATCGCGTTCACGCAGCCGGTGAAGCCTGTCGGCGTCCTCGTTCCGCAGGCGTTCGGGGTGAGTCATGATCCATGAGGTGACCTCGCGGACCGGCGGAGGATTCGGCCCCGGATCGGGGGCGTGTCCACGCCCGGTGCGGTACTGCCGCAGATGACGTTGGACGGCCAACTCGCCTCCGGAGTAACCCTGTTCCTGAATCTCGCGATAAAGCTGGGTGGCGTTTCTGACGCCGTCGTTCCAGCGCCGGTGCAGGTAGCCAACATACGGGTCGACGACGTGCGCCCGCTGTAGGCTTTGGGCGACGACGTCGTCCGCGGAGGGAGCATTGACCAGTTTGCGGACGGTGGCCTGGTGCAGTCCGAGTTTCCGGCCGATTGCCGCCTTCGACATCCCCTGATGCCACAACTCATGTGCGGCAGCATGTTGTTCGCGGAGCCGAGTTACGATCCTCAACTCTGCCAGCGGCTGGACCACCTGCGGTTTGTCTGGGGTGTCTGCGGGTGCCGAAGGCGGTTCGGCCAGACGGGAGCGATGAGCGTTCACTGTTTTCTCGACCGCCTGGCCGAGGTTGGCCCACAGGTGATAGCGGTCAGCGACCTGCTCGGCCTGCGGCGCTCCGATGCGCGCGCCCTCCGCGTAGCCGCTGGAACGGTCCCGGCAGATCACCTTCACCTCGGGGTGGCCGCGGAGCCATGCGGTGAGATCTTCGCCCTCGCGCCCCTCGTAGAGATGCAATGGACGGTGGGTGGCCATGTCGATCAGCACCGTGCCGTAGCGACGGCCCTTGCGGAATGCGAAGTCGTCGACGCCGAGGACCTCCACCTCACCGACCTCCGGTTCAGGCAGGGCCCTGACCAGTCGCAGCAGCGTGTCCTTGCCCACGGTGATGCCGACCGCGGAGGCCAGACGGGCTCCTGCCCGGCCAGCCAGGGCCAGTCCGATCCGCGTCAGCACCCCGCGCAATAACGGAGTCTGCCGACTATGCGGGGTCGTCAGACCCGCGATCTGTTCGACGAACGTCACCGCCGCGCAGGCAGTGTTCTCGCAGCGGAACCGGCGGACGCACAACTCGATCACCACGCCGAACCCGCCCACGGCAACGTCACGCAGCTTACGTACGTACCGGCCGTGCACCCGAGCGGAGCTCTGACCACATCGGCAGGACCCGCTCGCCGCCCGCACCCGCGTCCTCAACACCACCTTGTCCGGCCATCGCTCGACCTCCTCGATGAGCAACGCGGACAGGTAAGGAAACAGCTCCAAAAGCACATCACGAGAGCACCCGATGCATGATTGCGAACGATCGGCACGAACCGCTCAACCGTCCAGATCACAAGATCGTCGACAGAACCCGGATCTTCACGTGGATAGCGTCAATGAAGATCACGGGATAGACGGCGTCGAGCGGTCGATTCTGCCATTCGGCCATGCCGTCGAGCACCTTGTCGGTGATCGTGGAGATCGTCTGCCGGGACACCTCGGCTCCATAGACCTCGGCCAGGTGGGCCTGGACCTCACCGGTCGTCAGG
>NZ_JBSFIA010000098.1:0-1838 GCF_053597355.1 Streptomyces sp. NPDC001443
CTCTCATGGATCCTTCTCCTCAGTGACAATCGGTGAGCCGTGCCCGACTGTCTCATGGGCCGTTTTCGAGGATGCGGGTCCGGAGGAGCTCGAACGATGCTCGGCCATACATGGCCCGCTTGAGTGTTTTCACCCGGTTCACGTGCCCTTCGGCAACCCCTGAGCTCCACCGGAGGGTGAGTCCGGCAGTGACCGCGTCGAGGTCCTGGCGGAGGAAGCCGGCGAAGCCCTTCATAGGCTTCGGTGCGTTCTGCTCGGCCTGTCGGATCCACTCCAGCAACAGGTATCCACGCTGGTGACGGACCATGTCGGCGAATGCCCGGGCGAGGTCGCAGGCCCGGGTGATGTCCGGGCAGGCGAGCCGGACTTGGAGGAGCCGTTCACCCTGACTTTCGGTGAGTGTCTCCCGGGGGCGCATGATCCACGAGGTGATCTTGCGGGGGCTGGGGATGTCGGCCCTGACTGGTTCGGCGGTGCCCGTGCGGAGGGCGGCGAGGTGTTTGCGGACGACCTGGCGGCTGCCGCGGTAGCCGCGAGCCTGGATCTCCAGGAACAGCCGGGTGCCGCTGACCTGGCCCTGCGCCTCGGTGAAGCGAACGTTGAGGTATCCCTTGAAGGGCTCCAGGATGCCGTTGGGGCGGCGTTCGCGGGCGGAGGCCAGCAGCTCGTCGAGGTCGGTGTCACGAAAGCGTCGTACGGTCTTGCGATCGAGGTGCAGACGGCGGGCGATGGCGCTGATCGTCCAGCGTCTCTCCAGCAGGTGGTGGATGTCTTCATAGCGGTGGCGGGTACGTTCGATGATCTGGGTGCGGGGCAGTTCCGGGGGCGGCAACAGCATCGGGGGCGGCTCGGGCACTTCGGTCACGGTCTCCTCCTTGGCGCGTTTGCGCAGGCAGTCGCGGTGCTGGTGGCAGGTCTTCTCCACCACGGCGGACAGGTTCTGCAGCAGGTGCCACCGGTCGGCCACTTCGATGGCGTGAGGGGCGGCTTCCCTGACCGCCTTGGTGTAGGCGGTGGCCCGGTCCCGGCAGATGATCTCGGCTCCGGGATGCCCGGTGAGCCAGGCCGCGAGCGTCTCCGAGGTGCGGTCGGGCAGCACGTCCACGACCCGGCCGGCCTCGACGTCGACCAGCACGGTGCCGTAGGTGCAGCCCTTGCGGAAGGCGAACTCGTCCACCCCAGCACCCGCGGTGCACGGGCCGGCACCTCCGGCGCTACCAGCAGCCTGAGCAGCCGGGTCCGGCCTGCGACCAGCTGCAGACGGCGGCACAACCGCGCGGCCGGACGTCCGCCGAGCTCGATCGCGATCGACCGCAGCCAGCTTGTCAGCCCGGTACTGGAGCGACGGTGCCGCTCGGACAGGCCCGGCACCTGCTCCACGAACGTCTTGCGGGAACAGCTCTTCCGGTCACAGAAGTACCGGCGGACCCGCAGCCGCACTATGACCCGTTAAGAGCCCAACGGCCTCTCCTTCAGGTCGCGTTGATACGAACTGTGCGCACGCCTCGCCTGTTTCCGGCAGTCCGGGCACCGGCCCGGGCGAGCGGTGGACACCGCCTCGATCACCAGGACGTCGGAGGAGTCGCTGACGCGCTCCACTCGCACATCGATCCCGGGAAACAGCACAGCCTCGACCGTCTTGCTCGCCATGCCGGGACATACTCTGCCGAAACGATCCGTCGCTCACTTCGCTGACCTGCGGATTCACGGAACTGCGGACAGAGCCGCGAGGTGGGGCTGGGTTACCTGCGGCTGGGCCAGCCCGCGACGGAACTCAGCGGCGGTGAGGCGCAACGCATCAAACTGGCCACCGAACTGCAGCGAGCCCGCCGCGGGCA
>NZ_JBSFIA010000099.1:0-1835 GCF_053597355.1 Streptomyces sp. NPDC001443
GCCCCTATCTCTTTGGTCAAGCTGTTGGGGTGCCCCGGTGGAGGCGGAGCGTGCGTCAGCCATCCGCCGCTGTGTCGATGCCTGCGTATTCGTAGATCCAGCCCGCAGGGGTGTCGGGGGCTTGAACTGCCAGATAGATGTGTTTGGCGGCAAAGTTCCAGGGGCCTGATGTTCGACCGGGGCGGCCTCGGAAGCCTGCGGGCGGCAGTCCTGACTGGTCGAGCTCGACGATTTTGGTCCGCCCGTGGAAGGGGCCACTGACGACCTTGATGCCGACGGTGTTGTTGACGGTTTCGCCCGCGAGCCAGCGACGGATGAGCGCCAAGTGCTCGGAATTCTCGTCCCCCATGGCCGTAGCTGACCATGGGCTTGAGTCGAGGGCAAGCAGGTCTCAAGTCGCTCGGACGGGTTGGGGTTCGTAGAAGGTTCCGTCGCGGAGCATCGCGAAGAGGACGTCGGCCCGGCGCCTGGCGAGGCAGAGCAGGGCCTGGGTGTGGTGCTTTCCCTGCGCGATCTTCCTGTCGTAGTAGGTCCGCGATGCCGGGTCGGCCAGGGCCGCGAACGCGGAGAGGAAGAAGGCCCGTTTGAGCTGCTTGTTTCCTCTCCTGGAGGGCTGTTCGCCGCGGATCGAGGACCCGGAACTGCGGGTCGCGGGGGCGAGTCCGGCATAGGCGGCGAGGTGGCCGGCGGTCGGGAAGGTGCTGCCGTCGCCGACCTCGATGAGGATCCTGGCTCCGGTCCTGACGCCGATGCCTGGCATCGACATCAGGACCTTGGAAAGAGGGTGGGCATCCAGGAGTTCCTCGATCCGCCCGGCCAGGAGTTTGCGCTGGTCAAGGACGGCGGTCAGGGATCCGGCCAGGCTCGGGACGATCAGTGCGGCCGCCCCGGTGCCCGGAACGGTGACGGTCTGCTCGTCCAGGGCGGTGAAGATGTCCTCGACTAGCCGCTCGGCCATCCTTGGGGCCTTCGGCCGTAACAGCGTGACCAGGCGGCGCCGTCCGGCCTTGCGGATCTGGGCCGGTGACCCGAACCGTTCCAGCAGTGTGAGGACGGCCGGGTGCTGCAGCCGTGGACCCAGCACCCGTTCCAGCGAGGGGTGGATCTGGGTCAGCAGGCCGTGCAGCCGGTTCGCGACCCTGGTGGCCTCTCCGGCGAGGTCGTCGTCGAACCCGACGATCATCTCCAGCTCGGCGATCATCTCGTCCTCGCCGTCGATGGCCCGCAGCGTGTGGGGCATCGCGCGGGCTGCGTCGGCGATGATGAACGCGTCCTTCGCGTCGGTCTTGGCCTCACCCGGGTAGAGGTCGGCGATCCGTCGCATCGTCAGGCCGGGCAGGTAGGCGACCGGGCAGCCCATGTCCCGCGCGACTGCCAGCGGCAGGGCCCCGATCGAGGCCGGCTGATCGACCACGACCAGCACCGTTCCGTGCTTGGCCTGCAGCTTCGCGAACAGCTCACGGAGCCTGGGCTCGGTGTTGGGCAGCCGCTTGTCGAACGCCTTCTTCCCGGCCGGGGTGACAGCGGTGGCGTGGTGTTCGCCCTTGCCGACGTCCAGGCCGAGGAAGACGTCGATGTCGCCGGTGTCGATCACGCGCAGGCCCCTCCATCACGCTTTCGTCCGGCCTGCCACGGCACCGAGCTGCCACATCCACGTTACGGAGAGCTCTTCCGGCCCGGGTGAAGCCGGTGCTCAAGCCCCTCATCAGCGGTCCGTCGATGCCTCCGGGCCCGGTGACACCACCCCCCGGATCATCAACAACAGGAGGGGGAAGTCATGCCGGACCCGAAGGCCGGAGGCCCCATTGCGGAGCCATGAAAAAGGTAACGGGGGG
>NZ_JBSFIA010000101.1:0-1609 GCF_053597355.1 Streptomyces sp. NPDC001443
AACGTAGCCGCTTCAGGCAGGCTGTACATAGGTGCCGCCATGTGCCGCGCCCACACGAAACCTCGCCACGCCGAGCTGAAAGGCGCGGACGATGCGGAGCGTGCTTACCTCTTCTGTCCGCTCGCCCAGGGCTGTCGCTGCCCGCCACGCTCACCAGCCGACCGTGGGCGAGGAGGGGTATGTGGCCGATGCACTCGATGTGTATCATGCATACTTCCGCGCAGTGAGATGTCGGAGTCAAGAGGACCGCAGAGGAGGCCTCTGCAGGCGAGCCAGGCGCCAGATATTCGTTGGCTGGACGCTGTTTCGTGCTCGACTGTGACCTGCCGTGCCTGGCGTTCTGTCGATCCGACACCACACCCGATCGCTTACGAAGGAGGCCGTGACCATGTACGAGAACTCCACCGCTCGTGCGCCTCGTCAGGCCGAAACGAAACGAACAGTACGTAGTGGCGATATCGGCAGACATCACGTTCGAAGCACCGGTAGAGGCAGTGAACCGATGCCCAGCGAGAGCCTGCCTACCTTTTGCTCGCACGAGATGCCGGACACGTGGTAACCGCCAGCGGTTCACGCCGCAACGCCCGCTCGGCCGTCACCCGTGAAGCGATACTCATCGCTGCGGAACAACTCTACGCGGAAAAGGGGCTGGCCACCGTATCCAACCGGCAAATCGGGGAAGCGGCAGGACAGGGCAATGTCACTGCTGTCAACTACCACTTCGGCACACGACTCGACATGATGCGTGCAGTCATGACCCGACATGCCGGGCCGGTCGACGTGCTACGCAGCCGCTACGTTGCGGAAATAGCCGACTGCTCTGATCTGCGGGAGTGGGTCCGATGTCTGGTGCGGCCCGTGACTGAGCACTTGGAGGCTCTGGGCGCACCCTCCTGGCAGGCTCGGTGCGCTGCCCAGGTACTCACTGATCCAGCGGCTCGAGAATTCATCACGGAGGACGCACTAACCCGTCCAGCTCTTGGTGCTGTGGTACGCGGCCTGGAGCGCTGCCTGGACGGACTCCCACCGACGATCCGCCGACGACGCGGTGAGATGGCGAGCACCCTCATCGTCTACACCTGCGCCGACCGGGAACGTGACTTGGCCAGTGGTGTGGCACCGTCGGGACGTTCCTGGTCGGACACCGCTGAGGAGCTGGAGGACGCCCTGTGCGGACTGCTGATGGCACCCGCCGCTCGGACCAGCCGCGCACTTTAAGACGCACACCTGCAGACAGGTTCCGCTGCTGACGAAGCACAGCAACAACCTGGCCAGGACCAGACAGCCAGCAAAGCGATGACCTCGGAGGCTGCCGCTTCCTTGACGAGGTGTTTAACAGTGATACTGGGTCTCGGTGATCACAGTTGATTTGTGCTTTCACACTGTCCGCGCAAGCTCTTTGACTTCCATCACGTGTGCACCATCGACCTCCAACAACCCCATCATCACCGAGGGACACAGGGCGGATGGCTTCCCGTCCTCCTCAAGGGCTGGCGGCACTACTCGCGCGAGTCTCCACAAGCCGTCCGGGAACTATTCGCTCACCAAGACGAGTGCCAGCAGCTCAAACCGACGCAAGATCACGCACATTGAAGTGACACCTTATGTC
>NZ_JBSFIA010000102.1:0-1199 GCF_053597355.1 Streptomyces sp. NPDC001443
CGGATGTCGTTGAGGCGGGTGAGCAGGGGGGCGATGGTGCGGCCCTCGCGGGCGGCGGCCTCCCAGTCGCGGGGGCGCAGCTGGTACTTCTCGGAGTCGAGGTACTCCTCGCTGCCGGGGCGCAGGGGGGTGTTCTCGCACAGTTCGTAGCCGCTGTAGACGCCCCAGGTGGGGGAGAGGGTGGCGGCGAGGACGGCGCGGACCTCGAAGGCGGGACGGCCGCCGTCCTGGAGGTAGGCGTGCAGGATGTCGGGGGTGTTGACGAACAGGTTCGGCCGCATGCAGGCGGCCGTCTCACCGGAGAGTTCGGTGAGGTAGTCGGTGAGTTCCTGCTTGGTGGTGCGCCAGGTGAAGTAGGTGTAGGACTGCTGGAAGCCGATCTCGCCCAGGGTGCGCATCATCGCGGGGCGGGTGAACGCCTCGGCGAGGAAGATGACGTCCGGGTCGGCCGCGTTGATCTCGCCGATCACCCGTTCCCAGAAGACGACCGGTTTGGTGTGGGGGTTGTCGACGCGGAAGATCCGCACGCCGTGGTCCGTCCAGTGGCGCAGGACGCGTACGGTCTCGGCGACCAGGCCGTCCATGTCGGCGTCGAACGCGATGGGGTAGATGTCCTGGTACTTCTTCGGCGGGTTCTCGGCGTGGGCGATGGTGCCGTCCGCGCGGTGGTTGAACCACTGCGGGTGCTTGTCCACCCAGGGGTGGTCGGGCGAGCACTGCAGGGCGAAGTCGAGGGCGATCTCCAGGCCCTCCTCGCGGGCCCGGCGGACGAAGTGGTCGAAGTCCTCCAGGGTGCCCAGGGCGGGGTGGACGGCGTCGTGCCCGCCCTCGGGGGAGCCGATCGCCCAGGGCACGCCGACGTCCTCGGGGGCGGCGGACAGGGTGTTGTTGGGGCCCTTGCGGTAGGTGGTGCCGATGGGGTGGATCGGCGGGAGGTAGACGACGTCGAAGCCCATCGCGGCGATCGCGGGCAGCCGGCGGGCGGCGGTGCGGAAGGTGCCGTGCGGCTGGGTGGGAGTGCCCTCGGAACGGGGGAAGAACTCGTACCAGGCGCCGTACAGGGCCCGCTCACGCTCCACCAGCAGCGGCAACGGGGCCGAGGCGGTGAGCAGTTCACGCAGCGGATGACGGGCCAGCACCTCGTCCACCTCCGGCGTCAGCGCCGCCGCCAGCCGCGCCGCCACCGGCAGGGACTCGTC
>NZ_JBSFIA010000103.1:0-1195 GCF_053597355.1 Streptomyces sp. NPDC001443
TGAGCTGGGGGTGGCCGCAGAGACCAGCGAGAAGCGACTGTTTACTAAAAACACAGGTCCGTGCGAAGCCGTAAGGCGATGTATACGGACTGACGCCTGCCCGGTGCTGGAACGTTAAGGGGACCGGTTAGTCAAACTTCGGTTTGGCGAAGCTGAGA
Organism: Streptomyces sp. NPDC001443; assembly: GCF_053597355.1. Lineage (NCBI taxonomy): Bacteria > Bacillati > Actinomycetota > Actinomycetes > Kitasatosporales > Streptomycetaceae > Streptomyces > Streptomyces sp. NPDC001443. Next base: position 159 of record NZ_JBSFIA010000103.1, read on the forward strand.
ACTTAAGCGCCAGTAAACGGCGGTGGTAACTATAACCATCCTAAGGTAGCGAAATTCCTTGTCGGGTAAGTTCCGACCTGCACGAATGGCGTAACGACTTCTCGACTGTCTCAACCATAGGCCCGGTGAAATTGCACTACGAGTAAAGATGCTCGTTTCGCGCAGCAGGACGGAAAGACCCCGGGACCTTTACTACAGTTTGATATTGGTGTTCGGTTCGGCTTGTGTAGGATAGCTGGGAGACTGTGAAGCTCGGACGCCAGTTCGGGTGGAGTCGTCGTTGAAATACCAGTCTGGTCGTGCTGGATGTCTAACCTGGGTCCGTGATCCGGATCAGGGACAGTGTCTGATGGGTAGTTTAACTGGGGCGGTTGCCTCCTAAAGAGTAACGGAGGCGCCCAAAGGTTCCCTCAGCCTGGTTGGCAATCAGGTGTTGAGTGTAAGTGCACAAGGGAGCTTGACTGTGAGACCGACGGGTCGAGCAGGGACGAAAGTCGGGACTAGTGATCCGGCGGTGGCTTGTGGAAGCGCCGTCGCTCAACGGATAAAAGGTACCCCGGGGATAACAGGCTGATCTTCCCCAAGAGTCCATATCGACGGGATGGTTTGGCACCTCGATGTCGGCTCGTCGCATCCTGGGGCTGGAGTCGGTCCCAAGGGTTGGGCTGTTCGCCCATTAAAGCGGTACGCGAGCTGGGTTTAGAACGTCGTGAGACAGTTCGGTCCCTATCCGCTGCGCGCGCAGGAATATTGAGAAGGGCTGTCCCTAGTACGAGAGGACCGGGACGGACGAACCTCTGGTGTGCCAGTTGTTCTGCCAAGGGCATGGCTGGTTGGCTACGTTCGGGAGGGATAACCGCTGAAAGCATCTAAGCGGGAAGCCTGCTTCGAGATGAGTATTCCCACCCACTTGATGGGGTAAGGCTCCCAGTAGACGACTGGGTTGATAGGCCGGATCTGGAAGCCCAGTAATGGGTGGAGGTGACCGGTACTAATAGGCCGAGGGCTTGTCCTCAGTTGCTCGCGTCCACTGTGTT
>NZ_JBSFIA010000104.1:0-1132 GCF_053597355.1 Streptomyces sp. NPDC001443
GTGAGGTCGTGGTTGAGGAGTTTGGCTGCCTTGCTCAGGGAGCCGGGCATGAGGTGGCGGTAGATCTCGAAGGTGACGGCGATGGTCTTGTGGCCCATCCACTCGGCGACGTCGGTGATGGGTATGCCGTGGGTCAGGCAGTTCGACGCGAAGAAGTGGCGCAGGCTGTAGACGACCATCCCGTCCGGGATCTCGAGGCGGCCGCTCTGTTTCATCCGCCGCCACTGATTGGCGATGTGGTAGTGCGGGAACGGCCGCGCCGGGTCGCCGGGATGACGCAGGAGATAGCCCTCGACCGTCCCGTGCTTTTCCGTGAACCACTCGATGGTCTCTTTGACGTGGGCGGGCAGGGGCACGTCGCGGTGCTCGCCCGCCTTGCGGTGCTTGAGCCTGGCGTAGTCGTTCGTGGTGCGGTTGACCTGCTCCGTGATCCGGTAGACATCGTCGGCGACGATGTTGTTCACGTTGACCGCGAACGCCTCCCCGTTGCGCATCCCGCACCCGCTCATCAGCGCCACGACCAGACGGAACGCGTCATCCCCCGCACTCCGCAGTCCCCGCAGCTGCCCGGGCGAGGGAATGACGACCCGCTTGGGGTCGTACTGCGGCTGCTTCACGCCCTCGACGGGATTGTCGTCGTACAGCCCGAGCCGGTTCGCGTCCAGCAGGATCGCCCGCAACTTGTCGAACGCGTTGGCCTGCGCGGCCAGCCCCACCCCGTTGCTCTCCATGTCCCGCACGAACCCCTCGACCACCTTGTGGTCGAAGGTGTCCATCCGCCGGCTCCCCAGCAACGGCACCAGATGGATCGCCAGCAGCGACTCCAGATGGCGCACCGACGCCGGCGCCAGGTCCCGCTGCCCGGCCTTCCACTCAGCCGCGTACTGCTCGAACCGCATCGCCCCGTACTTCGCGATCCGCTCCGCCTTCGACCGCCCCGCCGGCGCCGCCTTCCGCAGCTTGTAGAGCTCCACCAAACGCTCCACCGCAGCGTCCTGCGTCGCGAACCCCGACTCCTCCGACTGAGCCCCCGCCGCCGTACGAAACCGGATCTTGTACAAGTGCGGACACCGCGGCCACCGCGACCGCCCATGCCCACACTCCTTGAAAAACGACCCCATCCCACGAACCA